>JADGQO010000030.1 GCA_017881725.1 Fibrobacteria bacterium
GAGGGGTTTGACTGCCATCTCCATCTCCTTGTTATGCGATGATGAGTATTTGCTTCATCGGATTGGTGGTTTTAGCACTCAGCCAACCCGAGTGCTAAAGTTCGAGGCCAAATATATCCGTATTTTTAACTGAAATCAAGTCCGCTGACCCTAGCATTATTGATTCCATGGAAATTCGTTTCAAAGTGAAACGGTAACCAAGGAAATTTTTGAAAAAGGCAGATGAAAATTCTGAAGTTTTTTTGGACCTATTTTTGATGTGATGCTACTGAAAGCTTTCCTTAAGGGGAGACGCGGATGGGTGATTGCCCTGGGGATGAACGGTTTGGCCGTGGGCGCGATCGAAGGCGGTTTCGTCTGGTTGGCCAAACGCGCGATCAGCGGCGGATTCATTTGGATCGCATGGATGGCATTGCTGGTAAGCGCTCGGACCGGCCTGCAAATCCTGGGCGCGCGCGCGGAGCTGCGCCTGGTAGCCTCATTTTTAGCTGAACGCAGGGCCGACGTTTTGGGATGGGTGTCCGGTAGAATCGCTCCAGTGTATCGCGAGCCTTTGCGCGGGCGATTGCTCGCCTTGATGACGGATGGGATGGATTCCTTGGGCCAAGGGGTAACCTCCGGGTTTCGTTGCCTTTCCAGCGCCGCCCAGGCCGCGGTTTTGTTTCCGCTGCTGTTTTCCTTTTCGTGGAAATTGGCCTTGGGGGCCGCTATGCTGGGGGCTCCGGCGATTTTGGCCAGCCGGTATCGCGTGCGCGTCTTGTCCCTCGCGGGCTCACGCGTCGAGCGATCACGGGCGACGTCCGCGTTGGAGACCGAGGAATTTGGAAACGCGTTGGAAGGCGAAATCGGCAACGGACGAATCGATACCGCCGGAGGGGGTTGGGAGCGATCCTTGCGACGTCGCGCGGGACATGCCATCGCCTGGGAGGCGCATCAGGCGTTTTTCCCCCCGGCCTTGGAATGGTTTTTTTTCATGGCGCTGGCCCTGTTGGCCGCTCTGGCAGCGACTGTGGGTCGGGTCGGAGGCGCGGGCAACCTGATCCCGTTCGGAGCCTTGTTGCTCTTGCTCTATCGGCCCATCCGGGAATGGGCCCGGAATTATCCCGCCTGGCTCAGGGCGCTGACGGCTTGGTCGTCCCAGGGTAACTTTGAAGCTACCCTGGGGGAATACCCGCTCCGGGCGGCTGCGCCTTGGCGCGGCGGGCAGGACGCCGACGTTGCGGCCGGAGCCCCGGTGATCATCGTTCAAGGTTTGGATTTCGGCTACACCCATGCGGCGATGGCTCAGCCTGATCGATGGATATTCCGGAATTTATGTCTGGAATTGAAACCCGAAGCCGTGACCTGGATCCGCGGCCGGAACGGAGCGGGTAAATCCAGTTTGCTCAAATTGTTGGCCCAAATCGAAATCCCCCAAGCCGGATGTATCCTTTTGCCGGATTTTCTTAACGACAGGAAATTTCCATTCGCGTATTTACCGCAACGCGCAAATATCGGGGCGGATTTTTTAGTCTGGGCCGACAACTACCGAATGGAATGTCCGGACGATTGGGATGGGTTGGATAGCATATTGGGCTTGCGAAAAATTCTAGGGCGGATTCCGAAACTCTTCGCACATGGAGAACCCGGAATTTTATCCGGTACGGTTGCGGATACAAACTCGTCCGGCCACACCGGTTTCGGGGCAAGCCTTTCGGGCGGTGAGCGGCAAAGGCTGGCCTTGGCCCGGGTTTTTGGGTCACATGCGGGTTACCTGCTTTTGGATGAGCCGACCACTTGGCTGACAGCCTCCGACCGGGAATCCTTGTTGGGCGATCTACTGGCTTTTTGGCGACGGTCGCCGGGACATTCCTCGCAAGTCGGAGCTGGTTCCCGGAGCGGGGCGCTAAGTGGGACGAGTGGCGAGGCGGCCGGGGCAGCACCTAGAATGGCACCCAGGGGCGCGGCGATTGTTTCTCACGAACCATTCCTGGCGGAGTACTGTTCGGAAAGCATCGAGTTACATCCGGTATCAACGCTAGCGCTTGAACTCGAACTGGAAGCGCAGCCAAAGGTGGTGCGTGACCTTGAGTGAACGGCGCAAGATTTTTCGGCAATTCGCCTGGCGAGGTTGGATTCAAGGGGCTTTAATGATAGCGCTTGTCGTCGCACGCGTTCGATCCGTTGCGCCTGTCCATCCCGAATGGTTGGCGTTGATTGCTTTTGGAGCGGGGTATCGAATTTGGGCGGGGGTGTATATTGGGCAGCACAGTAACGGCTCCGAATTATCCGGGGCGATGCTCGCCGTGAGAGGGCCTTATGCCCTAAGCCGCCATCCTCTTTATCTCGCGAATCTGCTCGCCGGAACCGGTCTGATCCTGTTCGCAAATTGCTTGCCTCCGGCCTTCGCCGCGCTGCTGATCCTGCTTTCCTTTTTCCATCATGATCGGTTGGCTCGGCAAGAGGAAAAGTTTTTGGAAAATCATTGGGGCGATGCCTACGGCGATTACCGGGCGCGGACCCCTCGGTGGCTTGGATTTTGGAAAAAGGCGCATGGAAAAATAAAAAATGCGCACGAACAAAATCCGGTTACGGCCGCGAACTTGGGAGGTGAATTTATCTGGGCCGCCTCGAGCGAGGACGCGCGTGGTTCCGGTGGTCGTTTTCCCAACCGTGGTTTCCAGGGTTTGGAGGGTGCCTTGCGTCGACAGGGCGGGAATGTGCTGAAACTGGGTGTTACCGTGGCTTTGCTTTGGGCCTTGGCGGTGCCGCGAATTTGATCTTGCTTGCCTATCGCGGCGCGTGTCCACGCCTATGAATCCGGTGCACCGGAACTTTTCCGCTTGGGAACTGCGGTGTTACTCTGCGGCCATGGATTTCTGCGTCATACCGGCGCGTCTACTGGCGCGGGCTGACGAATTTCTCTTCAGGCGTATCGGCATGGGAATATTTCCACGTAACTGGCGTGTTACGGAAAGATTCGGATTGGGGCCGTCGGGTGAGTGGACCAAAAAGTCCGGACCGAAAGCAAACGTACCCACCTTGTGGCTGCATGGCGCGTCCCTGGGGGAGGCCAAGGGCGTCTGGTATTTAGCCTCCAAATGGATCATTTCCGGGATGCTTTCGCCGGAGGAACCCATGGGCGACTCCCAACCCATGGGTGAAGCCCAAGCCGGTGCGTTCGACCGCCTGGGACATACGCGGATTCGCAGGGTCGTGGTCACGGCCAATACGGACGCGGGCCTCCAGTTTTTGGAAAAAGCCTGTGAAAATTTTCGTAAGGCGAGGAATGCTGGCGGCCACGCTGCGGGCCTGTTGGTAGCCGATGGGGAAATTCAGGCCGCGATGGCTCCGGTCGATCATGCCTCCGCGGTCATTCCGTTTTTAAAGGAACATTCCGTGGTGGCCTTGTGCCTGTACGAAGCGGAACTTTGGCCCGGTTGGCTCCGGACCTGCCGCGCGCGAGGCATACCCGCTTTTTTGGTTTCCGCTAAGCTGACCCGTAACGCTGCCGTTACCTATGGACGGCATGCGCGGGCGGTTGGCGAAGTGCTGTCCTGCCTGGCCTCGATCCAGGCACAAACCCCGGCCGATGCTAAACGATTCCGGGACCTGGGCTCGGTAAAAGTTTCCATCGGCGCTGATTTTAAAATCGGTCATTATCTGCAAACGCGATTGAACGGCGAGTCGTCCGAAATTATCCAGCCAAATTCCGGCTTACCCGCGCGGAACCTCTTAGGCCATCGGCAGCAGGCCCCGGCTCTCGGGCCGCCGGCGGCTCGGGAAAGATCGGCAATTGCATTCGCCACGAATCCACGGCCGCGCCTGGCTTTCATTTCCTTGCATCGGGCGGAACTGAAAATCCTGCTCCCCGCCCTTCCAAAATTATGCGTGCGATTCGATCTCATCGTATTTCCCCGACACCTGCGGGAGGTTCTCGACTTTCGAAAATTGCTTTCCGGCCTGGGATTCGGTTTGCACAGCCAATCGCCCGAATCTGCGCATCTGCTGGTTGATTCCCTGGGCCGGGTGGGGGATTTTTTGCCCTTCTGCTCGGCGGCCTTCGTAGGGGGAAGCTTCGTACCCATCGGGGTGCATAACTTTTGGGAGCCATTGCTGGCCGGAGTGAAAACGTATTTCGGTCCCTATTACGACCAACAGGAATTCCTGGCTGAGCGCATGCTTGAACGCGGTGTCGCCGGGGTGATTCGGACCCCGAAGGATGCGGAAGAGATGGTTCCGGGCGACGAGGGCACAGCCTCGGCTTGCGAAGCTTTGGTCAACGACAGCCGAATCGGCTTGGAGGCGGCCTGGGTGGAATTCCGGGAAACGATTTTTGCTACTTTCGAAGCAGGTCGCGGCGTGGCCGTCGAGCCTACCGGAAACGGGAGCAGTGCATCGTGAAGATTTTTTTGGCATCGCCGAGAGGCTTCTGCGCGGGCGTGCAACGCGCCATCAGCATCGTGGAAAAAGCGATTGAAAAATTCGGGGCGCCCGTCTATGTCCGTCATGAAATCGTCCACAACCAGGCGGTAGTGTCCCGTCTGCGTGAAAAGGGAGCCGTGTTTGTCGAAGATTTGGAAGAAGTGCCGCTCGACTCGGTCGCCATTTTCTCCGCGCATGGGGTACCCACTGCGGTGTATACGCAAGCCGACAGCCGCAAGCTGGTGACCATCGACGCCACCTGTCCGTTGGTGAAGCGGGTGCATTCGTCGGTCAAGCGCCACGACAAGAATGAATTGCAAATCATCCTGATCGGACATCTCGGACACCCGGAGGTGGTGGGCACCATGGGCCAATTGGGCGAAGGCGAAATGATCCTGGTGGAAAAGCCCGAGGACGTTTGGAAGTTGGAAGGCGTGAACGAAAACGGTCTGGCTTACACGACGCAAACCACTTTGTCCATCGAGGAGACCAAAGACATCATCGCGGCGCTGCGGCAGCGCTTCCCGAAAATCAAAGGACCGGAAAAGGGTGATCTCTGCTATGCGACCACCAACCGCCAGCAGGCGGTGACGGAAATGGCCAAGCTCGTCGATATTCTCCTCGTGATCGGATCGGCCAACAGTTCCAATTCCAACCGGCTGCGCGAATTGGGGGCCCGGATGGGAAAGCCATCCTACTTGATTGACGGTCCGGCCGATGTGCGCGAAGAATGGTTCCGGGGCGTGAACAATGTCGGCATCAGCTCCGGTGCCTCCGCGCCGGAAGACTTGGTACAGGACGTGGTAAAATGGATCCAGGGAAAATTCCCGGGAACCCTCGCCGAAGATTATGTGATTCTCGAGGAGAACGTTCATTTCTCCTTGCCGGAAATTCTCAACACCGCGGTTTGAAACCGCAGTCCGGCCGTATGTCCGCGCGCCTCGCGTCATCGCCCCGCAAAATATCCTTCTTCCTGACCGGGCACGGCTTCGGCCATGGCGTGCGCAACTCCGCCTTGATCGACGCGCTTCCGGAGGACGTGGAAGTCGATATTTACACTTCGTTGCCGGAAGGTTTTTTCCGCGAGGAAATCGCCCGCTCGGTGCGCGTCATCCCTTGCGAAATCGATTGCGGCTGCCTGCAAAAAGACACCGTCGAGGTCGACGTCCCCGCCACCTTGGCGCGATACGCGGAAATCGAAAGTGGCCGCGATCTTCTCATGGAAAAATATTCCACCGCGATTCGGGAATCGGGAACCGACCTCGTCATCGGCGACATTCCTCCCCTGGCTTTTCCCATCGCGCGGGAAGCCGGGGTAACCGCTTGGAGTCTTTGCAATTTTACCTGGGTGGATATTTATCGGCCTTATCTGGAGTCACATCCGCGTTACCGTCCCATGTTGGAAAGGATGGAAAAGGATTATTCGTCCGCGCATCGGTCCTTGCGCATGTTCCCCTGCATGACCGGCCCGCATGGGACTGAAGACGTGGCCACCGAAGCAGTGGCCACCGAAACGGTGGGCATGGTTTGCCGTCCGGGACGTTCACGGCGCGAAGAGTTCGCCAGGCGATACGGATGGGATTCGGCCAAGCGTTGGTGTCTGATCTATGTCGGCAGTTTCGGTTTGGACGGCGTGGCTTGGGAGCGGCTATCCGACTATTCGGATTGGGAGTTTATCGGTCTGTACGATTTGCCCGGTGCGCCGAGCAATTATCACCATATTCGAAAGGATTTGGGTTTCCGGTACGCGGATTTAACCGCGTCCGTGGATTTGGTCCTGGGTAAACTCGGTTATGGGCTGGTCACCGAATGCCTCGCGCTCGGCAAGCCGGTTTTTTTCCTGGGACGCCGGGATTTCGCCGAATATAACCTGCTGAAGGAACTGGTTGAAACCCGGCTGTCCGGCGTAGAAATACCCCTGGATCGGTTCCTGGCCATGGATTTGGCGGTCCCGTTGCAACGGTTGAACTCTTCCAGTATTCAGGGTTTCCCCGCCTCGGGCGTCGGCGATATTCTTCAAAAATTAGGGTTTTCGACCCAATCTTCCTGAATCCGGCGTTGAGCCTGACATTTTCGCGGGTTCTTATTACTTTTTCCGCCTCAGTTTTAAGATTCAGACGAGGTTTTCCATGAGCCGCATTTGTGAAGTGACCGGGAAGAAAAGCCAAAAGGGCAATCAAGTTTCCCATGCCATGAATCATACCCGTAAATTTTTCCAGCCCAATCTGCATAAAAAGCGTTTTTGGGTGGCCGAGGAAAAACGTTGGGTCACGTTGAAAGTCAGTGGCGCGGGCCTCCGCTTCATCGCCAAGAACGGCATTCTGGCCGCTCTCAAGCGCGTCGACGAACTCCAGAAATAATTTTTCGTGCGATGATTGGGTTCCACCGGACTCGATCGCATTACGATTCATTGGCATTTAAGGAAGCGGCCGCCAGCGCGGTCGTTTTTTTATTCGTCGGAATTTTCCTGCGGCTGCCGAGTGCCTGGAACGATACCCGTCACAAGCATCCCGGCAAAATCGAGACCGGTCATTAATCAAAGCTGAACCTTATCGAGGCCAGCCTTTACTGCGCCTCCGGGCCTTTCGCTTCCTGGAAACCCTGGACGGCCAGCTCCGGCCAAACGGAATGCGGCACGGCAAGGCGCGACGCTTTCTTGTAGAACTCCACCGCAACCAGCTGATTGCCGTCTTCCTCCGCGAACTTGGCCGACCATAAGGTGGCCAGATAATCCTGGGAGTTACGCGCCAATAGAAATGCCAAAATCGATCCTGCCATGTCCTTGGCGCCTTCAATGCGATAAGCTCGGGCGCGGTTGATGTACACCTCATCGGATTCGGCTCCGAGATCGATTGCCGTCTGCAACGGAATGGCTGCGGCGGGCAAATCCGGAATCATGGACAAGGCTATCCCCAAGTTTTCCCAGGCTTTGGGATCGGACGGATGGGCTTCGGCGAGACGGCGAAAATGCCGGGCCGCTTGCTTGTAATCGCGGTTGGTTTGGAGGGACTTCGCCAGGAAGAGGTTGGCTTCTGCATCGGTCGTATCCAACGCGTACACGGCGCGATACGCCCATTCGAGCGTCGGCCTATCCTCCAATTTGCGAGCCACTTCCAATTGCCCGCGAATCAATTCCCGCGACGAAGGGTTCCGCGCCACGGCTTGAGCATAGGCCGCAGAGGCTTCTTTCCAAAGATGCTTGTCGGCATAGCTGGAGGCCAATACCGCGAAGGCTTCCGCCCTACCGGGCACGTTTTCAGGTGCGGACTTCAGGCCCATGGCCAGAGTCCGGATACTGCGATCCGTTTTTCCCTCCTTCATCAGGCTCATGCCTAAGAATAGGGCCGCCACGGACCAATCTCTGTCGGTCGGAATCACGGCGCGCCCACGCAACAAATCGTTGAATTCCGTATACGCCCAGGCCGAATCATGCAGGGACAAATGCGCCAAGCCTAGATATAAGCGTTCTTGCTCACCGGCCAGGCCCTTGCTTTGCATGGCTTCGAGGGCCTCCCGCTCTTTGGCTGCGTCGCCGATTTGATGATACAACCGCGCCGTGGCGCGCAACGACTCCTTATCCCCCGTCTTCGCGTAGTGCGCCGAATATTGCACCGCCGCGTCAGCCAAGTCTTTTTTATCCTCCAGGCACAGGGCTCGCAGCTTTATTGCTTCCGGATAAGTCGGCGCCGCCAAAGCGAATTGCTCCAGGGCATGGAGGTAGTCCTTATGGCTTGCTAAAATCCGGCCCGACAGCAGCGAGGCTTCGGGATTGGGAACTTTTTGGACAATGGCGGTGAGCACCTCGCGGGCGCCATCCTCATCGCCAGCGGCAATTAGGATCTTGGCCGTAGCCAGCCCCGTGGCGGCATTCTCGGGAAATTTTTCCACGAGTTTACGCGCATGGTTAGCGGCTTTGGCGAATTCGCGGCTCTTCAGGGTCAGTTGCAGCATGGCCTGCAACACTTCGCGATCGGCGGATGAATCGGCGAGTTTTTCACCGAGGACGGCGGCGCCCGTTTGCGCGGCGGGGTCCGGACAGGAATACAAATCCAGGAAGGCTTCCCGGTTTCCTTTTAAGCCTGCTGCGTCGCGAGTCATTTCCTGCAACCAGGTTTTGCAGGCGCCGGCTTTGTCCCCGCTCAACCGATATCCGCGCGCCACGAATTCAGCGAGGCGAGGCGTGATATAGTTCTGTTCGTATAGCGCCTTCATGGCTGCGAAATGCACTTTGATCAGACTGTCCCCTTCGATGGCCTCGGGAATGCGCGACAGGTAAGTCGGATTTTTGGGGTCCGTTTTCAGGGCCGCTTCCAGGTGCGGATAGGCGCCTGCGCGCGCTCCCTTGCGCAACAACAGCAAGGCGTATTTAAAATGCAGATTGGCCGAGGCCGGATCCTGTTCGAGGGCATGGTCCAAGATGGATTGGAGCAAGGAGTCCCCCGGCGTTCCCACCGATTCCAATTGCGTGAAGGCGCGGTCGCGCGACTCGCTGTCGGAGGGATCAAGGCGCCAGGCATCCGACCAGTCGATCGCAGCCTCTAATTTCCGATCCAGGATTTCGTGCTCAAGCGCCATCGCCTTGCGTAACGATTTTACGCGCGGATTGGACTCGGTGGATTTTTTCAACCAGGACAATGCCTCCAGGTCCCGGGCTTGCGACGATAACATGACGATGATCCGGAAAACCATGGCCGTATCCGTGATAAGCTCTTTTTCCCGAGGCAAATAAATGGCCAAGGCTTCGGAGTACCGATTCTGAATTTCCAACCGCTCGGCCAATTCCAGTTCCACCTTGGGTTGTTCCGGCTTAATCGCCAAGTAGCTTCGAAACAAACGCGGCGCGGAGGAATCTGCTTTGGCAACCGCTCGGGCGGCCCTGAGGTACCAGGAGGATGCCTCGTATTTGTCCCCGGTCTGCATCAAGGCTTCCGCCATCAGGCCCATGGTCAATGCACTGGGCTTAATTAATCTGCGAAAGCACGGCAAAGCCAAATGCACGTCCCCTTGATCAAAGTGCAAGATGCCTTCCGCCTCGACCAATTGTTGATCCTTTTCCGTCCATTGCAAACGCTCTTGAATGCGTCCCAGGAGGCCGGTCGTGTCGATGCCGGCGTAATGGTGGGTGAGGACGGTTTGGATTTCACGGTTCAACGCTTCCGCTTCCGGCGGGGCGACTTGCGCCGCGACGTTGGAAGGAGCCATCCCGCTCGTTGACGCTCCCGCTTGCAAATGAGCGCCTAATAGGACTGCCAGGCATAGCGATGCCATCCGGCCTGCGTGTGCAAAATCGAGAGTTTTTTGATTGCGGTTCATCATTGTCATCCTCCAGAACCCTGCGCCTCCAATTGGAAGAGGAACCTGGGTCCGTTTATGCGGCGACTGCCCTAAAGCTAAATAATGTTGATTTGGAACCGCTCCGCCCGATTGAATTGGCCGGTATGGAATTTCCCGACAATCGCAAATACCCGGATCGGGGGAGATCCGGTGGTTCCGGAAACAATGGATTATGAGAATTGCGCGAAATTGAGCGGTTGCCCGTGAATGCTTTCAAATGCCTTGAGGGCTTGATCCATGGCCAAATCCTTGTCCTGATAACGCTTGCGCAAACAGACGCAAAGAACTTCCTTTAAAATCTGGCAGTCGTATGTGGCGCGATGCAATTCTCCCTTGCTCGGCGTCATCCCGGTTTGGTCTCCGAGCTTGCGGGCGATTTCCCCGAGCTTATGCGATGCGTATTCCGGCATGATTTTCCGGAGGAGTTTCAGGCTGTCGATGATGGGGTTTTGCGGCATCACCAATCCCTGCTTGCGAATGGCCTTGCCGAGGAACGAAGCGTCGAAGGACGCGTTGTGCGCGACCAGGACGGTGCTGAGTCCGCAGAAGCGGAGGAAAGCCGACAGTACGGGCTTGAGCTCCGGGGCGTTTTCCACCATTTGATTTGTGATGTTGTTCACGCGTGTGGCATCCTCGGGAATCAATTTGCCGGGCTTTACCAGGCTTCCATACTGGCTGATTTCCCGCGTGACCAATTTGCCGTCTTTTTTTTCGAAGGTGAATTTTACTCCGGCGATTTCGATCAGTTCCTCGCGGTCGGGATCGAGGCCGGTGGTTTCCACATCGAAAGCGACCATGGTGACGAAAGGAAGCAAGGCGACTCCTGGGACGGGTGAGGATTAACTGAAGCGTGGAATATAAATAATCCGCGCGGCCCTGGGATGCGGGCCTTTCCGGGTGATTATCGGCGATTATCGGCGTTTTTGTCGGCGAGTTCCAAGGTTTCCATCGCCAATTGGATCTCTTCCAGGGATTGGGGATGGAAGGCTGCGCCCAACCGCACGTCGATGCGGGAAAACGGCCAGGGCACGACGCTGCGATCCCAGGAACTCACGCGTGTGGCCGTTCGGGCCTGGACCCATACGGGGATGACCGGCAAGCGGGTGAATTGCGCCAACCACAAGGATCCGGCTTTGGGCAGCCGACGCGGCCCTCGGGGACCGTCCAAAGCCATGCCGGCCCAAATGGGAATCTTCGATGAGTGCGACAGTATTTTTTCGTTTTGCGTCCGACCGCATATAGCGCGCGCCAAACGCCGTAAACCCGCCGCGCCGCCGTGCGAGGAGGAACCACGCTGGACGCGATAACCCAAGCTTGCGCAGGCCGTTGCCGCCAAGCCTCCGTCCTCGCTCGAGGAAATGAGGACATTGATCCCGCGATGGGAAAATGCCCGGATGCAAGCGGGCAGATGTTCGTGCCACAGCAGGAAAATTCCACCGTCGACCGGTTGGGGGCCTACCCAATGGACGCGCAACGTGCGCAGCCAAATGCCGCCCAGGCGCGCCAGCAATTTTCGCATCAGAATTAAATAAGGCTAGGGCAATTCGGGGTCGGTTGGAAGGTCGGCGAGAAAGTCGGGGGACGGAGGGGCAAATTTCTCGGGCGGAAAAAACACTTTGACGGATTCGAAGCGGTAGGTTTCGGGACGCGCAGCCAAGCGGCGCAGGAAATTTTCGCGACGGAAATCCGTGCGATGATCTTCGCAGAACTTCGGGTACAAAACCTGGTTTGGAATCAGGGTCATGGGAAAGCTTTTCCGGCAGCCCGGCAACTGGCATTCGCATTGACGCTCGATGGCCTGACTGAAATTATGCAGGATGATCTGGTTGTTGCGCGTGACGCGATCGATGAGTCCGCTGGCGGGCTTTTTCATCTCCGCGAGAATGGCCTTTTCGACATTGCCTGCGTGGTCCATGTTCTTTAGTATGCTTTCCGCCCCGCGGTTTGTCCAGGGTATATGTTGCTATCGGTAATATACCTTTATGCCGGTAGCCGACTTCGTGTCAATGCGGCAATTCCGGCCCGATTAATCTTTTTATAAAACCATTTTCCGCTTGACGGGGTGGACGATATGCGGTATATGCCCGCCCCGGAAGCGTTGACGGGTGGGGCCGCCGGACCTGGCGGATTTTTTTCGGAACTCATTCCTAGGTAACATACAAGTTACCTAGGCGCCGATTCGATTCCCTCCGCGCGCCTGGATACGGTTCATCGTTTCGGGAGGGGTTGGCAACGGGGGCAGAAGACGGTGCCGCGTTGCGCGATCCCGGTTTTACGGAGGACTGCGCCGCATTTCCGGCAGGGCTGGCCGCCGCGTCCGTATACTTGCAGGCGTTCGAAATTGGATCCTTGCGTGCCGTCCGGTTTGCGGTAATCGGAAAAGGAGGTGCCGCTGTTTTTGATGCCCGCGCGGAGCACGTCCTTCACCGCTTGCAACAGCAAGGGCCGCTGGAGGGGCTTCACGTCCTTCACTTTGCGGGCCGGATGGATGCCGCTGCGGAACAGGGCTTCGTCCGCATAGATGTTCCCGACTCCCGAAAGGAAGGATTGGTCCAGCAGCAAGGCTTTGATGGAGCGCGCGCTGCCGTCGGGATAATGCTTGGCCAGGAAGGGTTCAATGCGCAAGGTCAAAGGCTCTTCTCCCAAGATGCGCAGGCGCGGATGCCGCATCCAATCACGACCTTCGATCAGAAAGAGTTTTCCGAAGGTACGCGGATCCCGGAACAGCACGCGAGAACCGTCTTCCCAGCGGACGATCAGATGGGTGTGTTTGTCGATGGGATGGACGCCCAGGGCTTTTTGCATGCCGGTAACGGTGCGGTAGAAGCCCGGTTTTTCAGAAGCATCCGGAGGCGCATAGGTCAATTGCCCCGTCATCCCTAAGTGCACGACGAGGGACAGTCCGGGTAGCTCCAGGATGATGTACTTACCCCGGCGCACGATGCGTTCGAGCCGGAGGCCTTCCAACCGAGGGTTGAAATCCCCCGGGTCGGATCCCAGCAACAACCGAGGCAGCCGCAGGTCGGCGGATAAGATGCGCTTGCCCTCTATACCCGGGGCCAACAGGCGGACTATGGTTTCGACTTCGGGAAGCTCCGGCATATGGTATGGCTGGGGAATATATCTAAATTGCTGGGCTGTGAACCTGGTCGGAAAGGTCTAGTCATGCGCCCGGAAGCGGATTCCCAGGGATCGAAATCGGCGGAGCCCGAATCGACTATACAAGTGACGACGCAATTCGTGCGCCTCGACCTACCGCCCGAAGGCTTCCGGCTCGTATCCGGAAAAACCCTGCCGCGCCTGGACGTGGCTTATGAAACCTACGGAACCCTGAACGCCGCGCGCGACAACGTCATCCTCATTTGTTCCCCGCTGACCACGGACGCGCATGCCGCGGGCTATAACCCGGATTATGAGCGGCCCAAGGATCGCATCGGCTGGTGGGACGACATGATCGGCCCGGGCAAGGCCATGGATACAAATCGCTATTTCGTCGTGGCGTCCAACATGCTGGGTGGCTGCAAAGGCACCACGGGTCCGGCCTCCCTGAATCCGGAAACGGGCGAGCCATATGGGTCGGCCTTCCCGAAAATCACCGTCGAGGACATGGTGAACGTGCAAAGGCTTTTCCTGTTGCGCCTGGGCATTGACGTGGTGGAAGCGGTGATCGGCGGCAGCATGGGCGGCATGCAGGCCTTGCAGTGGAGCGTGGCCTATCCGGACAAGGTGAGAAAATGCATCGGCATCGCGACGGCCGCCTGCCTGTCGGCGCAGGCTTTAGGTTTCGAAATCATCGGCCGCAAGGTCATCGTCAACGATCCGAATTTTCACGGCGGGGATTTCTACCAGGATGGCGTGCTGCCGGATCGCGGCCTGGCTTATGCCCGCATGATCGGACACCTCACCTATTTGTCCGCCCTGTCCATGCACGAGAAATTCGGGCGTAATCGCAAGGAGAGTTGGGACGAAAGCCGTTTCGAGACGGGCTTCGAGGTGGAAAGCTATTTGGATCATCAGGGCGATCAATTCGTGCGGCGTTTCGACGCCAATTCTTATCTCCATATCACCTGGGCCATGGACCACTTTGATTTGCAGGCCCGCTACGGCTCCTTGGACGCTGCGTTCGAGAAGTCGCAGGCGGAATTCCTGCTGGTGGCTTTGTCTTCCGATTGGCACTTCTTTCCCGAGCAGATCCGCGAGTTGGGCCAGGTCCTGCTTAAAAAAAAGAAGGTCGTTTCCGTGGTCGAGCTGGAATCGCCGTACGGCCACGATGCGTTTTTGTTGGAAGTCGCGAATCTTTCCCGGGTCATCCAGGGCTTTTTGGAAAAGCCGGCTTCCGGGCCGACGGAAGTGGATCCAACCGGGATAAGTCATCGGGCCCACGCGGTGAACGTTCAGCCACAGGCGGCGGGTTTTCGCGCTTCCCAGGATTTCGAGGTGTTGGCGGATTTGATCGAACCGGGCAGCCATATTCTCGACATCGGCTGCGGCGACGGCTCCTTGGTGGATGGCTTATGGCACAGCCAGGGCGTGACCGGAATCGGCATCGACATTGATTTGGACAATGTCGTGAAGTGCCTACGGCGCAATGTGCCCGTGATCCAAAGCGACGCGGACAAGGGCTTGTCGCTGGTCGGGGGCGGCGCCTTCGATTATGCCGTATTGAACCGGACCCTGCAAGAGGTGAAAAAGCCCCAATTGGTGCTCCGCGAAATGCTGCGCGTGGCGCGCAAAGGTATTGTTGCTTTCCCGAATTTCGCGTATGCGGGAAACCGCCTGTCCCTCCTCGCCACGGGCATGATGCCCGTATCCGACGCGTTACCCTATAATTGGCACGATACTCCGAACATCCACCTGTTCAGCCTGGATGACTTCCGCGTTTTATGCGATCGGGAAGGCATAGTCATCGAAGAAATCAAATACCTGGGCGGCGCGTTGCTCGCGAAGGTTCTCTTGGCGTTGGGCCGGCCCAATCTGGGCGCGGAATTCGTGGTCGCGCGCCTGGCCCGGAGGCAGGACGCGGGAAAGTAGCCCGCTTCCCGTCGCATCGCATGTCCCGTTTCTACCTCGATCATAACGCCACGACGCCGTTGCATCCGGAGGTAGCGGACGCCATGGCGGATTTGCTGGGGTCAGGTGGGGGAGGCGGAAACCCTTCCAGCATCCATGCGGAGGGCCGCGCAGCGCGCAAAATGATCGAGGAGGCTCGGGAAAAAGTCGCCGCGTTATTGGCCGTAAGCCCGACCGAATTGGTATTCACTTCCGGAGGGACCGAAGCGGATAACCTCGCGTTGCTGGGCGCCGCAGCTTCCCGGCCATCCCGGGGACGGCATCTGGTGGCTTCAACCTCCGAGCACTCCGCCGTGCTCGAGCCTGTGCGCCGTTTGGAATCGCAGGGCTGGGAGGTAACTTGGGTGTCACCCAACCTGGACGGCATGGTCGCGCCGGATGCCGTTTTCGCGGCCCTGCGTCCCGATACTGCCCTGGCGACCGTCATGGCCGCCAACAACGAAGTGGGGACCTTGCAACCCGTGGAGGAAATCGGCACCCGTTTGCGGACGGAAGGCATCCTCTTCCATTGTGACGGGGTACAGGCCCTGGGGAAAATCCCCGCTTGCCATCCCCGCCGGTGGAACGCCGACTACGCGGCCTTTTCCGCCCATAAAATCAATGGACCCAAAGGCATCGGCGTATTGTACGTTCGCAAGGGCGCGCCTATTGTCGCCCAAGCGGCCGGAGGCACGCAAGAGCGCGGCTTGCGCGGCGGCACGGAAAACGTGATCGGCATCCTCGGATTCGGCAAGGCCGCCGAAGTTTGGCTTAGGGATGGGGAAATGGAACGGGCCCGATTGACGGCCATGCGCGACGCCTTGTCGGACGCTTTGCGAGGGCGAATTCCCGACGCGATCATCAATGGCGAGCAGGCTCCGCGCGTTCCCAACACCTTGCATATCACTTTACCCGGTTGTCCGGCCGATTTGATGGTCATGGCTTTGGACATGCGCGGTCTCGCGGTTTCCGCCGGATCGGCCTGCGCCTCGGGATCGGTAAAGCATTCGCACGTCATCCTGGCCATGGGTTTGGGCAAGGAGGCTGCCTCGGCGTCCTTGCGTATTTCCTTGGGTCAGGGCAATCGCCTCACGGACGTTCCGGAAATAGTCGAGGCCATCGCCTCGGTCGCCGCCGCCGTGCGCGCGAATTAACAGGGTGTTGTGAAAAGACCCCTGAGGCCAAAGGGCGAGCGAGCGGGCCGCGAACTCGTCAAAAGCACGCCCAGCCCAGTTCGGCACCTGCCCTTAAGCCTCCCGAAAATTGGCTCCCAGAGGGCGTTCCGGAACTTCCTGAACCTGCGGTCGCGCTCCGGCCTCGCAACAATTGCACCCGAATGGGCAACGCCTGGGACAATTCCGTCCGCAACGTGACCGGTCCCCAACTGCGCGCCAGACGTAACTCCGGAGTTACGATGTCCGCGGCCAATTCCGGAAAAGTCCGGTCGGATTCCTTTTCCTCATAGGCGATCAGAAAGGAAGTCGTCCTGCGGGTCAGGCGATACTCGGAACGTAAATCCAGGCGATGGTAGGCCAAGGCGATTTCCAAGCGCCAATTTTTTTGGAACCAGGCGGCCCAGGCTCCGGCGGACATGGATTGAACCTCCAGCATGCCGTCGAACAGCCAGGTCTCATCGTCGAAAAGCCCCAACAGGCTGCCCGCGTACGAATCGAGGACTCCGTTGCGATCCCAAAGATGTTTTCCATAGGCAACGTCGGGACGATTGGCCCGCCACAGCGATTGCGCCGCGGCGAAATCGCCTCCGGCTTCCCACGCCTCGCGACCGGCCTGGGCGTCCAACCGGGCGGAATAGGCGGAATGGGTTCCGTCTTGATAGCTGAACAAATACAGGCCTTGAGGTTTTAAAGCGGTGCCGTGCAGGGCGTGATCGCCTTCCGAGGCGGATAAATCCAGGGTAACTTTACGGTTACCTGGGGCGCGTCCTCCAGAATACGTGACGCGCAATTCCTGCCGCCATGAGGAACCGCTGTCTCCCAGGGCGTATTCGGAACTTTGCAGGCGCGCGTAGTCCATTTTCCGGAGTTGTCCGGCCCACTCCGCGTCGATTCGCCCGCGTGAAAACCCCACCGCGAGGGATTGGGTGCGCGCGCGGGAAAGCATGGGCATGGACATTGCCTTATATTCCGTCAGTTGCAATTCGGCGGGAAAATCCGATCGGGACGTTTCCGTACTCCACATCCAGCGCAGCCCGCATGGGAATGATCCGCGTAAACCCAGGTTGGCCGCGGAGTTTTCTCCGGTAACGGCGGTGCTACCCTGGACCACGCCGAAGGGGATCAGGTAGGGCGTCCACACATAGGCGATGGACATGCGCCAGTCCCATTCCGACTTGTCTAAATCCAGAGACGCCGCGCTGTTGCCGATTTCCTCCTCAGTGCGGGATTTTATTACCTCGAACCGAAAATCGATGTTGGAGATAGGCGAAAGGCCGAATCGTAAGCCGCTTTGCGCCAAGTCCTGATCAAAATGGAATTCGCCTTGTTTATGGATTAAATCGTCACGCCCGGCGGAAACGACGGCGAAGCAGACGGGGAGGCCTGCGGGCTGGCCGGCGCTTCCGGAATCCCCGGAGGGGGAACCGGGAGAGGCCATCGCCCCGGAGATGGCTTGCGGAGAAGTCAATGGAACAGGGGGGACCGGCAAGGTCGGGGACCAAATTTGTTCCCTGGGATTCCACCCAAACTCGGATTGGAAAATATCCGCCGACGGCGACGGTTGCGCGGCGATGAGGCCCGGCAAGCCCGCCAGGGTGGAAAGGGCAGAGGCCAACCACCTAAGGCTCATAGGGATGGGTCTCCTCGCGAGTAATCACGGCGGTGAAAATAAAAAAGGCCGCGCCTTGAGGTGCGGCCGGAAAATGGTCCAGATATTCCGACTCAGCGCCGGCCCAACAGCGTCAATGCGAAGTGCGGGGACATTACGGACATTACGGATACTACGGACGTTCCGGAGCTTGCGGCCCGCTTGACCAACGGACCAGTTTCGGTCGATGACCCCGAATCCATCCCCATTACCCGTTTGGCGGCGGTGGGTTTTTTTTCCATCGATTTTTGCAGCAAGCTCCACACGGCGTCTTCCGTGGCCCCGGGCAGGAAGCCTTGGAAGGTCGGATCCTGGAGGTGCAAAATGGAGCGGATCTCCGTGATGACTTCTGCAGGGGGAAGTCCCAGGGAGTCTGCGCGTTTGCCGATATCGATCAAGTCCTTGATGTTCCCGGTAACCTTGCCGTTACGGTCGGTGAAATACAGGACCGGCTTGGCGTCGCTCCAATCGTTCGCGTTGTAGAATCCGTAGTACGGGAGCATTTTCTTGTAGTCCTGGACGCGGAAATAGGCAGAAAAGTCGATGCTTACCGTGGTATCCAGGCCGGGCACGGCCAATTGATAGGGGTGGTTCATGTATTTAATGCCGCTATCGATGACGGTGATGGCTTGGTCCAGTTCGGCGGACTCGATGCATTGGGTCATTTCCCTCGGCGCGCACAAGTGAAGAAGTTCGGCCGGATTGGATCGGACTTTCAGCGAGCCTACGGATTCCTTAAGGATTCCCAAGGCGGAATTAATCTCATCGTCCACGCCGGCCAGTTTTGTCTGCCAAGCGGGTTTCACGGCCAGGAACGGCGAACCGGGACCCAATAAGGTGGTCAATTGGTTGAAGGCCGCGCGTTGATCCGCCGTCAGCTGGGAAAAATCGTGGATGGTTCCGACGTCCTGCAGGGATTGCAAATAGTCGTAAGATCCGTTGGCGTCGAGGTCGTAATCATAGGCCAGCCAGAGGGTGAGCAATCCATGGATCGCGTGCACGCCGGCGAGGAGAACGCCCGCTTCCGCGTGATCCAATTCCCGCGGCTTATCCTCGATGGTGAGGGTCATGGAAAACGCGGGGTCGTTATAGGCTACTTGCAAATGGGTGATGGCATCCTCCAAAGCGGGGAGCAAGGTGTCGGCGATGGCGTCCTGGATGGCATGGAATTCCGGGAACTGCGCGGCGGCGGCGACTTTTTGGAGTACGGCCAGTCGCATGGCGGGAGCCGTATTGGTGACGCGCGTATCGAAAGGCGATTTGGCGTCCAGGGATTGGTTGATGACCGAGCTCAAGCGGTTGCTTTGCGCGGCCAGCATGACGCCGGTCAAGGCCATACCCAATTGGGCTTTTCCGTTGCCGGGATTCACCCGGACGGTGGCGGCGAATTCCTCACGGGAATTCCGCAGTTGGGTTAAATCTTCTTTTCCGTACTGATATTGGCTCAAGTTGCTCATTCGCGCCACGGCGCCGTTCAGATCGGACGCGGCCAGGGCTGCGGTGGAGTCGGAAGTTTTCTTTTCCTGCGTGGAAGGCCCCTCGTTGGACGTGTTGCACGCAGAGAGACAGGCCAATATGGCGGTCAATCCGGAGAATAGTTTCAGGGAATTCATGCGCATAGACGCTCCTTTGCGAGGAAATTGTACTCTAATACCAGGGCAATGTTCGCATTGACGATATCCATTGGACGCATAAAGCCCCGATTTCCGCTACCCCACTTACGCTTCCCGCTGACAAAGCCGATATTTCTTTGGTATAACTGAGAAAACAGGGGAAAACGACGGTTATGGATAATCAAAGTAATTCCCAATCTACGGAATTCGAATCCGCTTCGCCCATGAATTCTGCGGTCTTGGCTTTGGGGTTGGACCTATGGAAGGAAATGCGTGGAGAAATCCCCGGCATTTTCAACAAGGATTTCTGGCAGGGAAAAATACTGGAATGGGCGATGAAGGATCCGTCCTTCCGCGTCGATTTGTTCCGCCTGGTGGATGTGCTTCCCGTGCTCAAGACCCGCAAACAGGTCTGGACGCACATGCGCGACTATTTGCTTCGCGATGGCCGGCCTTTGCCGACCGTTCTGGGAGCCGCTCTCAAGGCGGCTTCAGGCGGGCTCACCGGTGTCGTCGCGGTAGAGGTCATCAAACGCAACGTGGTCAAGATGGCCGAAAATTTCATCCTGGGCCATGATGCCGCCGAAGCCGTCCCGATCCTCCGCAAATTGCACGGGCAGGGCATCGGATTTACAGCGGATTTGCTGGGTGAAGCGACCTTGACCGAGGGAGAGGCGGTAATTTACGCCAATCGTTACCGCGATCTCATCGAAACCCTGGCGGACGAGACCTCGCATTGGGCAAAGGACGAAGTGTTGGGATTCAATCATGCCGGGGCAATCCCATATGCCAACGTATCCATTAAACTCTCTGCGTTAGAAGGCCGCCTGGATCCGGTCAATTCCGCCGGTTGCGTCGCGCGGCTTAAGGAACGGGTGCTGCCCTTGTTCCTGTTGGCCAAACGCAAAAATGTTTTTCTCAACGTCGATCTCGAAAATTGGCAAATGCACGGGATCACCTACGATCTATTCGAGGAGTTGCTGGCGCACCCCGAGCTGCGCGCTTGGCCCCATCTCGGCATCGTGGTACAAGCCTACCTGCATTCGGCGCCCAGGGATTTGGATCGTTTGCTCGCCTTGGCCAAAGGGCGCGGGACTCCGCTCACGGTGCGCTTGGTCAAAGGCGCCTATTGGGATTACGAGGTGGCCATGTCCCGGCAATGGGGCTTGCCTTGTCCGGTGCTGACGCGCAAATCGGAAACTGACGCGCAGTATGAATCGTTGACGCGAGTCCTGCTTGCCAACCACGCGCACCTGGCTCCGGCCTTCGGCAGCCACAATTTACGATCGTTGGTGCATGCATTGGTGGCAGCGGATGATTTGAAGGTTCCGCGCAACGCCTTCGAAGTGCAAATGCTTTACGGAATGGCCGAGCCGGAACGCAAGGTGCTTCGGAGCCGCGGCCATCGCGTGCGCGTCTATGCGCCCGTGGGAGCGCTTTTGCCGGGCATGGCCTATCTGGTGCGTCGCCTGTTGGAAAACACTTCCAATTCCGGGTTCCTGCGGCAAAGCCATCATGAAGGTGAGGATATGGCGGCATTGTTGGCGGAACCAAGCCAGAGGCGCGGAAACCCGGATCCGCATCCTGAGGCAACGGGCGTTTCCGGAGACGCCCAGGTAACCGATATGTTACCTGGGGATTTATCCACGCCTTTCCGCAACTGCCCGCGGACGGATTTCGCCATCGGGGAAAACCGCGTGGCCTACGGGCGGGAGTTGGACGGTTGGAAATCCCGTTTTCCGATCTCCGTTCCCATTGTCTTGGATGGCCGAGAGAAAAGCGGGGAGAATCAATCGCGCAGCGGAGAAGATCAACCGCGAAACCGCTTGGCGACCGATTCCCCCAACGACTTGACCCAACGCGTTTCCATCCAGGAGCTGGCATCCGTGGAGCAAGCCGGCGAAGCGGTGGAAATCGCCTTCGGTGCATATCCGGATTGGCGCGACAAGTCCTTGCGGGATCGTGCCCTGCTTGCCGAAAAACTGGCCGACATCTTGACGGCAGACAGACTGAAGTTGGCCGCCCTGCAAACCCATGAGGCCGCGAAACCCTGGCTAGAAGCCGATCTCGACGTGGCCGAGGCGATTGATTTTTGTCGATATTATGCCCGCCAGGCGTTGACCGAGTTGTCGCCCCACGCGCAAGGATCGGTACCGGGAGAATTAAACACTTTGGCCTTCTGTGGCCGTGGCCCGGTCGTCGTGATCGCGCCTTGGAATTTCCCCCTGGCCATCCTTTGCGGCATGTCCGTGGCGGCGCTGACCGCGGGTAACACCGTCATTCTCAAGCCCGCCGAACAAAGCGCCGCGATGGCGTACCGATTGTTTGCAGCCATGATGAAAGCCGGTTACCCCTCGGGAGCGGTTCAATTCCTTCCCGGTCTCGGCGAAGTTGCGGGGGCGGCCTTGGTGGCCCACCCCAAGGTCGCGGGTATCGCATTCACGGGAAGCCTGGCCGTGGGACAAGCCATCCTGCGCGAGGCCTCGGTCTTACGACCGGGACAGCCGGCGCTCAAGCGCGTGGTTTGCGAAATGGGCGGCAAGAACGCGATCATAGTTGACGACGACGCCGATGCCGACGAAGCGGTAACCGGCGTGTTACGCAGTGCTTTCGGTTTCGCGGGCCAAAAATGTTCGGCCTGTTCGCGTGTCATCGTGGTGGGCGACATTTATCCGGCTTTCACCGCGCGTCTGGCCGAGGCCGCCAAGACCTGGACACTCGCATCGGCCGTGGATCCGGGCTGCGATATCCCTCCCGTCATCGACGCAGATTCGCGCGCGCGCCTGGAAAAGCGCATCGACGCCCCCGCACCCGGCGCCAAGCTCATCTTTCGCGGCCAAACTCCCGCAGGCGGTCATTTCGTCGCGCCGGCGATTTTCGAAGTCTCGGGCGCCGCGCATCCCTTGATGCAGGAAGAATTATTCGGACCCGTGTTGGCCGTCATGCGCACCTCGGATTTCGACGAGGCCCTGGCCATCGCCGCGGCGACGCCCTTCGCGTTGACCGGAGCGGTTTACACACGGAGTCCCAGCCATATCGAACAGGCGCGCCGGGAATTCCGCGTGGGTAACCTGTATATCAACCGCGGTTCCACCGGTGCTCTGGTCGAAAGGCAGCCCTTCGGCGGGTTTGGCCACAGCGGTTTGGGAACCAAAGCGGGCGGCCCCGGCTATTTGCTGAATTTCGTGGATCCGTATTGTGTCACGGAAAACTCCATGCGCCATGGATTCACTCCGGAAATCCAAACTTAACGCCTACGCTCCTCCCAATTTCTTGGTGACTCATCACCGGACGTTACCGAGAGCGTTCCCGTGGCGTCTAAAGCACCATGCAGGACGCATTTTTGAATTTGGGTTTCGGTTTAGCCTGTGCCAGCGTGGCAATCCTTTTGTTGCTCACGCTTTGGCTGTACCGATCCAGGAAGTCGATGGCCAACCCCGGGTCCTTTCACCGCGAATTGGATCCCCTTTTTGCCGATACCAAACGCGCCTTGCGCGTCTTGTCGATGTCGGCCCGACAAGGTGGCGTGGCTTTAATGCATGAAAACCAGGAGGAAGTCGGGCGCCTTTTAATTGAAATCCAAAGCCGTTTGCGAATGTTGGATGAAGGCGTGCGCAGAAAATATGAGCCAAAGGCCCTGGGAATCCTGACCCAGGCGGCCAAAGCCGGCATTACCCTCCCGCCTCCATAAAGAGAAACCGGTTATTTCCTATATTGGGGTCTTTTCCGGAGGCATGCCCAAAATGGATCAAACCCTGTCCGCGAACCCGACCCACCGTGCTTTGGAACTGGCGGAAAAAAGTCTGTCTGGAGAAGAATTAAGCCGTGCCGACGCGGCGGATATCCTGGCTTGGCCGGACGAACATATTCTCACTTTGATGCAAGCCGCGTTCAAGGTGCGCCACCATTATTTCGGCAAGCGCGTGCGCTTGAATTACCTAGTCAATATCCAAAGCGGTATTTGCGCCGAGGATTGCGGTTATTGCTCGCAGTCCAGCGTCTCCGACGTGCCCGTCGAGAAATACAAGTTGATGACGCCGGAGGAAGTTGAAAACGCCGCTGAAAAGGCCGTGGCCAACAAGGCAGCGCGTCTTTGCATGGTCGCTTCCATGCGCGGGCCCTCCGACAAGGACGTGGGCGCGGTGGCCGAGGCCGTGCGCCGCGTGAAGGACAGGTTCCCGGAATTGGAATTGTGCGCTTGCCTGGGCATGCTTAAGGACGGGCAAGCCGCAACATTGAACGAGGCGGGCGTGGATGCATACAACCATAATTTGAATACAAGCGAACGCCATTACGGCGAAGTTTGCTCCACCCACGGTTTTTCCGATCGTCTCGACACCGTGCGTAAGGTGCGCGAAGCCGGTTTATCTTCATGCAGCGGAGCGCTGTTCGGCATGGGGGAGACGCGCGAGGACATCGTTGACGTAGCCTTCCGGTTACGGGAGCTTGGCGTTGATTCCATTCCCGTTAACTTTCTTATTCCCTTCAAGGGCACGCCCCTGGGCGACAAGGAGGAGTTGACTCCCGTTTATTGCCTCAAAATCCTGGCCCTCTTCCGCCTGGCCAATCCAGCCGCGGAATTGCGCATCGCCGGCGGCCGCGAATTGCATTTGCGCAGCCTCCAACCGCTGGGTCTGTATGCGGCCAATTCCATTTTCGTGGGCGACTACCTGACCAGCGAGGGCCAACCCGGGCTCCAGGATCGCGAAATGATCCGCGACATGGGTTTCGAAATCGTCGGCGATGATCAATCCGAGCCCGCCTCGGTTCCTTTGGCCGATCGCGTCAGCTTATCCACGCGTGAGGTCCGCGCGGCCAAATAGGAATTATTTCCCCGGGTGCGAATACGAATACCATGATTGTCTTAGTCGATTATAAAGCCGGCAACCTCACTTCGGTGCAGTTGGCTCTGGCCGAAATCGGGCGGGAGTCGGTGATTTCCGATCGGGCGGACGTGATCGCCAAAGCCGAACGATTGATTTTCCCGGGAGTCGGCGCGGCAGGATCCGCGATGGAAGAACTGCACAAGTTGAAACTTGCTCCCGTCCTCAGGGAATATATCGCCACGGGAAAACCCTTTCTGGGCATTTGCGTCGGCTGCCAAATCATCATGGACTGGAGCCTGGAAGACGGGAAGACCCAATGTCTGGGACTCTTGCCCGGCGGCACCAATATTTTCCAGCCCAGCCTGGACGCCAAAGTCCCGCATATGGGTTGGAACCAAGTCCATTTCCAGGCGGCCCATCCGCTGTTCACGGGAATTCCCAGCGGCAGCGAGTTCTATTACGTGCACAGTTATTATCCAACCCCCGCGCGTCCGGAAGACGTGCTCGCGGAAACGGAATATGCCGGAACGGATTTTGCCGCCATCATCGGCCGGGGCAATGTTGCGGCCTGCCAATTCCACGTCGAGAAAAGCGGCCGCATGGGCCTGCAATTGCTGAGGAATTTTTGTGGCTGGGACGGACGTTTCGATAGGGATCAAAGGGCGACGGATTCCACCCGGAAGGCGCGATGCTGACCAAACGCGTCATCGTCTGCCTGGACGTGCGTAACGGCAAGGTTACCAAGGGCGTCAAGTTCAAGGAGAACGTGGATCTGGGCGATCCCGTGGAAATGGGCCGCCGTTATTATGAAGATGGCGTGGACGAATTGGTGTTTTACGACATCATGGCCTCCGCCGAGAAACGCCCCATCGATATCGAAATGGTCAAAGCCGTGGCCCGCAAGGTGTTCATTCCCTTCTCCGTGGGCGGCGGCATCCGCAACCTGGAAGACATGCGGGCAGTTTTGCTGGCCGGAGCGGAAAAAGTCAGCCTCAATTCCCTGGCCGTGCAGCACCCGGAAATCATCGGCCACGGGGCGCGTGCGTTCGGCAAGCAATGCATCGTCTTGGGCATGGACGTCAAAAAAACCGGACTACCGGGATTGCCTTCCGGCTACGAAGTGTTCGTGCAGGGCGGTCGCAAGGCAATGGGCATAGACGCCGTGGAATGGGCCCGCAAGGCGGCCTCCCTCGGTGTGGGCGAAATCTGCCTCAACTCTATCGACGCGGACGGCACCAAGGACGGATACGAATTGCATTTGACGCGCCTCATCGCCGAGGCCGTGGACATCCCCGTCATCGCTTCCGGCGGAGCCGGAAAACCGTCCCACCTGGTCGATGTGTTCCAAAAGGCCAAGGCCGACGCCGGCCTCATCGCCTCCATGGTGCATTACGGAACCTACTCCATTTCGGCCATCAAGGCCGAGATCTCCGCCGCAGGCCTTCCCGTGCGCGTCGCGACGTAAGACGCGCGCGCTGCAGCGTAAGTCGTGCGGGCCGGCACATAATATTCCACGACATTCGCTTAGCTTTGTTCCGACGTCGGGAATGAACTTGACGTTGTATATACAACGTATGTATAATGGAAGGAAAGCAGTTCGCTTGGAACCTGGGCAAGAATACCAAGCTGAAGACGGAGCGGGGTGTCTCCTTCGAAGAGGTTTATGAACTGGTGCAGCGGGATGCGTTTCGGCGCGTCCGAAACAAAAGCGCTTATCATCGCGGGCAAAAGATGTTTATCGTCCGCATCCGGGGGCGGAAGTATGCCGTTCCTTATGTCGAATATGCGACACACATTTTTTTAAAAACCATTTATGAGGTCTGAAAATGAGGGCAACTAAAGAAGAAAAAGCGATTAGAGAAGCTTTCCGCAAGGGCGAAATCGAATACCTCCCCAAGTCTGAGGATAAAAAATACGGCGAGTGGGCCAGGGCGCAAGCCAAGAACTCGCTGATCAGTCTGCGCATCAACGCCGGCGATTTGATGGCGTTGAAAGCCATCGCGTCCAAGAAAGGGAAAAAATACCAGACCTATATCGGAGAAATCCTGCATCGGGAAGCCATGAAATTGGCTTGAGCTTGCCGCCGGACAGCACCGGCGCGACCCAGCGAATCCACCGGTGACCGCCGTGCGATCGCGTCGAATGGCGGCCCCGCAGACCAGCGGCCGCACCGAACGCCTACAGGCCCGCAGCCTGCGGCCCCGAATCCCCCGGTGTGTTGCCGCGCCGCCCATCCTACATGTTATTACAATCTCCTTGTCCGCCGCGCGACCCAGCCATTATGTTCCTTCCCTCGCGCCTTTTTTCTACTTTTTCCGCTGCATCCAAGGAGAGCCTCGTGGACGAAATCAATGAGTTGAAGGCGCGCGTCAAACGCCTATGGGGGTATCTTTGACCTCGTCCGCAAGGAAGAAGAAATAGCGCTGCTCGAGCGCAACGCCTCCGAGCCCGGCTTTTGGTCCGATACGGCCAAGGCCCAGAAAATCCAGAAGCAAATCAAGACCCTGCAATGGTGGGTCGATCAATGGAAGTCCCTCGACACGCAGGCGCAGGAGCTGGAAATGCTGGCGCAGATGGCCGAGGAAGACGGCGATGAAGCCTCGTTGCTGGAGGCGCGCGCTGCCGTCTTCGGGTTGGCCGCGAAAATCGGCGAGCTGGAATTGAAGAAGATGCTGGGCGGTGAGGACGACGATAAGCCCGCCATCATGACCATCCATCCCGGCGCGGGTGGCACGGAGTCGCAGGACTGGGCGCGCATGTTGTTGCGCATGTACGTGAGTTGGTTCCAGAAGCGCGGATTGAAATTCGAAATCCTCGACGAGCAACCGGGCGAAGAAGCCGGCATCAAAAGCGTCACCATCGAAGTCACCAGCGAATATGCCTTCGGGTATTTGCGGGCCGAGATTGGCGTGCATCGGTTGGTGCGCATTTCGCCCTTCGACTCCAATGCGCGGCGGCATACGTCCTTCGCGGCCGTGTACGTGTACCCGGAAATCGAGGACGTGGAATTCGAACTCAACGAGACGGACATTAAGGTGGACACCTTCCGCGCCGGCGGCGCGGGCGGTCAGCATATCAACAAGACGGATTCGGCCGTGCGCATGACCCACATGCCCACGGGCATCGTGGTGGCTTGCCAAAGCGAGCGCAGCCAGCATAAGAACCGCGCCAGCGCCATGAAACTGTTGCGCGCCCGCGTGTACCAAAAGCATAAAGATGATGAAGAGGCCAAGCGCGAATCCAAGCTGGCGTCCAAGCTTAAAATCGAATGGGGCAGCCAAATCCGCTCCTACGTGTTGCAGCCTTATCAGATGGTGAAGGACGCGCGCACGGATTTCGAAACTTCCGACGCGGAAGGCGTGTTGAACGGGAACTTGGACGGATTCATCAATGCTTACTTGCTGGCCGCCGATGCGGAAAGAAAGCAAGTTTAACCAATATTCTAGATTACGGAACCATTATGGAAATGAACGATCAGGTCGAAGCCCGGCTGGAAAAACTCCGCAAGCTGCGCGAGATGGGCATTAATCCCTACCCGTACGGTTTCGCGCCCACGCATGACAGCGCCGGCCTTATCGCCGAAAAGGAAAAACTCTTGCCGCCGGTCGGAGCGGATGGCGTCGTCGCGCCGGGAGTGGTCGGACCCGAAGTGGCTTTCGCCGGCCGTATCGTGCGGTACAATCTGAAAGGCAAATTGGCCTTCGTCCATTTGAAGGACGATACGGGACGCATGCAAATCATGTTCGGCCGCGACGCCGTGGGCGAGCCTTCCTTCGAGTTAGTGAAAATCCTGGACATCGGCGATTGGATCGGCGCGAAGGGCACTATGTTCGTGACCCGCGCGGGCGAATACACCGTGCATGCCAAGACCGTGGAGTTGTTGTCCAAGGCTGTGCGGCCGCTGCCGATTCCGAAGGAAAAAATCGAGGACGGCAAGAAGGTGATCTTCGACGAGTTCAAGGACGTGGAGACGCGGTATCGCCAACGTTACGTGGACCTGACCCTGAACGACGCCGTGCGCGAGACTTTCAAGAAGCGGTCGCGCATCATCCAGGCCGTGCGCCAGTATTTGCTGGATCAGAATTACCTGGAAGTCGAGACGCCCATTTTGCAGGCGATTTACGGCGGTGCCAGCGCTCGCCCTTTCACCACGCACCACAATGCCTTGGACATCCCGCTCTATCTGCGCGTCAGCAACGAACTCTACCTTAAGCGCTGCATTACCGGCGGCCTGCCTCGCGTATTCGAGTTCGACAAGGACTTCCGCAACGAAGGCATTGATCGCACGCATAATCCGGAATTCACCTTGCTGGAATTCTACCAGGCTTATGCGGACTACAATAACATGATGACCCATTTCGAGAACATCTACGCCGCCGCGTGCACGGCCGCCAACGGTTCGCCGAAGTTCATCTATCAGGAAAAGGAATTCGATTTGACGCCGCCCTGGCCGCGGATGACGGTCAAGCAGGCGCTGCAAAAATTCGCGGGCCTGAATGTGGACGCCCTGAACGATGCGGAGTTGCAGGCCGCCTTGGACAAGGATCATGTCGAGCTGAAAGGCAAATTCCTGCGCGGGCTGGCCATCAAAGCCCTGTTCGAACATCATTGCGAACCCAATCTATCCGGACCAGTTTTCATCATCGACCATCCCAAGGAAAGCACGCCTCTGTGTAAGGCGCATCGCACGGATCCGGACTTGGTGGAGCAGTTCGAGCCCTACATCAACGGCTGGGAAGTGGGCAACGCCTACTCGGAGCTGAACGATCCGCTGGTGCAACGCAAACTCCTGGAAGATCAGGTCGAGCGCGGGCGCGGCGGCGAGGACGAAACGCATCCCTTGGACGAGGATTTCCTGCGCGCCCTGGAATACGGCATGCCGCCCACCGGCGGCGTGGGCATCGGCATCGACCGCATGGTGATGCTCCTGACCGACAGCGCTACGATCAAAGACGTGCTGCTTTTTCCGCTGATGAAGCCGGAGTGAACGGAAGCAGAAGAGAAGAGAGATTGAAAAATGAAAGATGCAAATTGAAAATTGAAAATTGTAAGAATGCCGTGTCAGTGCTGGGCGCGCGCGCCAGCGAGGCATCGGTATTTTCCTCCTCTTCCATTTTTTCTTTCCTTTTTACTTTTAACCTTTCCCCTTTGAATTTTGACCTTCCAAAGGTCCCGACCCCTTGAAGTATTTTGAGTGGTTCATCGCCCGGAAATATTTTTGGGCGCAACGCCGCACCTTGTCCACGGGGTTGATCGCCATGTTCTCCGCAGCCGGCGTCACGGTGGGCACCTGGCTGCTCATCTTCGTGCTGTCCGCCATCAACGGCTTCGAGCACGAAGTCAAAAAGCAATTGATCGGCAAGGACGCGCATATCGAGGTGACCAAATACCAGTATGCGCCCGTCACGGCCTACGACACCTTGCTGGCGGCCGTCCAACGCTTTCCGCATGTCACGTCGGTTTCGCCTTTCATCATGTCCAAGACCATCATTTCCAAGGGCAAGAACCAGGACGGCATTGTCGTGTACGGCGTGGACAGCGCCAGCAGCCGCCAGGTCATCGGCTTGTCGCATACCATTTCCCACGGCGAGTACCGCTTCCATGGGCTGAAGGATTCGGTCAGCGGCAAGGTCTATCCCGGCATCATCCTCGGTTATGCGCTGGCATCGCGCCTGGGCGCTTCGGTCGGGGACAAGGTCTTTCTCGCCGATTTCACTGGGGCGGGGGAGCTCGGTGCGGCCGGTTTCGCGCCCAAGATTTCGGTTTTCCTGGTGTCCGCGACGTTCGAGTCCGGCATGTATCAGTTCGACGAATCGCTGGCCTACATCTCCCTGGAGCAGGCACAGAAACTGTTCGGCCTGGAGAACGGCGTGACCGGCTTGCAATTACGCGTGGACGATCCTTACCGGAGCGGGCCGGTCTCCCGTAACCTGGAGGATACCCTGGGCTTCCCGTTCCGCGCGCTCGACTGGCAGGCCAAGAACTATACGCTCATCAAATGGATGTCCTATGAGAAGGTCCTGGTGGCCCTGGCCTTGGGTATCATCATCATCATCGCGGCGTTCAACATCATTTCCTCCCTGGTCATGGCCGTCAATGATAAGGTCCGGGAAATCGGAATTCTCCGCGCCATGGGTGCGACGAAGAAATCGATCTTGCGCATTTTCATCCTGGAGGGCATGCTCATCGGCGTGGTGGGATCCGGGGCGGGTTTAGGACTCGGGCTTTTTTCCTACTGGCTGCAAAGCCGCTTCGGCCTCATCCAATTGCCCGGCGACGTGTATTTTGTGACCGTGCTGCCCGTGGAACTGCATCTTTCCGACGTCGTCCTGGTACTGGCCGTGACCAATGTGCTGTGCGGCATCGCGACTATATTGCCGGCGCTCAAGGCCGCGCGCCATGACCCCGTGGAGGCCATTCGGCATGAATGAGTCGACAGGAAAATTCAAAGTGAAGAAGCTAAAGGTTAAAATTCAAAGATGGGGAACCAATGCCTGCAATCAAGGCTGCGGTGCGCCCAAAACCAGTGACCATCGATTCGCGGGAAGTTTCCAGCACCCATCGGACTCCCGCGTTTCCGCATTCCACCTTTCGCCTTTGACTTCTGCTTTCTTGCTTCTGACTTTTCTCTCCACCATAGGCCTCCATGTCTAACCTCTCCTCCTCTCTTTCTCCGGCCCCAACGCCGCTCGTATCCGTCGAAGGCATTCAGAAGGTCTTCATCGAGACCGGCACGCGCATCGAATTGTTCCGCGATTTGGACTTCGCGGTGGCGGCGGGGGATTTCGTGGCCATCAAAGGCGCTTCGGGAGTGGGGAAGAGCACCTTTTTGCATATCCTGGGTTTGCTCGATCGGCCCACGGCCGGGCGCGTTTTGTTCAAAGGCCGCGACACCAGCGTCCTTTCCGATAAAAGCGTGAGCGGCATTCGCGGCGGAGAAATCGGCTTCGTGTTCCAATTCCATCATTTGCTTCCGGATCTCACCGTTAAGGAAAACGTGCTCATGCCTTGCCGCATTGCGGGACGGCTGCGCCGCGCCGATGAGGAACGGGCCTTGGAGTTGATCCGGATGGTCGGACTGGATCATCGCCTCAAGCATTTGCCCAACGAATTATCCGGCGGCGAACGGCAGCGCGTGGCCTTGGCCCGTGCCCTGATCAATGAACCCGGCATCCTGCTTTGCGACGAGCCTTCCGGAAACCTGGACGTGAAGAACGCGGAAGTCCTGCATCATCAATTACAGGATTTGAACAAGCGCCTGAACGTCTCCATCCTGGTGGTCACCCACGACTTGAACCTGGCGGCTCAGGCCCGCAAGGTTTACGTGATGGAGAACGGCGGGTTGCGCCTGGAGCGCGAATCCACCATCGACCGGCATGGCTGAATTCCCCCTCTGCACGCATTGCGGTTTCACTTTGGCGGAGTATCGCACCCGCGGCCTGCTGGGCTGTCCGCATTGTTACGCGAGTTTCGGCGAGGCGTTGCAGGCGGATTTGCTCTGGTTACACGGAGCGGCGGCCTTCGCGGACATTTCCCGCGCGGTCACGTCCCAAATGGAAGGGATGAGTCCGCTCGGATCCGTTTCTGAAGCGGAAACCGTCGCGGCTTGGAAATTGGCTTTGCATGACGCCGTGCGCACCGAAAGTTATGCCGAAGCGGCGCGCCTGCAAAAACTGATAGAAGGGGCCGGGCGGACTTGAACTGGGCCGATGTCGCCAATTCACCCGTTCCCTGGGTCAGTAACTTACCGGTTACCCGTAGATCGCCGGAAAATCCCGGCGTCGTCTATACCCGGATGATCGCTTATCGTAACCTATCCGGTCGCCCCTTCGTGGCCTCCGCGCCTCCTAACGCTTGCGAGGCGACGGCGGCACTCTTACTGCCCCTGCTGCCTGCGGGACCGGGATCCCGTCGCGCCCGTTTGGTCGATTGCCCGCCCTCGGTATTGCGCATGTTACGGGAGCGGGGTCTCATCCCGGCCAACCCGGTCGTTTTCCCCGGTAAAGGCGGCGGCAAATGGATTCTATTGCGTCCCGGCTTATGGCATTGGGACCTCGTGAATGAAGTGGAGCATTTAACTTCATCGCGTGTCTTTCCCGGAATGCCGGCGGAAGCGGAATTAACCAAAGCATATATTCCCCCTATGGCAGGCGAAAGCGCCGCAGCCTGGGCGTGGCACCGGGACTTCGGTTTCCTGAACTCGCATCCTTCCCGGATCGGTCCAGGACTGGAGCTGGAAGCCTTGGTGCATTTGCCCGCCTTGGTGCGGGGCAACTGCTTACCGCAAGCCTGGAATTCCATGTTCGCGATGGGTCTCACCTGCCGACCGCATTCCCATTGGGGAGAACCGCTCCCGCGGGCGGACCTGTTCCATGTCCAAACCCGAGGCGGGCTCGGCGGTTCTCCGGAGGATTTGTACGGAAAGTTTTTCCGAAGCATCACGGACTTACTCGCGTGGGAGGCGGATCAGCGTCGGCGCATGTCGGAAAAACATCACAAAGGGCTTGCAGAAAGAATCCAACAATCGCATCAAGCCTTGCTCTCCGCCTCGAACCTGGCCTATCCGCGCCTCCTGGAATTGGGCTCGTGGTTGCGATTAGGAGCTTATTTGGGAACCTTACCGGCCCAAACCGAACCTTTGCTGGAAGAACTGCGCGTGATCGCCGCGCCTGGTCACCTGGGGGTAAGCTCCGGTAGCGAATTGGACAAAGAAGATGAGGACATCTTGCGGGCGAATGTCGTAAGATTAAGCTTGGAAAGACAGCGCGCAGCCTAGCTCGGTTAGATACCGATCGGTTACTTGCGCATCGTCAAGTAGATTGGGATTTTGAGTCGGAGCGAAGTATCTTATACCCAAGCTATCATTGGGCCGCAACGCCGGCTGAGAGGTGAAAAATGAACGGCATGTTTACGGATAGAGTGAAGAAGGTCATGCAACTCGCGCGCGAGGAATCGGTGCGTCTCGGCAATGACTACGTGGGCACCGAACACCTTCTGCTCGGACTGATCCGCGAGGGCGACGGCGTCGCGGTGGCGGTGCTGAAAAACCTGGGCATCGACCTGGATGATTTGGCGCGCAACATCGAGAAATCCATTTCCTCTTCCGGCGGAATGATGACCATCGGTCAGATGATCCCGTTCACGCCCCGGGCCAAGAAGGTTTTGGAAATCGCCGCGCAGGAAGCGCGCTCCATGAGCCACAAATATATCGGCACCGAGCATCTGCTCCTGGCCCTCATGAAGGACCATGAATCCGCAGCGGCCAACGCCCTGGCCAGCATCGGGGTGGAATACGAACGCGTGAAGGAAGAAATCGAACGCGTGCTCCGCGGCGGCGACGCGCAACAAACCGGTGACTTCGCCGCTTCGCGCAAGAAGAGCAAGACCCCGTTCTTGGATCATTTCGGGCGGGACCTCACGGAGCTGGCCCGCCAGGGCCAATTGGATCCCATCATCGGCCGCGGGCCGGAAATCGAACGCGTGATCCAAATCCTGTCGCGCCGCAAGAAGAACAATCCCGTGCTCATCGGAGAACCGGGCGTGGGCAAGACCGCCATCGTGGAAGGGCTCGCGCAGAAAATCATCGAGCGCAACATTCCCGAAATTTTGGAGAGCAAGCGCGTCGTCACCTTGGACATGGGATCCATCGTGGCCGGCACCAAGTATCGCGGCCAGTTCGAGGAACGGCTCAAGAGCCTGATGACCGAATTGCAGAAGAACGAGAACGTCATCATCTTCATCGACGAATTGCACACCATCGTCGGCGCCGGCGGTTCGGAAGGTTCCTTGGACGCGTCCAACATTTTCAAGCCCGCCCTGTCGCGCGGCGAGTTCCAATGCATCGGCGCCACCACCTTGGACGAGTACCGCAAGTACATCGAGAAGGACGGCGCGCTGGAACGCCGTTTCCAGACCATCGTCGTGGATCCGCCTTCCCTGGCGGACACGCTGCAAATCATCAAGGGCCTGCGCCCCAAATACGAAGCGCATCACAAGGTCAATTATACCGAAGAAGCCCTGGAAGCGGCCGTGCGCCTTTCCGACCGCTACCTGTCGGACCGGTTCATGCCGGACAAGGCCATCGACATCATCGACGAGGCCGGCGCGCGCGTGCGCCTGGCCAGCCTTTCCATCCCCCCCGAACTGCGCAACAAGGAGTTGGAGTTGGAAGGCGTGGTGAAGGAAAAGGAAGCTTCCGTCGAAAACCAGGATTATGAGACGGCCGCCAGCCTGCGCGATACGCAGGAAAATCTGAAAGCCGAGCTGGAAGAAATGCGCAAGAAGTGGCGCGAGCAGAAACGCGAAGAGCGCCTGGTGGTGAACGAGGAGTCCATCCAAGAAGTGGTCGCCAAGATGACGGGCATTCCGCTCGCCAAGATGGCCAGCACCGAATCCAACCGCCTGTTGGCGATGGAAAAGGAATTGACGCAACGCGTGGTTGGTCAGGAACGCGCCATCGAAGTCATTTCCAAAGCCATCCGCCGCTCGCGTTCGGGCGTGCATTCGACCAAGCGGCCCATGGGCTCGTTCATGTTTCTGGGCCCCACGGGCGTGGGCAAGACGGAGTTGGTCAAGGCCTTGGCGTCCTTCCTGTTCGAATCGGAAGAAGCCCTCATCCGCATCGACATGTCGGAATACATGGAAAAGTTCGCGGTATCCCGCCTGGTCGGCGCGCCTCCCGGGTATGTCGGTTACGAAGAAGGCGGCCAATTGACGGAGAAGATCCGCAAGAAGCCCTATGCCGTGATCCTGCTGGACGAAATCGAAAAGGCGCATCCGGACGTATTCAACATCCTGTTGCAAATCCTCGATGACGGCCAATTGACAGACAGCTACGGCCGCAAGGTGAACTTCAAGAACACCATCATCATCATGACGTCAAACCTGGGCGCCAAGGACATCAAGAAGGGCGTGGGCCTCGGCTTTGGCAAGGACGACTTGAACAGCGAGTACGACCGCATGGAAAAAATGGTGCGCGAGGAAGTGAAGCGCACCTTCAATCCTGAATTCATCAACCGCCTGGACGACCTGGTCGTGTTCCGCCCGTTGGAACGCAAGGACATGGGCAGCATCGTGGACATTCTCATCAACGAGTTGGAAAGTCGCCTGGGTCCCCGCGACATCAAGGTGCAAATCTCGGACACTGTACGCGATCTGATCGTCGAGAAAGGGTTCGATCCGCAATTGGGCGCCCGCCCGCTGCGTCGCGCCATTCAGAAGCTGATCGAGGATCCGCTGGCGGAAGAAATCCTGCGCGGCAAGGTGACGGAAAACTCCGTGCTCAAGGTGGCGCGCAAGGGCGACGAGATCACCTTTACGTCCTCGATTTCCGCAGCGGGAACCGCCAAAGCCACCAAGGCTGCCGAAGCTGCGGCCAAAGCCGCCGAAGCCGCCGAAACAAAGACCGGCGAGGGCGCGGGTAAATCCGGCGATGCGGGCAAGAAGGGCGAGAAGGAATCCATCGAGATTAAAGAAGGATAATCCGGTCCCGCGTGACGCGGGACGCTCCGCCGAAATCTTCGATGCCGTAAGCGACGCAGGTTGCTTGTGGCTTCGAAACCTTCCAGCACCATGCCACCGGGTGCTTAACACGCGCCACGGTCGGTACCGTTCTTTCCCACCCGCCGTTCACGACTCAAGCCAAAGGGCTTTTTCTATATTATTCCGGTTTCCAACCAGGACGGCTTTTTTGACAATTCGCAAGTCCCTTCTCGCCTTTGCTTTGCTATTCCTTGGCGCGGCCCGATATACTTTGGCGCAGACCCAACCCGGCTTTCGCAGCCCGGTCAAGGAAGTCAAAATCGCCCAAATCCTGGTCGAAGGCAATAAGACGGTGGATAAGTCCATGGTCTTGAACACCATCCAAATTCAAAAAGGGGATGAGTTACTGCCGCCGGTACTGCGCCAACGTGTGCAGGGCTCGGTTTCGGCGCTGAATAAATTGGGTCTTTTCTCCGACGTCAAGGTGGACATCGACTATCCAGACTCCTTGGACGGCGCCGTGTTGACCTTCGTGGTCGTGGAACAACCGACCCTGGCCCGCGCGGATTTCAAAGGCAACGACAAGATCAAAAAGGACGCGATCAAGGAAGTGGTCGATTTGTTGGACGGACAGGTTTATTCCGTCTCCGCGGTCGAACGAAATCGTCAGAAAATTCTCGATTTATACCATAACAAGGGTTATTTGCTGGCCAAAGTCGAGGTCGTGGACGGCGTCGAAGCGGAGACCGCCCGGAAAACTGTGACCTTTCAAATCACGGAAAACCGTAAAGTATTGGTCCGCTACGTCACCTTCGCCGGAAACGACAATGTCGTGGACAAGCAATTGCGCAAGCATTTCCCCATTAAGGAAGATCGCTGGTGGCGCGACGGTGAATTCAAGGAAGACGAGTTCCGGCTGGGCCAGGATTCGATCGTGGATTATTACCGTGAATTGGGTTTCCTGGACGCGTCGGTCAAGGGCGATAAAATCAATTACACCGACGATAAGCGATACCTCGACGTGCGCCTGAACGTCAAAGAAGGCCGCAAGTACCGCTTCGGGAAAGCCACCTTCATCCATAATAACATCATGGACGACGCCGCTCTCAAGGCGCAAGTCCTTTTGGACTCGGGCGAAATTTTCAACATGAAGAAATTCGAGGCCATGAAATTCCAGGTCCAATCGTTGTACCGTGAAGAGGGATACCTTTTCATGGACATGCAGGATCAATTCAACTACCGCGATTCCATCGTGGACGTGATCTTCACCATCAAGGAAAACAGCATCGCGCACATCCAACTTGTGGACATTCGCGGCAATACCAAAACCAAGGACAAGGTGATTCGCCGGGAAATCAAATTGTTTCCGGGCGACATTTTCCGCCAGTCGCTCGTCATGCGCGCCCAGCGCGACATCATGCAATTGGCTTTTTTCGACAACGTCGAGCCCAATATCGAGCAGGTCAAGGACGGGGATCCGAGCGACATCAACTTGGTCATGAAAGTCACGGAAAAACAGGCGGGAACGGGAACCGTCTCGGCGGGTTTGGCCTACAGCCAGCGCGATCAATTCGTCGGCACCATCGGCTTGCAAATTCCCAACCTCCTGGGTAATGGGCAACGCGGGGACCTCAGCGTGGAATGGGGGCCGAATAAAAAACTGGGATCGATCGGATTCACCGAGCCCTGGTTCATGGATACCCCGACCTTAGTGGGCGGCAGTGTTTTCTATAGCTTCCAGAAAGCCTTGCAGGCCAACCAACAGGATTATACGCGATACGGGTTCCGGGCCAACTTGGGCCGTAGACTCACCTGGCCGGACGACTATTTCTCCCTGAGCGGAAGCTATAACCTGACGGAGAACGACAACGGCTTCGCGACCAATCCCAATTCGTTAATCATACCGTCCGGTTTGGAATCGTCCGTGCATGTTTCGCTTACCCGCGACGACAAGAACCTGCCGTTCTTCCCGTCGGAAGGATCGTTGTACCGCCTGACCTACAGCCGCGTGGGCGGCCAGCTCGGCGGCGACTTCGATTATCACCAAGTCGACACCAAGGTCGATTGGTGGTTCCCGACCGTCGGCAAATTGGTCCTGGGCCTGCAAACGGACTTCGGCATACTCCTGGGCGGCAATATCCAGACCTACGATCTTTTCCAAATGGGCGGCGTACTGGGTTATCAAGGCAAGATGCGCGGATACGATCCGGGCAGCATGGGATCCTCCCGGGTGGGACGGTCCTATTTTTCCTACGTCACCGAGCTGACCTATCCGGTGGTGGAGAACACCTTTTACTTGCTGGGCTTTTTCGACGTCGGCAACGTGTTCGGCAATATTCCCAAATATGATCCGGTTCAACCCGGATACTACAACCCGGTCAGCAACAAATCCGTTCCCGATCCATGGGAGGAAATCGATTTTTCGAACATGAAGCGCGACATGGGTTTTGGGTTCCGTTTGGTCATCCCGTTGGTGGCTCCGTTCGGAATGGGTTTTGATTTTGGTTGGCCGTTGGACGACAAAGAAAATTATGATGGAACGCGCAGCCCGGTGGTTTCGCGTACTCCAGTCGTCAATTTCGTCATTGAGCAAGGTTTCTAAGGAGGAATCATGAAACGCCTGATTATCGGTATGGCACTGGCTTTGGCCGGATTGTCCCAAGCTACGGATTTGAAAATCGCCCACGTCGATACGAAAATAATTTTCGACAAGTACGCGGATACGAAGAAGGCCCAAAAGCAATATGACTCCCAGGTCCAGAAATGGGAACAAGACGCGGCCAACAAGCAAAAAGACCTGATGGAGATGAAGGACAAGTTGGATAAGCAGTCCTTGATGCTCAGCGAGGAAAAAAAGAAGGAAATGGAAGCCGATTTTCTGAAAAAGAAAAGCGAGTACGAGCAATTCGTCCAAAAGGTATACGGCAAGGACGGCGAGCTTTTTCAGAAGAACGAGGAATTTTCCGGACCGATCATCGCCAAGATTAAGAAAACCATCCAAGACGTCGCCAATCAGGAAGGTTATGATCTGGTCATTGACCGTGCCGCCGGTGCGGTGGTGTTTTGGAAAAAGGACAATGACTTGACGCAAAAGGTGATCGAGGTTCTGAACAAAGAGGCCAAGTAGGCTTGCGCCTCCGGGCAGCGCTTCCAGTAGCGGACGTATTGGCCTTGCTCCGTCCCATGGCGGTGGCGGCCCAGGCTGCGTCGATGGCCCGTCCTCCCGAAGTCACTCTCGCCTCCTTAGTCGTATCGGCTTTCGGAGGCGGATCATCCTCCTCTGCGACCGCTTCTGCCGCTTCTTCCCTTGCCCAATCGGCGGGAGGCGATGGTTCGGCGATAAATTTTAAGCTTACCGATTTTACTTCCGCTGATCGTTCCACTCCGGAATCCCTGACCTTTCTCGGCGCGCGCGTGCCTTCCGCCATTCGCAAAAATTTACAGGCGGCTTTCATCATCGCGGAGCCGGCGGTAAAATGCCCGGAGGGAATACCCAATCTGCGGGTTACATCCGTGCATGCCGCCATGTCCATGTTGCTGAAGGTTTTCGCGGATCGATGCGAACCTCTCCGTCCGGATTGGAAGCCCTGTGGATTGGAAAACCGCATCGCGGCCACGGCCGTGGTGGAAGGCGTATTGGAAGGCAACGTCACCGTCGGCCATGGCGCCTTTATCGGACCCGGCGCGTACATCGGTTCGGGCTCGGTGATTGAACCGCGCGCGGTCATTCAGGGGGGCGTTATTGTCGGCCGGAATTGTTTGGTGCAAAGCGGCGTGGTTTTGGGTTGCGCCGGATTTGGTTTCGTTTCCGGTCCCAATGGCATGGAAGCAATGCCGCATCCGGCCGGCGTGGTCATCGGCGATGAATGCTGGATAGGCGCCAATTCGGTGGTTGCTGCGGGCGTACTTCATCCCACGGAATTAGGCCGTGGCTGCAAACTCGACAGCCATGTGCAAATAGCCCACAATGTCCGCATGGGGTCCGATTGCCTGTTGGCCTCGCAGTCCGGCATTGCCGGGTCCACACGGGTCGGCGACCGCTTGCGCATGGGCGGCGCGGCTTCGATTGACGGGCGCTTGCATCTGGGCGATGACGTGACGGTAGCGGCCTGTTCGGGCGTCACCAAGGATTTCCCGGACGGCGTTACGGTGGCCGGCTTCCCGGCCCGGCTTATCGGAGAATGGCGGCGTCAAATGGTGGGCGAAAGAAAACCTCCCGCTTAACGCTTAAGGGCCCTAAGCGAATACCTTAAAATCCTACCTTTTCCAAAGTCGATGGGTACCGTAAAAAAGGAAATTCTATCCGGCCGCGGTCTCCATAGCGGTATCGCGGGATCGGTGGAATTGCGGTTGTCGGACAATTCCAGTTCGTTCCAAGCCTCCCCAGCCGCAAGTCACGGCAAAGCGCCTTGCCATCCGCTCTTTCATTTCGAAGCTGGCCGCACCCTTTCGCCTGCGGATTTGGGGTTGATGCGCAGACGCGCCCAACGCGGGACGGTGTTGGGGGAGGGCGTTTCGGAGTGGCGCACGCCCGAGCATTTCTTGGCCACCATGCTTTTTGCTTCCAGTCTTCCCTGCGATGTTTTTTGTCATGGTGTGGAGCTGCCGGGTTTGGATGGGAGCGCCTTGCCCTTTCGGGAAGCGATTGCGCGTTTGGATCCGAAAATTGCGCGCCAACCGGCCTGGAGCGAATATCATTCAGGGTTGGAGTGGGAGCATGAATGGGAGTATGGTTTCATCCGCGTCCGACCCGCGCCGAGATTCGAAGTCCTCTATCGCGTCGAGCGGCACGGCTTGCGGCAGGCGTTCCATCTCCGGGACGCGGATACGGCATGGCGGGAAATTTTACCCGCGCGCACCTGGGTCTTCCACGAGGAATGGAAGGCGGCGAAATCGCAAGGCTTGATGTCCGGCGCGGGAATCGAATCGGGTCTGTTGCTGGCGGAATCGAAAGAACTTCATCCCAAAATATTACTCGATAATCCGGAACTGCCCGGCGGCAAATACCCGCTTCTCAATCAGCCGGATTGGCGCATGCCCGAGGAGGCGGCCAAGCATAAAATCCTCGACTTGCTGGGAGATTTGGCTTTGCTGGGATTGGCTTTACCCAGTTTGGAGATCGAGATCCTCAATGGCGGCCACGCCGAACACCATTTGCTTTTGGACCGCTTGAACCCGGCTAGGGCTTAGGTACTAGAGGCCAGGGAGATACTAGATTTACCCCTTAACGTTAGAACGGAGTCCTCGCGCATGGGCGAAATCAATCCCTATCTTACCTCGGACAATCCCAAATTCATCTTGGATTTCGCGGGGATACTCAAGATCCTGCCGCACCGCTACCCGTTCCTTTTTGTGGATGGAATCACGGCTTTTGAAAAGGGAAAGTTGATAGTAGGACAAAAAAATGTCTCCTTCAACGAGCCGTTTTTCGCGGGTCATTTTCCGCAGGAACCCGTCATGCCGGGAGTATTGCAGATCGAGGCGCTGGCCCAGGTCAGTTGCCTATTGATTTACCTCTCTTTTCCCGAAGAGACCATGGGGAAGCGTCCAGCCTTTGCTGGCGTGGAAGAAGCCCGATTCCGTAAACCGGTTCGTCCGGGGCACATTCTCACTTTACGCGGCGACTTGGATAAATTCCGACGCGGTTTCGCCATCGTGAAGACACGCGCCGAAATCGACGGGGAATTGGTCGCCGAGGCCATCATCAAGGCTTCGCTGGTCTAAGGGTCCGGCGCGTCCATGGCTATCCATCCCACCGCCATCATTGATCCAAGCCTGGAAATCCCCCCCGACCTGGAAGTCGGGCCTTACGCCGTCATTGACAAAGGCGTGAGCTTGGCATCCGGCGTTTCCATCGGCCCCTTTTGCCATGTGTATGCGGGAACCCGCTTGGAATCGAAAGTGCGGTTGGACGACGGTGTCGTGGTGGGCAACACGCCGCAGGATTTGAAATATCGAGGCGAGCCTAGCGAGGCGTGGGTGGGAGCCGGGACGGTTTTGCGTGAGTATGTGACTGTAAACCGCGGGACTGCGGCTTCCGGATTGACGCGCATCGGTACCGACTGCCTGATCATGGCTTACTCCCATGTGGCCCATGATTGCAAAATCGGCGACGGCGTCATCATCGCCAACGGCGTGCAAATGGGCGGGCATGTCCGCATCGGCGACAAAGCGGTGATTTCCGGGATGACGGGCATCCATCAGTTCACAAGCATTGGCGCCGGAGCCTTCATCGGCGGGGGCTTGCGCGTGGATAAGGATGTTCTGCCCTACACTAAAGCCCTGGGAGAACCGTTGCGTTACGGCGGTTTGAATGAGATGGGGTTGGCGCGCGCCGGTTGGCCGATTGGGGCCGGAGCGTGGTTGCGATCCTTATATCGAGGACGCGATCGCGAACGTACTTTGGCGGGCGCATCCGACCTTGCGGGCTGGGAAAAACGGATTGCCGATGGCGAGTTGGAAGGTTTAGGCGGACTTGCGCGTGAGTTGCGGGATTTCCTGGCGACCCGGCGGCGCGGTCTTTTGCTCCGCGAGCCGATGCCGGAATAAAGAATACCGGATTAAAACGTGTGGGCCGATACCCTTACCGGCCCTTTTAGGCTGCCGGACTAGGCGGCCCGCGGATCGGGGCGACCCGGCGGACCGGAGCGGTCCGACTAGGACGTGGCCGGAACCGGGTGGAGATTCAGCTCCGACTCGATCAAGGGCATCAATTGGTCCTTCAGTTTTTCAAAACAAAATACCTGTTGGAACATGGATGTACTGCGATGGGCTTCGGCTTTTTGCCGGATCCAATCTGCGACGCAATTTTGGCGCTTGGTATCGTCATCGACTGGTGCGGTGATTTCCTTGCGGATGGTTGAACTTTGCTTGGCCATGTACTGGGCCATGTCGAAAGGCATATTATGCTGAATGATGAAAATCTTGATCAACATGTCCAGAGGGCGTGGGCCTTCCATCTGCTGGAAATCATGGATGAAGGTCAGTAATTTTTGGCGGTTAGTCCGAATGAAAGGCAGCAACGAAGCTTTCAAATCGTTCAAATCGCCGCAATCGTAGGCCTTCTCAAGTTCACGTACGATTTCGGATCCCATTAGAGAATCCTCCCGAAATACTGTTGAAAAAAAAGGTAGTACGCTAAGATCATTATACCAAGTAACACGAAATTAACCGCTGAAATTAGGTAACCGGGGCCGGCGATTCTGTAGGGTTTTTCCGTTTATTTCCGGTATTTCATGGGAGCAGCACAACTATGAACTGTTTATGGTTAAAAAATAGTCAAACCCGCCTCGGCGGTTTCGGGGCCTCTTGGCATAACCAAGCTGGATTTAATTTGTGATATGCGTCACGATTTTATAAAATATATTTTTGTTTCGCTTAATTCATCGCCGCCAGTCGTCGCAACTCCATTCACCCTGAGCCATGGGGCATGGGCAAAAAAAATCCGGTTGCAAGTTTCCCCGCAACCGGATGTGAATGGATCAAAACGAGAGTTTCTCAGACCGGCGAAAAATATCCGTCGGTCGTAAAAAACGCCTTCGGATTAGGCCATGGCCATTTCGGCTTTACGCTTGGCTTTCGCTGCCTTGGCAACCGGTTTAGCGGCGGCTTTGACTACGGGCTTGGCGAGCTTGGCTTTGGCGACCTTTACCTTTACACCCTTGGCGGCTTTACCGGCCTTGGCAGCCTTGGAGACCACGACCTTAGCCGGAGCCTTTTTGGGCGCGGCTTTGGCTTTCGCTGCGGGCTTGCCTTTCACGGTTTTCGCTGCGGCCTTCGGGGCTTTGGCGGACTTCGTGTTGGCGGCTTTTTTCGCAGCCATCGATTCTTCCACGGCCGCTTGCGCAGCCGCGAGACGCGCGATGGGCACGCGATAGGGTGAGCAGCTCACGTAGTTCAATCCCATCTTATGGCAGAATTTCACCGACGTCGGTTCTCCGCCATGCTCGCCGCAAATGCCGACCTTCAATTTCGGATTGACGCTGCGACCGCGCTCCACGCCGTACTGGACCAGTTGGCCCACGCCGGTTTGGTCGATGGATTGGAACGGATCGTCGATCAGGATTTTCTGCTCCACGTAGGCGGGCAAGAACACGCCGGAATCGTCGCGGCTGTAGCCGAAAGTCATCTGGGTCAGATCGTTGGTGCCGAAGGAGAAGAAGTCCGCTTCCGCGCCCAATTGGTCCGCAATCAAAGCCGCGCGCGGGATTTCGATCATGGTGCCGATGAGATAGTCCAGCTTCTTTACGCCCTGGGCCTTGAGCACCTCGGCGATCACGCGCTTGGCGTTCTCCTTGAGGATGGTCAATTCCTTGACGGTGCCGACCAGCGGGATCATAATTTCCGGAACGACCTTGGCGCCCTTCTTGTTCAGGTTCACGGCCGCCTCGATGATGGCCTGCACCTGCATGTCATAGATTTCCGGATAGGTGATTCCCAGACGGCAGCCGCGGTGGCCGAGCATGGGGTTCAGTTCGTGCAACGAGTCCACCTTGTCGCGGACTTCATCTTTGGAGACCGACATCGCGCGGGCCATGTCTTCCTGCTCGCGATCGGTGTGGGGCAAGAATTCATGCAGCGGAGGATCGAGCAAGCGGATGGTGACGGGATAGCCCTTCATGGCCAGGAACAGGCCTTCGAAGTCCGCGCGCTGGATGGGGAGCAGTTTCTCGAGGGCGGCTTTGCGGCCTGCCAGGTCCTTGGCGAGAATCATCTCGCGGAAGAACGTGATGCGCTCACCTTCGAAGAACATGTGTTCGGTGCGGCATAGGCCAATGCCTTGCGCCCCGAAGCCCACGGCCACTTCCGCGTCCTTGGGGACGTCGGCGTTGGCGCGCACGCCCAGCTTCTTCAACTCGTCGACCCACTTCATGAAGACGCCGAATTCGCCCGTAAGCGAAGCCGCCACGGTGTCGACCTTGCCGAGCATCACTTCGCCCGTCGATCCGTTGATGGAAATCCAATCGCCTTCGCGCAGGATCTGGCCGCCGGTCTTGACGATTTTTTCTTTCGCGTCGATCAGCAATGCCGAGCAGCCCGCGACGCAGGTCTTGCCCATGCCGCGCGCGACTACGGCCGCATGCGAGGTCATGCCGCCTCGTCCGGTCAGGATGCCCTGGGACGAGACCATGCCTTCGATGTCTTCCGGCGATGTCTCCTGGCGAACCAGGATGGTGGCTTTGCCTTCTTCGCCCCACTTCACGGAATCCTTGGCGTTGAACACGATTTGTCCCGATGCCGCGCCGGGCGAGGCCGGCAGGCCGGTGGCGATGACGGACTTCTTGGCCTTCGGATCAAACGAGGGATGCAACAGCTGGTTCAGCGAATTCGCGTCCACGCGCATGATCGCTTCTTCCTTGGAGATCAATTTTTCTTTGACCATTTCCACGGCGGTGCGTACGGCGGCGGCTGCGGTGCGTTTGCCGTTGCGGGTTTGCAGCATGAACAGGCGGTTGTGTTCGATGGTGAATTCGATGTCCTGCATGTCGCGATAATGCTTTTCCAGGGTCTCGAAGGTCTGGGCCAATTCCTTGTAGGCCTTGGGCATGGCTTCTTCCAGGGAAACTTCGTCCGCGGACTTCTTGGAAATCTTGGTGACGGGCTGCGGCGTGCGGATGCCGGCTACCACGTCTTCGCCCTGCGCGTTGATCAAATATTCACCGTAGTATTTGCGCTCTCCCGTGGAGGGGTTGCGCGTGAACGCCACGCCCGTGGCGCAGTCTTCGCCGGCGTTGCCGAACACCATGGCCTGTACGTTGACGGCCGTGCCCCATTCCTCGGGGATTTTTCCCATGCGGCGGTACACGATGGCGCGTTCGCTCATCCAGGATTGGAATACGGCGCCGACCGAACCCCAGAGTTGCTCGAAGGCGTCTTCGGGGAAGGGCTTGCCCAGGTTCTTCAGCACGATGGCCTTGTAGGTGGCGACCAGGGTCTTCAATTGGTCGGCCGTCAGCTTGGTGTCTTCCTCGACGCCGGTCTCATGCTTGGCCGCATGCAAGGCTTCTTCGAAATAATCGGTGTGCACGCCCAACACCACGTCGGCGTACATCTGCACGAAGCGGCGGTAGGAATCGTATGCGAAGCGCGCGTCGCCGGAAACGGCGATCAGGCCTTCGACGGTTTTATCGTTCAAGCCGAGATTCAAAACCGTGTCCATCATGCCGGGCATGGAAACACGGGCGCCGGAGCGCACGGAAACGAGCAGCGGATTCTTGCTGTCGTTGAACTTCTTGCCCATGTCCTTCTCGATTTGCGCGAGATTGGTCAGGACCTGTTCCTTCAATCCGGTGGGATACTTGCGGTTGTTCTTGTAGAACTCGGTGCAGACTTCGGTCGTGATGGTGAAGCCCGGAGGCACTGGCAAACCGATGGAGGCCATATCGGCCAGGTTCGCGCCCTTTCCACCCAGGAGGTTTTTCATGGAGGCGACCCCCTCCGACTTGCCCTTCCCGAAGTAGTAGACGTATTTCGGCGCCTTCGCCATATGGACTCCTTTTGCTTGAACTCAGCGTGGATGACTGGTGCTTTTGATGTCTTTCAAATCAATCGTCAGTAACGATTTTGAGGTCCACCAATGTAGTAGCCGCAGGGAAAAAGCTCAAGACCGGACGGGGTCGGAAGGCCCTGTTTGCAAGGGTGGGAAGCGGTTCCGCCGAAAGGTTTTGGAGGGGTCGGGGGAGAGGGATTAACCTTCATCCAGGCGCATGATGCCCGAGTCCATTGGGCCGCGCCGATTGAAGCGGACGGTAGGATCCCCGTCGATGGACAGGTTGTACAGGCTGCGTTCCAACTCCCGGGCGACTCCAAACAGGGCTTCGGTTTCCAGGGCACGGTGGGTTTGCAGTTTTTCCAGCAACGACCTGAAAAATTCGGCCAATTCCTGGGTCATGCCCGATGCGCTGGGGGATAGGGCGTGGATTTTCACTCGTTCCGTTAAACCGGCGAAATCGGTGTAAAACTTTTGGCTGCGTTGGGCTTTCGGCGTCGCCATGTACGATTGCAGGGAGCCGCGATGGAACTCCGGATGCACGCTTCGGTCGCGCAAGCAGGCCTCGTACCGCAAAATCTTCGGAAACAGGAAGCCTTCCTCCTCGTCGATATAGCCTTGAAACTCGTGTACGAATTCGTTGAAATCCCTGTGTATGCCCTTCAACTCCAAGGCTTCGGCGCTGTCGGCCAGGGTATGAATGTCGAGGAGGTGCCGGATATCGGCGATTTCGTGGACGAAAAAGTTGCGATGCTCGTGGGTGAGATAATCCACCAGCATGTACAAAGGCATGGCGGTCCAATCCGTGTCAGGTGCGGGAACGCTGGTGTAGGAAACTTCCTCCAGGAAATCCTGCATGCCCTCGCGATGGAACACGTCGGCGATGGGGCGATCGAGCGCGTCCCAGAACCTGACGCGGCGCTTGTCCAAAAGACCAATCGCCAAGGGCCGAAATTTAATCAGCGAGCGGACCTGGGTTTGATTCGAGAACATATTGTTCATGGCAGTCCTTTCATGGGCTGTCGCGAGTCTCCACTTTACCGAGGATTACATCGCTCCTTCCCGGTCATTTTCGGACCGGACCCCGTCCGGCCGGATCCCGGGGATAGCGATGTAATGTCCAACCTCTAAAGTACTGGCTTGGAATCGAAATCTCTACCTCAAAGTTTTTTGAATCCATTGCGGCGGGAACAAGGACCCGTGCGGCGAATTGGGAAAACACCATCGGTGTTGGGCAATTCATCGTCCTTTGGGAAAATGATTTGTGAATTTGGAGGGGAAATCAAAATTGTGGTTAGGAGCTTGAACCTTCTACACGAAACCCCAGCTCCACTAATTGGGAGTGGAGGTCCCGTTTTTCCGAGGGAATTCCGGTTACTCGATACTGGGGAAATTCGTCTCGGACCGGATAGTCGCGACGAAGTCGATCAAATGCGGCTCCAGGTTGGACTTCCCGCAACGCGAGGCGTAATCGGCGATCATCTGCCATGATGTCGTATGCGCGGAAAATGCTGGCACGCACGAATTGTAAGTCGCCCTCGGGTGAATTCGTGGGAACATAGCGGATCTCCGCTTCGGCAGGAGGGGAATAGGCTGGAAACCAGGCGTCGGTTTTTCCAAAATGGGCGCGGAACGCGGCGGCAATTTGGGTCGTGCCACCCAATTTACCCTGTAAGGAATACCCGGCGATATGCGGCGTGACGATATCCGCGGCGGCGCAGACGATGGAGTTGATGTTCGGCTCACCGTCGAATACGTCGAGAATCAAATGGCGGACCAGCCCGGATGCTTTGGCTTTCAAGAGGGCGCCTTCGTCCATGACCTCGCCGCGGCATGAGTTCATAAGGACGATGCGTTTTCCCAATCGGGAGAAAAAATCCTCGCCGGCCAGTCGGTAGGTGGGGTGAGGGCCATTGCGAATGAGGGGGATGTGCAAAGTGATGATGTCCGATTCCGCCAGGACTTGTTCCAGACTATGGAACTCCGTCGCCTTCATCTCGCCGGCCTGGCCAACCTGGAGTTGGATTTCTTCCAGCGGCGGATCGTTGCGCAGGACGCGCAGCCCCAGGGCCAAGGCTTTGCGCTCGACTTGTTTCCCGACATGGCCATAGCCGATGATGCCCATGGTTTTCCCGCGCGTGGAAAACCCGTGCTTGGATTCGAGATGAGCCAGCGAGGCGGTAACGTATTCGCCTACGGAATTGGAGTTGCACCCGGGCGCGGCGCTGAAACCGATTCGTTTGGATCGCAAGTAATCCATGTCGACATGATCGGTGCCGATGGTGGCCGTGCCGACGAAGCTCACGGGCGTACCGTCCAGCAAACCCGCGTTGATTTTGGTGATGGAGCGGATGATGAGCGCGTCCGCGCCGAGGATGTCTTTTTTTTGCAGGGAACGACCCGCGAAAACCGTTACCTCGCCGTGAGCGGCGAAGGCTTCCCGGCCTTGAGGAATATTTTCATCCACCCATATGCGCATGGTTCCCAAAATAGCATTTGCGTGGCCCCGCCTGGTTTCCGGGACCTCGGCCTTCCGGACCCCCGGGCTTCAGGGTCGCCGGTTTCCGGGAACGCCGGCCTTCGGGGTTGGACCCAGCGAGTATATTTCGAACAGCAACAAGGGAAAGACAGATGGGAACACAAGGCGGCGGACATTCGGATTGGGACGTATTGGCGGAGAAACTGGCAGGCGCCATCAAGAGCGATCATTGGGCCAATATTTGGGAGGTCTGCCAGCTCCCCAGCCGCGACGCCGTGGCCGCCACCCTGGATAAGCTGCTCTCCGTCCTTTTCCCGGGCGTTTTCGGAAGCCATGCGGTGCGCGAAGCCGATTTGTCGGCGTTCCTCAGAAAAAGCCTGGCCGAGGTATCCATTACCGTGGCCGAACAAATTTCCATGGCCCTGGATTACCGCTCTTCGTTGGAAAGCCCCCTGGTCCAGGGCGACGTCCGCTGCGGCGAAAACCTGGCCCGGGGACGCCAGGTAACGGCTATGTTACTGGAGGCCCTGCCGGCCATACGGCAAGCCTTGGGCGAGGATTTGTTGGCGGCGTATGAAGGGGATCCGGCCGCCGGTACCGTGGTGGAAGTTTTGATGAGCTACCCATTCGTCGAGGCCATCGCGACGCACCGCCTGGCCCATGAAATCTATCTGGCGAAAGTCCCTCTGCTCCCGCGGATGATCAGTGAAATCGCGCATTCGCGGACGGGCGTGGACATCCATCCCGGAGCGGTGATCGGACCGGGATTTTTCATCGACCATGGCACGGGCGTGGTGATCGGCGAAACGACGGTGATTGGACGGGGCGTAAAATTGTACCAGGGCGTCACGCTTGGCGCGCGAAGCTTCCGCAAGGACGAGGAAGGCCACCCCATCAAGGGCATCAAGCGCCATCCGAACATCGAGGATAACGTCACCATTTACGCGGGCGCTACCGTATTGGGCGGCGAAACCACCATCGGCCGCGGAAGCGTCATCGGCGGCAATTGCTGGATTACTTCCTCGGTCCCGCCGGAAACCGTAGTCATGTCGGAACGGGCCAGCCAAAAGCATAAATAGCCCACCGCGCGGATGCCGATCCGGCCGGACCGCGGCCGGTCCGGGAATAAGGGTATAATTCCGGGAATGAGCGCGCAGTCCCGCATCGGCCTGGTCGGGCCGGATTATACCCAACCTTGCGGCATCGCCGACTATACCGGCCGGTTGGCGTCGGCGCTGCGGCCACGGTGCGATTTAGTCTTCACGCCGTTCCGCGAAGCGATGGGCGGCCGCCTGGATGGGTGCCAAGCAATCCTGGTCCAATATGAACGCAGCCTCGTGCCGCATCGGAACTTCCTGGAACGGATTTCCGCCCGGTATCCGGAAAAGGTCTTCGTGGCCCCGCACGAGGTGTACGCGGAAGATCCCTTCGCCTTTCCTTACGCGTCGCTGCGTTCGGCCTTCCCTCCGCTCTTGTGGGGGAAACGTCTGCGTTACCGTTGGGCCCATCGCGGGTACGCGCGCGAACAAGCCTTGCAAAAACAGGGATATCATGCTTTCCGCGTGATCCCACTTTCCGGCCCGAACGAGCAATTGCTTCGGAACGTTTGCGGCGACCGCGTGTTGCCCGTAGTGCCTCTCGCGTATTTCACACCGCCGACCTCATCCGTCTCCGGACCGTCCCGTTCCGAACTTTTCCCAAAGGGCTGCCGGACCGTATTTGGAATCTTCGGGTTTGTGAATCCGGCCCAGGATTACGGCCTGGCGCTGGAGATGATCGCCCGCATGCGCGGGGAGGCCGGGCTGCTCGTACTGGGCGGTGAACGCAATATCCGCTCTGTCCGCCGGGACGCGCGCGAGCCAAGGGTCGCGTCGGATTCCGGCCGGGAGGTGGCGCGGCTTGAGGCCCAGGCCCGGGCTTTGGGGATCCAACGTAGCGTACGTGTTACAGGGTATGTGGCCGAGCCGGAGTTGTCCCATTATTTCAAAGTCTGCGACGCCTTTTTGGCGCCCATGCGGTTCAAGAGCAACAGCAGCTCGCTGGTGAATCTCCTGCACGCGGGCAAACCGATCCTGGCCACCGATCTTCCCTTGACTCGCTGGTTGCGCGATCAGGGATGCCCGTTGCGCCTATTCGCTGACGCAAAGTCCTTGGAAATCCTCGCCCGTGGGGTTTCCGATCGAACCTTGCCGGATGGGGAATGCCGTTATTCTTGGACCTTCTCAGCCGTGGCGGATGCCTACCTGGCATCGATGGCCTCCGCGACCTCCGCGCCCGCCCCCGCAGCCTCTGCGACCGCAGCCTCTGCGACCGAACCTCTCGCCGGATCTTCCCGCCCAGAGCCCCTCTGGCCAGACCCCCTGGCCAGGCCTCTGAAAATCAATAGTTGAACGAAAGCCGCAAGGAAATGTTGTGCGTGGATGGAAACCGGTTTTTAGTCTGGACCTTGGTTTCCTGTACCTGATAGATGTAACCGATTTCCAGGTTGCGGCTTAGGAAGAACCGAAAGTCCGCAGTGAGATCGTCCAAACGGATGCGGCTGGGATTGGCGTTGGGGGCGAATATTTCCGTGCGTAGATCCAAGGTCATTTGGCTGCCGAGGCGGAACGTCGCGTTCAAGGTGTTTTCAATTCCGATTTCATAACTGGACTGCACCGGGACGTAGAGCGCGAGGGAGTCGTTGCTCCTGACATAGCTGTGATTGGCCAAGGTTTGACGGCCGGCTAAACCGACTTGGGTCGAGGCCTCCAGATAATACCGCGACAGGAATTCCACGTTAACGCCCGCGCCTTCACCGAGATTCAGCGGGTCCAGGACGGGACCCACCTCGAAGCTGTTACTGCCCGTATGTTTCACGGTGTCCAGGCCGCCACCGGACAATTCATGAAGCGCGTAAATCGTATCCTGGCTGGCGAAGCTCGGGAAAATATGCGAATCCAGGGTGCCGCGCACGTAGGGTCCTAGCCAAGCGTTCAAGCGGCGGACCCAGTTGGTGCGGAACTGGGCGATATCCGAGGTGACCGAAAACGGTTTGCCGCGTTCCTTGCCGAAATTGTCCTGGAGGAAGATCTCGCTCGATCCCAGATATTGGGCATTGTCGAACAGCAGTCGCAGGCGCACGTCGCTGTTGACCTGCATGGCCTCGTGGCGGACGCCGTCATCCTTGGTTTCGCGCGTCAGGTTGACATTGCCGCCGATGCGCGCGCCGAAGCTCCAATTGCTGCCGACCTTCACGCGCGCGTTCAAGGTCTTGATTCCGCCGGCCACTACGTCGCCGGCCACGACCTTGTCGAAAATCAGCTCTACCGGAGTCAGTTCGCCCGCGTTGATTTGTACGGTGATGTAATTGCGCAGCGATGTAAAACCCTCGCCCGGCTTGCTGATGCGGTACAGTCCGGGCGGCAAAACCCACATCTTGATGTCTTGCAGCCGCTCCTCATTCAGGCCGTGACCCTTGCCGTAATTGATCCACCGTTCCATGCGGATCACTTCGTATTGGCCTTCGAAATATTTTCCGTCCGGCGTCAACGTCTCTACCAAAAGCCCGCCCCAATCGACGGGAACCACGGTCGTGTGGCCTTCCTCGATGCTGATTTCGTAAGGCATGCGCTGGCCCGATGTGCCCGATCCCAAACGCACCGAGTAAGCGCCGGAGTCCAATAAAATCCGTTCGCCGGTTTGTCCGGTCCTGACTTCCCTGCCCCGCCTGTCGAAAACGGTGACTTCGGGTTCCCGGCGCGGCTCGGTGAAGGTCGGTACGAAAACCGCGCCCTTGCCCAAGGGAATCAAGGTGCGTTCGCGCGTCAATTGTTCATCGACGGCCGGTGAAAGCCAGCTCGTGGGCTTCGCCTTGGCGGGCTCGGATGCTTTTGTTGGAGCGGGCGCGAGAGGTTCCGCCAAACCGGAAACATCCTCGCCGGGCAATTCCCCGATTTGCACGCCTAGGGCAGGTAAACCGGCACCCAGCACGATGAGCAGCGTGGCCGCGGCCCTCCATCGGAGCACGTGATCCGGACGAATAAATCGGCGCGCCGTTGCCATTAGGGTTTGACCTTGTGGCTGTTGGCGTCAGTCAACGCGGTATCCTTGCTCGTGCCGGCTTTGTCCTTGGCTTCGTCGAGGACCACCTCCAATTCTTTCGTCATCCGATCATTCATGGTCTCGAGAAGAAAAGACAATTCGCGGACCACGTAGACCGGTTCCTGCTGGGCCACGGTTTTGCGCAGGTCGAACATTTTTTTCCACACGATTTGGTTCGATTTCGCGTCTTCCAATTGGTATTCGATGGCCAAATGGGCGTACCACGAATCCTTGTTGTCATACTCCTCGATGGCTTGGATGTCGGCGCCGAGGTAAAAATCCGGGATATAACTTTCCACCGTGCGCGTCACGTTTTCGAAGAGCCTGGCGGCCTTCAAATGCTTCACGGCCAAATCGCCGATCATGCGATCCGGGTCCACGGCCCAAAGATGGTAACCATAGAACTCCATCTGGTTCGCTGACTGGCGGTACACGATTTGGGACCGTCGATATGCTTCGGCGATGTTGCAATCGCGCACCCGCAGCGTAAACGGGTAGGGCCCCTTTTCCAGCCGTTCCTTGGTCGGTGTGGGAACATAGTCGAGGACGTAATATTTGGATTCGGTCGGCTTTCCGAAAAAACAGGCGTTCAATCCCAGGCAGGCCAGGCAGGCCATGAAGGCCGCCCCGGCCACGGCCGCCCCGGCCGCGGTGACGGCGCGCGATGTTTTCATTTCCGACGCTCCTGCTTATCCTCGCCGCGCAACAGCACGGAGGGGTTCTCCTTCACTTGGCGGCTGAACGTGTTCATGTTTTTCATGGTTTCCTTCAGGTTGCTCATGGATTGCGCCAAATCTTCCTGGATGCGCGAAACGGTCAGGTCCACCTTTTGCGCCACACCGCTTATGCCTTCCGCGGCTTTCCGGTATTCATGCACGGTCTGATCGATTTCAGCGTCGTGAACCTTGGTTTTCAAATCCTTCGCGGCCCCTTCCAGTTGGGTGAGGATCCCGTCCATGCGCTGGCCCGGCCGCACGCGCCCGATGTCCTTCGCAAGGGAGTCCAACGCCACGCTCAAATCGGCTGAACTTTTGATCAACCGATCGATTTGCGCCCGGTTCTCAGTTTCCGTGATCGCGACGACGTTTCCCAACAACCGATCCACTTTTCCGGCAATGGAATCCGCCCGCATCCCGACCTTCCCCCACAAGGATAATTCCGAGCGAACCTCGCCGCCGCGCGGTACGTTGGGCGAAGAGTAGCTTCCGCCGGTGATTTCCAGGTACTTCAATCCGGTGATGCCGTAGGTTCCCATGCTGGCCACCATATCGGTTTTCATGGCCGTGCCTTCGAGAACTTCAAAGTGGACGATGGATTTGGTGATGTCCGTGGAATCGGTGGAGATGGTAGTGATGTTGCCGATTTCAACGCCGTTCTCCTTGACCGGTGTACCCGGTTCCAACCCGCTGACCGTTTCGGAAAGCCTTGTGAAATAAGGCGATTTATGCACCAGGAGCCGTTTTCCGACCAAAGCGAAAACCACGGCGACCAAAATCCCGGCCGCCATGAGAAGGAATGCGCCCAACCGGGCTTTTTCGGCTTTATTCACGTCCATGGGCAATCCAGACTTCGCATCATATTTCCTCCAAATGGAACGGCACGGGATCACCGGATAGGTCGGCCGTTCCGGATTTCCGAGCCAAGAAAGCTTTGACCTCTTCGGGCCCGGATTTTTGGGCCTCGTCCCAAGTCCCATCGTACAATACCTTGCCTTGGGACAGGAACGTCAATCGATCCGCGATGGCGCGGATGGAGTCCAATTCGTGGGTTACCACCACCATGGTGATGCCCAAGGAATCACGTAGTCCCAACAGCAAATCGTCCAACTCCCTCGATGTCACCGGATCCAATCCAGCCGATGGCTCATCACAGAACAACAGTTCCGGATCGGTCACGATGGCCCGGGCCAAGCCCGCCCGCTTGCGCATGCCTCCCGACAATTCATTGGGCAGCTTGTCGTACGATCCATCCAATTTCACCTGCGTCAATTTCATGCGCACCAACGCTTCCACCACGTCGGCCGGCAAGCCCGGCTGATGCAATCGCAACGGCAAGGCCACGTTTTCCCCCACGGTCAAGGCCGACAGCAGCGCGCCTCCCTGGAACAGCACGCCCATCCGCTGGAGCAACGCCAAGGGCGGATTCCCCGCCGACCAATCCACTTCGGTGTCCAGCATGGAAATACTTCCAGCCAACGGCCGCTCCAAACCGATGATGTTTTTCAACAAGGTGGATTTGCCGCACCCCGAAGCGCCCAAGACCACGCGGATCTCGCCGGCGGCCACGCTCAGGTTCACGTCCTCCAGCACCACGCGCCCGCCGTAGCCCGCGCGCAGTCCCGTCACGCGCAACTTGGTATCGTCGCTCAAATCGCCGCCCCGAATTGAAAATTTATGCGCATTGCCTTCCGCTGGATTCCCGGTATCGATTAATAATAAAAGATGAAGGAAAAAACCGCGTCCGCCAAGATGATGGAAAAAATGCAAGTCACCACGCAAGATGTGGTCGCCTTGCCGACCGCATCGGCGCCGCCCCGAACGTTCAGGCCTTTTTGGATGGATACCAAAGCGATGATCCACGCGAAGGTGAGTGATTTAATCAGCGCCTGGCCGATGAAATTGATGGTAACGGCCCCTTTCAATTCGTTGAGGTACGACGCCGGGGAAAGGCGGAAAAAAAACACGCCCACCACGAGGCCCGCGGCGATTCCACCCACGGCGGAACATACGGTAAGCAAGGGCAAGGTGAGGCTCATGGCCCAGAAGCGCGGAAGCACCAGGAAGTGGATGGGGTTGGCCGCCATGGCATGCAGGGCGCCGACTTCCTCCTGCACGACCATGGTGCTGATCTCGGCGGTCACGGCGCTGCCGGATCGTCCCGCCAGGATTACGGCCGTCATCACCGGTCCGATTTCCGTGACCATGGAAATGCCGATGCCGCTGGCGAGGAAAACCGTCGCGCCGAATTTTTCCAACTGGATGCCGGATTGCAGGGCCAAGGTAAAACCGATCAAGGTCGACAACAGCAACACGATGGGAAGCGCGTTGGAACCCAGCCGGACCATCTGAATCACCGTATCTTCGCGGAGCAAGGTTTTCTTTTTGAACATCCCGAAGGACGACCAGTACAGGGATTCGGAAAGCAGCACGAACAGGTCGCGCACCTCCCGTCCTAAAGCGTGGGCGGCCTCGCCGACCCGGTACGCCAGTTTCTCGTTCCTTTCGTTCCCCATCTCGTCGCGGCCGCCGCTGACGCCGGGTTTCCGAGGGAGAGTGGCCTTGGCTAATTCGCTTTTCAAGCGTGCATCGATTCCGACCAGGACCAGTCGCTTTCCCGCACTTTCCATTTGCGCGTGCAAGCCCGCGAGCCAAGCCAAGGAAAGGCTGTCCAGTCTTCGCAGGCGCGCGCAGTCCAGACGCAGATCTCCTCCGGCCGAGGCCGCAAGGATTCCGGCATGTTCCCGGGACATCCAGTCCGCGGTGATGGCTTCGGGGAGGGCGATGTTGCGGGCCGTCACGTGGGATCCCAATTCGTTTCCGATGATCGGCCAGAGGCGGATAAATTGTAGATTCCTGGTACCTGCGGGATTGAATTCCGAGGTGGAATTGAATTCCGAGGCGGAATTTGCAAGCGGGCTTCGAAACGAATCGAGCCCGGCTCACGGGAAAAGGCTTTGCCGAGAAAAATCATCGACACTTTCCGATATTTTATTCAAAATACTGACTGGACTTTTACTGCAAAATGAAATATAGGCTTTTCACCGCACTTCCATCCTTGGCGGCGATGGTAATCACCATGGTTTTCAATTCCGTCGCGGAAACCACCGCGCGGCCCGCCGTTGTCGCATCCAAGCCCTCCGATTCATCCTCCGTGGCCGCGAAAATTCCGACGGCCACCCAATCGATTCCGGATTCGACCCAGTCCCCATCCCCATCCGCAGCGAGCAAGGATTCCCTGCGCATCGAAAGCCTCTCCTTCGACTGTTCCGAGTTGGAAAGGCGCGCCCAGGCAACGCACCCGCAGCTACTTGAAAAACGCTTGAACATCGAGAAGTCGGAGCAACAAATGCACGACTTGGAGATGTCGGCCATCCTGCCGAGGTTCACGATTGAAACGGGCATCGGTCCCGCACCCGGCTTACGCAGCGTGTTGGATACATCGAGCCTCCATTTCATGCTGGGCGACACGAATCACCCGGTCCAGCAATACCAGAAGGATTACGATTTCGGCACCTGGGGCCCCTTTTTCGGCGTCGAAGCCACCGTGGCGCAACCCCTGAATTTTTCGCGCTACCGAGCGGGCCACCGGGCAGCCGAGGCGCAAATCAAGGTTTCCGAGGCGGAGTTCCAGAAGGAGCGCATGGACGTTTCCGAGGATGCCCAGAAGCTTTATTACAGCCGCGTTTACGCGGGCATGATGCGCGGCATCCTGAACGACGCGAGCCATGATCTGGATCGCGCCCAAAAGAAAATGGAAGACATGCTGGACGAAGGGGACGCCTCCATCAAGCAAACCGATTTGCTCGAGTTGAAAGCCAATCGTTACGCCCTGGAAAAAGCCAAGAGCGAAGCGAATCTCGGCGTCGTGCGTTCGGAACTCGGATTGCGATTCCTGATTCAGGCGATGGACTCCCAACCCCTGGCGCCCAAAGACTCGGTCTTGTTCATGCGCGGGGAAAAACTTCCTTCCCTGGATTCCCTGAAGCTGCTCACCTTGTTGAACCACCCGGATCTCAAACGCTTGGCCAACGGCCTGGCGGCCCGGCGGGAAATGCTGCGGGTGGCGAAAGGGGAAATCGGACCGGATATTTTCCTGTTCGCGGACTTCAAGTACACAAAAGCCTGGTCTTCGGATCGCCAGTCCGGGGGGTCGAATCCTTTCGCGACGGATCCCCTGAATGACTTGACGGCCGTGGGCGGCTTGGGCATGCGCCTCAACCTGAATTTCTGGGAGCGCTATGAACACGTGCGCAAGGCGCGCATCGAATTGAACCAATTGGAACGCACCGAGGTTTACGCGGCGCGTGGATTGTTGCTTAAGTTGCAAGACGAATACGCCCAAATGTTGGCCTGTCGCAGTAACGTAACGGAAAGCCAAAAATCCCTGCGGGCCGCCGAGGCCTGGCTGAAAGGCGCGGCTATGAAATACGATTTGGATCCCTCGCTGGCCAAGGATATGTTATCTCCGTATCGCACCGTCCTCAGCGCGAAGAAGGATTATTTCGAAGCGGTTATGAATTACAACCTCGCCGTGAGCAAGGTGATTAAGGCCGTCGGATGGACTCTGTCAGACTATATTCATACCTTGGATACCAAGGCGGTTGTTCCGCCTGGCGGTTGAATCGCTGAAGTGCTGAAGCACTGAAAAGCGAGCCTGGCCGTCGTTATTGACAGCGAGGCCGCATGTTCGCAAGGGCGCGAGAAGCACGGGAAGCACGGGAAGGATTGGACGATGACTCATTCTGGAATGCGTAGGTTTTTAACGGGCACGGCTTTCATGTTTTTGGCTGCGGCGGGATATGCACTGGCGGCGGGGCCTGGTGACCCCGTTACCGTGATCAAAAAGAAAGACGCGGAATTGCAGAAGCTTCTGCATGAAAAGAATCCTTCCGGCCAGCCCGACGCCAAGAAGACCGAGAAAATCAAGGTGCTGATCAACGGCATCTTCGATTTCGAGGAACTGGGCAAGCGTGCCTTGGGCCCCGACACTTGGAAGGCGACGCCTCCGGATCAGCAAACACGGTTCGTCAAGGCCTTCAAGGGCATGGTGGAAGCGGCTTCGGTGAAGAAATTGGAAGCGTACGAATCTGATTCATCGTTGTACGATCCTCCGGAAGCCTCCGAGGAAAAGGCCAGCGTCACCACGCATATGTGGAACAAGGGCCAGGAATCCATCGTAACCTACAAGTTACTGGTTAAGGACGGGTCCTGGAAGGCGTGGGATTTGATCATCGATGATTTGAGCACGGCCCATAATTACGGCGAACAGTTCCATAAAATCCTCCAGACTTCGGACATGAATGCCTTGATCGCCAAGCTGGAAAAGAAAGGCGGCGAGGTTTCCGATTCCAAGTCGGCCGGTGCAGCCAAAGGGAAATCGGATAAGAGTGCATCCGGTAGCAAATCCACCGATTCCAAAAAAACCTCAGCCAAAGCTGCGGGCAAGCCGGCCAAGGCCGCCGTCGCGGCGCCCGGAGCAGCGTCCGCTGCGGCTCCCGCTGCGGTCCCTGCCGCCAACCCTTAAGGTCGACGCATGATCTGGGTCTGGATTGCCATCGCCATCCCGGCCCTCTTCGTCCTTACCCTGGCATCCATCCGCTTTCACTTGGAGGCGGAATACCTTTCTCCCCTGCACGTTTCCTCCACCGCGAAGATTTCATTTTTCGGGCTGTCCTGGAAAAAGGAAATTCATTTTCAAAAACCTGCCGAATCCGACACGAGTTCGACCACGGATGACTCTACGGAAAGAGTCACGGAAAATCCGGCTGGAGTATTTCTTAGCGCGGCGTCGTCAGAATCCGGATTCGTCGTCATCCCGGAAAGTTGGACGCGCAAGGTGACGGCCGCCCGAAGGCGTTTCCGTCCGGCATTCAAAAAGTTTTTGCTGGATCCCGTAGCTTGGAAAATCATTTCCGGATACCTTTTCGCCGCCGGTTGGCGCCTGCTTCGGACTCTCAATTTGCGGCTCCGCTATTTATCCATCGGGTTGGAGGACGTTTTGTCGATGGGAAAACTGGCGGCCGTGATATCCGTCCTCCGGGGAATATTTCCGGCCTTAGCCTGTCCCATAGAATATCGTTTCTGCCAAAGTACGGCCTCGGCGCGTGTCCAGTGCACGGCCGGATTTTCCGCGCTCAAACTCTGTTCCACCCTATTCATGCTACTTTTCACCTTTCCCTGGTTTCGGCTGGCCGCGCGTTTCCGGGCCGGATGGCGTAATCCGGAACTCAACGGCTGGCAGCGGCGTATCGCCTCCGCTCTGTAATCCGCCCAGACCCAGCCGGACGATCCGGCCGGAGTCTTCCGGCCGGAAGACTCCGGGCGGAGGATTCCCGCCGGAGGATTACTACTTTAACCCCGTCGGGAAAGGAAAGGCCAATGAGCTTTCTGGAAAAAGAAGACGAAGGCAAACAATCCAGTTTCTGGGATTGGGTCGTAGGCATCGGTTTGGTCGTGGTCATCGGCGGTTTCACCGTTTATTACCAGTACCAGAAGCGCTCGTCCAAAACCCGCTTCGATCTGGCCGACGCGACCTATAAATCCGGACATTTCAAGGACGCGGCCAAAATTTACGAGGAATTGAAGTCAGCCCAATACCTGACCACGCACGACGACAGTACCATCTACGTGCGCATGGATTCCATTGAGACCGCGCAGGAATTACAAGCCGCCCTGGTGGCGCAATTGAAGGCCAAAGCCGCTGCCGGCGACTTGAACGGCATCCTACCCGCATTGCAGGGATTGCGTTTCGCCGAATTGCTTTCGGATGGGGATAAAGCCTGGATCGATTCGGTGAAGGCCCATCCTCCCGCACCGCCGGACACGACCAAATCGCCCGCTCCAGCGAATCCGGCATCGACACCCGCCGGAAAAGCCACCAAAACTTCCGCGCCTGCGGCCAAACCTTCGGAAAAATCTTCCGTCGGCAAACCGTCCGCCGCGAAGTCCAAGCCGGCGCAATAAATATCACGCCACGCGCGTCATTCCCCTGAAGTAACGTGAATGTTACGTAGGTTCCCTTCGCCGACGCGGATGGTCACGCGGTAGCCAATTGCCATCCCTGCCGGCAGGCGATCCGGCCATTCCACCAGGCAAATTGCGGATCCGTCGAAATAATGATCCAACCCGATTTCCTCCCAATCGACCGGGTGGCCGCGTTCGGCGGCGGTGGAATCCAACCGGTACAAATCCATGTGATAAACCATGACGGGTCCGGGATATTCATGGATGATGGCGTAAGTGGGAGAATGCACGGGACCGGCGCACCCCAAACCTTCCACGATGCCGCGGCATAAGGCCGTCTTGCCCGCCCCGAGCGGGCCATTCAAGGCAACGATGTCGCCCGGCCGCAACCGGGACGCGAAAGTCCGCGCCCAGGCTACGGTCTCGGCCTCGGAGCGCGAGACGAATTCCTCGCTGGAATCCACGGGGCTATTTCGGCGTCAGGGTCACCAGGGGAACCAGGAGTTCTTCGATGGACAGGCCCCCGCCCACCATCTGGCCCTTGAACTGGGTCACGAAATACTGGAACTTGTTGGGGTAGACGAAATAATACTTGTCCTTCGCGATGGCATAGGCGATTTCGCCCACCTCGCCCGGCAGGCCGTACTGCACCGGCGTCTCGACAAACAAAGCATGGCGTTCATCACAAGAAATATTCTGCCCGATTTTGACGCGCGGGTTGGGGGTTTTTTCCTCCTGGCAAAAGACTTCGGCGGGCGAGTCGACCAGCACGGTTCCATGATCGCTGGTCAGGATGACGGTGCGCTTCCGCTCTGCGAAACTTTTCAGGATTTCGAAGAGTTTCGAAGACTTGAACCAAGTCTTGGCCAACTCCCGGAAGCCTTTTTCGTCTGGCACGATTTCGCGCAAAAGCGAGCTTTCCCGGCGCAGTAAATTCAGAATGTCGAAAAACTCCACCACGATGGTGACCAGGCTTTCCGAATCGTAGCGATCCAAATCCTCGGCCAGTTTCAAGCTGTCTTCCGGTTGCCGCAAATGGACGATGGCGGGCTCTTCCAAATCGATGCCGTTGATGCGCAGGTTATGCTTCAGGAGTTCGCGCTCATACGGAGCCTTGTCCTCCTCGTCCTGCATTTTTTTCCAGAGCTGCGGCTGCTTGAGGCTCACTTCGCGCGGGCTTTGGCCGGAGAATAATCCCACCCGGCAATTGGTTTTTTCGCTGGGCAACAAGGCCCAGGAAATCGCATTTTCGACCTTGAAGACCGTTTCCAACAAGGGTTGCAAAGCCAGCCATTGGTCAACGCGGAAGCCGGCCATGACCAACAAACAAGCCTTCTCGCCGCGTTTCAAGACGGGAATCACCTTGCGCTTCAGCGCCTGGGTGCAAAGATTGGCGTTGCCGCCTTTCTTGCCGAACCAGGACACGTAGTTCTCCTCCACGTAGGTGATGAACTTGCGCGTGACTTCCTTTTTCTGGCCCAAGTGGGTCTCTTCCAGGCCTTGATCGGAAATGGCGGCCAGGTCGTTGTCCCATTTGCATAATTGGAAATAAATCTTCTCCCATTTGGTCGGGAGCAAGTTTGTCATCAGGCTGCTTTTGTTTTCCGACAGTTCGCGCACGTAGGCCGACGTAACATGGTTGTTACGGATGGCGCGCGAGTGCAGGATGCTTTTGCACACGGAAAGAATCTGCGAAGGGTTCACGGGCTTGATCAAATAGCCGTTGATGTTGCGCCCCAGGGCCGCTTCCATCAGACGCTCTTCCTCGCTCTTGGTCACCATCACCACGGGAATGTTGGCGTCGTACTCCTTGATTTCCTCCAAGGTGGACAAGCCGTCCTTGCCGGCCATCTGCTCGTCCAAAAGCACCAGGTCATAGTCTTTGCTCTTGACCATCGCCACGGCGTCGTCGCCGTTGGTGGCTTTTTCCACCTCGTAGCCATGGGCTTCCATGAACATGATATGGGAGCGGAGAAACTCGATTTCATCGTCGACCCAAAGGAGCCTTTTGCCGTTACTCGTCATGTTTTTTTCCTGGTATTCCTCTCCGGAGCCAAAGGCAGCATAATTTCGAACTGGGTGCCCACGTCACGCTGGCTTTTTTCAACATAGATTTTTCCGCTGTGGTATTCATTAACAATCCGGCGGCAAAGCGAAAGTCCCAGTCCCCATCCCCGTTTTTTGGTGGTGAAACCGGGATTGAAAATATGCTTGATGTGTTCGCGTGGAATGCCCTTGCCGTTATCGGCGATGGAAATGTGCACGGAATCCTCTTCGTGCACGAAGCGCGTGGAAATCCGGATGAACCCCGCGTCCACCTCGATGGAATCCACGGCGTTGCGGATCAGGTTTTCGATCACCCAGCCCATCAATTCCCGGTTGATCCAGATTTCCGGCAAATCCTCCAAATGCAGGATGATTTCGATTTTCTTTCCCAGATGCGGCAGACGCGACTGGAAATAATGCGCGGTGAATTCGATGATTTCGTTGAGGTTTTGCTTCTTCAGCTCCGGGATCGATCCGATTTGCGAAAACCGGGTCGCCACGCGGTTGAGCCGGGAAATATCGCCTTCCATCTCGCCCAATAAACGCAGGTTCTTTTCCGAATCCGGAAGGCTTTCCAATTTCATGCGCAGGAAATCGATCCAACCCAACAGCGAGGAAATCGGCGTCCCCAATTGATGCGCCGTTTCCTTGGCGAGACCTACCCACAACAGGCTTTGTTCATTGGATCGGATGATTTGGAATCCGAAATAACCCATGAAGCAGAACAGGAAAATGATGAACAGTTCCACGATGGGCATCCAGGCCAGGATATGCACCAGCGGAAACTCGCCGTAATGCAGGAAGCCGAAAGTATGGCCTTCCGCTTCCAGCTCCAAGGCCTGGTTTTTTTTATCCATCTCCTTCACTTGCCGAAGCAGAAACTCCTGTTCCGTCTTGGCCAGGAAGGTGAAGGGCACTTGCTGGATCAACCCTTTTCCCTTGCTCCAGAAACGGTAGCTGATATTGTTCCAGTTGATGGGCACGTTCTGGTTGTCCGTGATGATCATGGGCACCTGGGACTTGCGCACGATCTCGTTGAAAATCACGTTGATTTCCTCGCGGTTCAATTGCTCCGCGATGGCGACGGCGTATAGGCGCGCTTCCTTGTCGTTGATTTCCAAGGCTTGGGAACGCAGACTGCTGATGAACACCTGGTTGAGGATGGTGAAGCAGGCCAACAAGGCCAAGGCGCTGGTGAACAGGATGTATTTGATGTTCGCCAACGAGAGCGAAGTCAGCCAACTGCGCAGCTTGCGCATGGGAGGCAACTGGAAGACTCGGGTGGGGAAGGAGCGATCGGAAGGCATGGGACTAACCGGAAAATTCAAAGGGAAGAAGTAAAAGGTAAAAAGTCAAAATTGAAGATCTCCCTGGATGGGTTGTCGACCGCGGCAACTTTTAACTTTTAGCCATTAGCCATTAGCTTCTTAATTCTCACTTCTTCTTTGCTTTGATTTCAGTCAATCCGCCCATGTATGGACGCAGCACTTCCGGAATGCGTAAGCCGCCGTCCGCGGTCTGATGCGTTTCCAAAAGCGCGACCAACACGCGCGGCGTGGCCAATCCCGATCCGTTCAAGGTATGCAAGTACTGGGTCTTGCCGTCCAACTTGGTGCGGATATTCGCGCGGCGGGCCTGGAAGTCCTCGAAGTTGGAAACCGAGCTCACTTCCAACCATCGTTCTTCAGCCGGCGCCCACACTTCCAGATCATAACACTTCGCGGCCCCGAAACCCAAGTCCCCGGCGCACAGTTCGATGACGCGGTAGTGCAGACCCAGTTTTTGCAGCAAGGTTTCCGCGCAGGTCCGCAAATGCTCGTGGGCGGCGTAAGACTTGGCGGGCTCGGTGAACATCACCATTTCCACCTTGTCGAATTGGTGCAGGCGCAAAAAGCCACGCGTGTCCTTGCCCCAAGCGCCGGCTTCGCGCCGGAAGCAGGTAGTATAGGCCGCGTAGGCGATCGGCAAGGCGGCGGCGTCCAGGATCTCGTTCGCGTGCATGTTGGTCACCGGCACTTCCGCAGTGGGCACCAGGAACAATCCATCCGCGGCCACCTGATACATGTCCTCCTCGAACTTCGGCAATTGCCCCGTGCCGATCATGGCTTGCCGGTTCACCAAGACCGGCGGGGAGATTTCCGTGAAGCCATGATTAGCCACGTGGTAGTCCAAAAAGAAATTCAACAGCGCCCGCTCCAGCCGCGCGCCCAGCCCCACGTAAATCGGGAAGCCGCTGCCGGTGATTTTCGCGCCGCGCTCGAAATCGAACAAGCCCAACTCCTTGCCCGCGTCCAGATGATGCTTCGGCTTGGGCCCCGAAAACTTTTCGCCCCATTCCGAGACGACCTTATTCTCCGCCGCGCTGCGGCCTTCGGGAACCGTCGCATGGGGAAGGTTCGGCACCATCAGGGCCATTTCCCGGAAACGGTTTTCCAAGTCGTCGAATTTGTCCTGCTGGGCTTTGATTTCGTCGCCTAGGCTGCGCGTTTTCTCGATGGCCTGCTTGGCGGCCTCGGCCGCGGCCGGGTCGTTGCCCGCGCGTTTCAACTGCGCGATTTTATCCGAAGCGGCGTTGCGTTCCGCCTTCAGTTGGTCCAGCGAACCGTTGATTTTCCGCTTCTCGATGTCGATGTTGACCATCGCATCCAAGTCCACCTTCGCGCCACGGCGCTCCAGGCCTCGCCTGATGGTGTCGACATCTTCCCGATATAAACGCGGATCCAACATGATGAAATACCTCCGAGCGGAAAATTAGCAACAATCGGCGTCGGACCCGATGTGGACAATTTTTAGAGGCGAGATGGGAAAAGCCAGGGAGGATGGGCGGCCCATCGACGGGCGGGGCCTTCCCATCGCCGCTTCCTTGGGGCGCAGCCGTACGGTGGAGGCGGTCCCAGGGTCGAGGCTGTGGGCGTTTGTCCCGGTCGTCCGGCCTTGATCCGGACGTTGCGGGCCGAGGTGGACTACCTCTTCTTTTTCTTGGCCGTCGTTTTTTTCTTGGGCGCGGGTTTAGCCTTCGTAGGCTTCCCCATGGGCGCCGGTTCCAGAATGCTCACGCGGTTGCCCTCGGTGTCCATCAAGGAAACGTATTGCTCCATGCCAGGTACGCCCTCAAGGCGAAACGTAAGCCGCGTCCAGCCAATTGACGTTGAACCCCCCGGTGGCCATGCTGATTCGCAGGGTATGGTTTCCCGCAGTCAGTCTCACGCCCGTTACCGTCACGCTTTTCCAGCTCTGCCAGCCCGAGGCGTCCGTGATGCTGAAGGCAGCCGCCTGGCTTCCGTCCACGCTCAAGGTAGCGGTCTTGGTCCCGGACACGGCCGAGGCCATGCGCAGGGTGAGGGAATAGCTTCCCGCTTGGGATACGGACACGTCGTAGGCGAGCCATTCCCCCGCGTCGATCCAACCCACGTTGTAGCCGCCGCCGGCATCGGTGGTGGTTTCGATGTCCACGTTGTCGGTCCGGTATTTGCCGCCCGAGTTGCCCGCCGTGAGGTCATGGTAGCCCACGCCTTCGCCGCCTACCTTGTAGTCCTCGCCCTGGATGCGGCCCGGGAGCGCGATGCGCGTGCTTCCCGGCGTCCCGATGGTCACGCCGCCGGCGGCGAAAAAGGCCGCGCCGCGGCTTTGTATGAACGATTTCCCGTCGGTGTAGATGTCGTTTCCGAAAGTGCTCATGCCGCCCATGCCCGCCCCGAACAAAAGCGCGGTGACGCCGGCGTCGGCGAAGGCCTTCGCATGCGCCAGGCCGTTGGTCCCCAGGAAATATTCGGGACGGTTGTCCTTGTACCCTTCCCGCGCGCCGCCGTTATTGTTCACATCCAGGTGGTTGGAGTTGCCCAAAGGGATTTGCCAGACGAGCCAGCGCTTCCCGGATTTGGAATTCCACAGGCGCAGCCATTCGCGGTACCGGTTCAGGCTGCGCGAGGAAATCGAGGCCGTGGAGGAAGTGTCCCACCAATGGGCGCCGCCGTCGTTCTGGACCAGACGGTAATAGTCAGCGTCGCGGTCGGATGGATCGGAGACGAGTCCGTCATAGGCGATGCCGGTCGCGTTGGAGGCGAGGCCCAGGGGGGAAAGGAAGGCGTATACCTTATCGATCTCGGGCTGGAGCGAGGCGGTGTAATCATAATTGAACAGATCCTTTCCGCTGGCCCAAGCCGAAACGTGCATGCACAAGAAGGCGTTGTTGGCGCCCACCGCTTTCTTGATGGCGAGGAAAGCCATGCCCCAGCCGGCCACGGTATTGGGCAGAGCGGACAGCTCGGGCAATCCGGTCGAGGCCACGGCCGCGGCGGCGTTGGGATTGTTCCCGGTTTGTCCTTCCAGAAAACCATAGCCGTCGGCTTCAAGCTCCACGTAGACGGGCTTACCGAAATCCTTGGCTCGCTGCATCAGCAACTTGAAGTCGCCGAAGTAGCCTTTCATGGTGGCTGTGTTTTGGGTCTTGGCCCAGAATTGCGATTCACCGCCGCCGGCCTCGCCGTTCATCTGATAGAACTCGACGACCGGCACCGCGCCCATGCCGTCGCTCTCCTGCATGAAATTGAGCGCCCACGAGCCGTCATACGCGCTCCAGCCCCAATTGTTGACCCATCCCTTGGTGAGGTAGCAGTAGCGGGCGTTCCACGGCACGCCGCTGTTCTTCATCCAGGTCTGGCCCGGGTTCTCGAAAAGCCCGAGCAGCAGTTTGTCCGGTTGGCCCGCAGCGGAAACGGTAAGGGCCGAATACGCGACGTCGGGCGCGTCGCTGCCGGTTCCGGCCGTAGGCGGTTCCTGGCAAGCGACGAGAAGGAGAGCGGGAAAGGCGAGGGAAGCAAGAACGATTCTGCGCAAGGGAAACCTCCGGTTAGGCGCGGATGCCTCCGCGTGATGGTTGGAAAGTAATCCCTACCGGGAGCCGCCGCCGCCGGATTCGCTGGACAAAACTCATGAGGAGTGTACTGGATGGAACGGAAGGGAAAAGGCAAGACATGACTTTTAGGTCCGCTCCCAAAATCCGGCATTCACCGCGAAACGATCCGCTTGCGCGAACGCAGAGCTGGAGGTAATCCGACGAGTGTAGACAAGAGGGGCGGCCCATCGACGGGCGGGGCCTTCCCATCGCCGCTTCCGGGGGGCGCAGCCGTACATTCAGCCGATCCCCCAGTCGAGGCTGCGGGCGCGGGCCGGAGCGCCTTGGTTAGCGTCCCCCGCGCCAAGCCGGGGTCACACCAGGGAATTCCTCGCATTCCGGCTCAGGATGACCGGCCGGGTCGGATCGACAGGGTTGAGGCGTATTCCCACCTGCCCTTACATATCCGGGCTTTTCGCCGCAGTAGCCTGCACGTTACGGCGTCAGGATTTTCCGCAGCTCGATGTCCAGCCGCGCGCTGAGTTTCGTCGCGCCCGCATGGCTCAAATGCATGCTGTCAAAAGCCTCCGAATCGACGTAGTCATGGTGTCCGTCCAGATTGAAATCGAGGAAATGATAGTTGGGGTATTTCGATTCCAGGGATTGCAGTTGGGCAAGGATGTCCCTGGATGTTGGCCAAGACGGGCCGTGGATGCAATAGCCGTGCATGCTCGCGTAGACGGGACTTTGTGGGAAAATGATAAACAACACTTTGATTCCTCGAGCCGAGAGATCGGCGACTAATTTTTCAAAGCGGGCGAAATTGGACTGATAGGCCGGGTCGGTCGTATCCCACTCGGGTCCGGGCCAGTCATCCAAAGTCGGGCCGCCCCAACCAGTGCCGGGTGGGGTGAAAAGGCCCAAGGAATCTATTTCATGCGCGGGATATGGGACGGATTGGACAAGATCCAGGAATCCCGCCGGCCTACCGCTTTTCCAAAAATCGTGATTTTGATCATAAAGAATCCCCTTGTTTTTGAGAAGTTCATTGGTCCAGGTGAAATCGTTACCGGGAAAATTCAACCAGCCGATGGGTATGTTGAATGCCACAAGCTTGAGGTTGGGGCAATTTGGAAGGAGATAACTCCGGGCCATTATTTCCGCACCCAATAAATCGCCTCGCGGATAGGACAAATTGAACGCCCGAACGGACTTGATTGCCCATGGGTCCAGGCCGAGGGCCATTTGGGAGCTGCCTAGGAAAGCGGCCTCGATATGATCAAAAGACGTCCAGAACGTATGCATCTTGTTTGCGAAGATCTCCTGGGTAGAGGAGTTGGCCGGCGCATTGTATTGCCCGACGCTGTCCCGGTCCAATTGGGTGGAATCCAACGGCGATGGAAGCGGCCCCAGCCACAGGCCCGGTTGCAACAGCTCCGTGCCGGAAAGGAGGGTCGTGTATGTCGACGCGTCCAGGTTGAGCAAGTAAATGCGGTGTCGTCCGCCGCCGGCATCGGCTCCGCCGGTCACGGCGTAACTTACGGCATTGGACCATTCCAAATCCTCCAGTCCCGATTCCTGCTGCGGCTGCGGAATCCATTTTAACACCTTCCCCTTAGGGTCCGCGATGAAGGCGTATTGGTGCGGACCATACGCGGTTCCTGTCAATCGGTTGATCGCCGCAGTTCCGAAATCCAAAAAAAGAGTACGACCGGACGAGTCCGGCGCCATCGAAACGTTGCAAACTTGGGACGTATCACCAGGCTCTTTGCCGTTCGCCGGCGCCGTGAACAGAACGCGCGTGGAATCGCTTTGGGTATCGCGCATTTTCAGCAATCGGAAACCCGTGGCTAGGTACCGTCCATCGCCCGAGTAGCCGTCATGGAAACCGCCTTGCGCGGTGAGTGTTGTGGGTGGCCCGACGGTCTTTCCTGCGGAAATTTTTTGAGACAGGGTTTGCGATGCATTCCAGCGCGAATTGGAATTGTCGATGGCCGAGGTCGTGTAAACCAGAAAGGTGTCGGAAGTTTGCGGGTTGACCCACCATCGGGGTATGAATCCGGACGCGATTTTTTTGGCGGGCTCCACGCCGCCGTCCAGGGGGCGGAGGTAAATATCCGAACCGGCCTCCACTCCTTCCAAGCGGGTGCAGAACGCCACCCAATTCCCGTCCGGCGATATGGAGGGATGGAAGACGTCGTCCCGATCGGTGAACTCCTGAATCTTGGCGGGCGATTGGGAGTAATCCACGTAGGCCAAGCGGCGGAGCGTGGGCATCGCATTGATGAAGACCAGCTTCGCGGGCCGGTGTGCGACTAATGAACTGAAATCCGGAATTGTAAGGATCGCGGCGTCGGTGGGCGAGACCTGGCCGTTGGTGGAGGAAAAACTCGCGTGCGGGATGCGGCCCAGCGCGCAGCGGAAGCCCACGTATTCGGAAACGGCTGAGGGTATGGTCGGATAGGTGGTTGTCCGGTTGGCGGGACGCAATTCACTGAGGCCGAATTTGAATGCGCCGCCTTTCACCGGGCGATCGTATTCCAGACCGGGATCGCGCGCGCCGGCGAAATCCCGGGTGGGCTGGGAAGGATGCGCGCCCTTCCAGTCGTTCACCCATTCCATGACGTTGCCGGTCATGTCGTAAAGCTCGAAAGCATTGGGTTTTTTGCCGGCCACGGGATGGGTGGTTCCCGATGAATTTCGATCGTACCAAGAAAATTGGTCGGCGGAAGCGGAGTCCGCCAGGCCACCCCAGGGGAAAACTCCGCCCGAGCCCGCATGCGCCGCGAATTCCCATTCCGCTTCGGTGGGTAAACGAAACCCTAAGCGATCCAGGTGGGCCGTGAGACCGTCCATTTGGTAAGCGCCTCCCGCATCGTTCCTTCCGACCTTTTGATACTCGTATACCGTATCCATTCCCGCCGACTTGCTTTTCGAGTTGCAATAGAGAACGGCATCGAACCAACTCACATTGTAGACCGGAAAGGCATCGCCCGCGCCGAATTTGGACTGCGGGCCCACGGGACGCCATCCGGTCATGGCTTGGAAAGAGGATTGGGTGACTTCGGTGGTATCGATGGAAAAATTGTAGGAGAAGGTAACCGTTACGGCGGGGCGTTCGCTGGGGTTGGAAAGTTCGGCATCGGATCCCAGTTGCAAAGATTGGCCCGCGCTGCGGATGGATCGCATTCCCGGGGCCGTTACGGGTGGGGGATCGGTGGGTGCTTCCGTATTTTGGAAACAACCCGATATCAAGAAAATGAGGCTCGCGAAAAACCCAGACAAAGCGTTGCTTCTCCGCTGGGAGTTATGCGGTGCAAGCGATTGCCCATGCAACCCTTGCAGGTCAAAAATCTTCCTCGCCATGTAAACTCTTTTCAGTTGCGCGGTATTCGCATCAATTCGGGAAACAAAAAGGGAAAAAAGCAAATCACGGGCCATGGCTCCGATGCGGAATCCCGGGCGTCATTCCAAGCAGCCTATCGGGCGTTAAACCGTTTCCGTGCGGGGCTGACCATCATCGCTTCCCTCGGGCGCAGCCACAGTCAGCCGGCCCCCCGGTCGAGGCTGCGGGCGCGGTCCGAAACGCTTTGGTTAGCGTCCCCTGCGCCAGGCCGGACGTTTCGCACCTTGGGTCGGCCTGGGTTTCCGCAGCATTACCTGGCATAACTCCCTAGGCTACAGGTTTGTACTTTATACCCGGTTTCGGGGCCTGTGGTCCCGCAGCGCGGTATTTATTCCGCCTGTCGCGTTCTCAGGGGGTTCTGTTGTCGTCTTCGCGTCCCTACCAAACCATTACCCATCGTTCCTCCTCGAAATCGGCCAGCCGGACTCCCCATTTCCTGGGCTTGATCCTTTGCCTCGGTTTGGCTTTTGCGGCTCCCGCGCAGGCGCAAACCTATGACGTGGTCGGTCTGGTTCAGGATGAGCAAAAAGGTCTGCCCATCGCGGACGTGGAAATTTCCTTGCAGAGCGGAAAAGTGTTGGGCCATTCCAAATCCAATGGCCGATTCGAAATTACGGTCAACAGCCACAACGCCACTTTGATTTTTTCCCGGCATACCTACAAAACCATGGAGTTGGATCTTTCCGAACTCACCGAGCTCATCGACATCGAAGTGGGAATGCAAAGCGACGTCCTCGAGCTGGCGGAAAAGGACACCATCACGCATTTGGGCCCGTCCCGCGAACTGGAAACGGGCAAGTCCATGGAAGAGTTGGAAGCGTTGCAGGGCATGAAAATCGATCTCAACGATCATCTCCGCCAATTGCCCGGCGTCTCGGGGATGAACGAATTCACCAACGACATTTCCGTTTGGGGCTCGCGCACCAACGACGTGACGCATTACCTGGGGCAAAGCCGCATCGCGAGCCTGCGCCATTTGGACATCGGATTTCCGGGGAACCAAAGCGTGCTCAATCCCCGTCTGCTCAAGTCCATCACCGTATCCGACAATCTCGCCAAAGGCCCATTGAACCAGGGCAACGCCTCCGCCTTGGTCTATGATCTCCGTGACGGCGATCCCAACTACATCACCGGCGACGTCGTCATCGGGCTCATCAATCGCGAGTTGAATATGACCGGCTATTGGGGTGGGCGGACATTCCTGCTCAGCGGCCGGTATTTGGAGCCCTCCTTCCTGTCCAATATGGGAGAGAAATTTTTCACCGTCCCCAAGGACGCGCGCCTGCAGGTCCAAGGGGACACGACCCATCGCGTGAAGGATTTGGCGAACCCATTTTCCTTCAACACCATGGACGGCTATTTAGGCACGGTGTACCGCGATTCCACCGGCGCGTATGCGCGGCACAGCTTAATTACGCTTTCCGATGATTACTCCATCGATCAGGACGTGAGTAACGACCCAACCAAGTCCGATGCGCAAACCATCGTTAAGGGAACGCAAGACGCCATCATGTACAATTACGAGGCGATGTCGCCTTATGCGACGGGCGATCTGCAGTATTCGCTAGGATATTTGCATCGGAACCGGCAGGAAGTATTCCACGATACCCTGCCGCATACGAATGACGTGGATCATTCGCCGCCTTGGTACCAAAGCTCCGGCGGTTCCTTGGTGGACCCTCTGATCGGCGACGCCAGCGTGGGGGATGAGCAATACAATGCGGCTTTCCAATGGAATGCCAATGAGAAATTGCTCGGCGCGACCTACGCCTACGGCTTGGATATGGAATACCTGGACCAAAGCAGGCAATTCCAGGAATTGGCCAACACCCTGAAGACGATCCATGTTCCGCAGGATTACCTGATGGTGAACGGACTCTTCCGCATGCGCTGGGGCTTCGATGGCAAACGGGCCCTGGACGCGGCCGCCGGCGGAGCCTTCGTCTACTCCGGCGCCTTGGACGGGTCGAACACGGGATTCAACGCCCCCGCGCCGCTGGTTTCGCTGCGCTATTCCTTTCCGGTTCCGGGCAGCATAACCGGTTACGTGGAATCAGCCTTGCGCCAGAACACGGAAATGGCGCCCATGGGGGTCAATGGTCTGGAGGCGCTTACCACCTCCAGCGCGGAAGCCAAGGTCGGCGGAGAGGCGGCATGGACGGAACAAATCAAGGTTACCGCCAGCCTGTACTCGCGTTTTTACAAAGACCCGCTGTTGCCCGTGCCCGAGATTTATTGGAATTACAAGGAGATTCACACATCGGACTTCGCCTATGCCAACGGAGGTAACGTTACGGTTACCTGGCTCCCCAGCCACCATGTCGGCATGAATATGAACGCCTCCATCGTCCAAGGCGACTACCACCTCTCGGACAACGACGCCTATTTGCCCTGGGAAGCGAATCGTAGCCTGGATCTGGTCTCCAATATCAGGCTCCTGCCCCGCAACGATTCCCTGTTAAGTTTCATCCTGACCTATGGCGTCAATAACGGAATCCCTTTATACGAATACACCGGCCTCACCGCCGGTAATGATCAACACAGCACCCTGCAAAGGGCCGTCCGCCAAAGCGCGCAGTTTCCCACCGTCTCCCGCCAGCGTATGGATTTGCGCATCAACCTGGATTTGAAAAGCCATTGGCGCCCCCTGGACGGACTCCGTTTCTTTTTCGAAGGCGACAACCTCTTCGCCGACATGAACAATGGCTCATTGAGCTGGCTGGGCGGCGACAACCAACGCCGCCGCGGCTGGACCCGGGCCAATCCCAACGGAGATCTGGATCCCATCGTAACCCGCGGCCTCGGCCTATTCCTGATGTTCGGCATCGAAGGCAAGCTTCTGATTTAGCGCAACCGTTATCCCTGCCGCTCCCCCCTCTTCTCCTTCCTTCGGTGCGCCGCCCCGGCCGCACCATCTCCCATTCCAACGAAATCGTCCCCCCTCTTCCCATCGGTGCGCTGCCTCAGCCGCACCATCGACTCTTCCCACGATATCGCCCACTCCTTTCTTCTCCACCGCCTCGCCCCTATATCTTCTCCCTGCCTTTCGCCCTTCGAGACCCAGTGCCGTGTAACCTCGACGCAGCATCGACCCCCGCCCCGGGACGGTGGTCCGGGGGAATCAGACGCAGGCGGAAAAGCCGGGGCGTTGCCCAGAGCGCCGGTGCGCAAGTGCGGTGATGAAATTCGATCGATTCGCTTTTGCGCACCGGTGCGGAATCTCAGCGCATCGCTCCGGGCAACGCCCAGCCGCCCGCAAAGGGCAACGGCGTTCCGCCGGAGTCGTACCCCCGGACCGCCGTCCCGGGGCGGGGGGAAGTAACTTACAGGTTACTCGTCCGCCTGCAACGCCAGAAAATCCGTCCGTCCCTTATAGAACACCTTGAACGCAATTTTCTCGCCCGTCTTCAACGACTTCAGCACGAACAGAAGTTTCTTGGGATCCTCGGCCTTCACAAAACTTCCGTCCACCTGCCGTTTATAGGCCATGATCAGCACGCCTTCCACCAGGCCGTTTTCAGCCGCGCTCGAGCCGTCGGTGATGCCGGTAATCACGACCCCGGACTGTTCCAGGGGTACGGCATATTTCCCGCGCAATTCCTTGTCCACGGCGGCGAAGTGGATGCCGAGCTTCTTCGAATAAAAGCTTCCCGACTCATCATCGGTTTCGGGCGCGGAAGGCGTATCGTCTCCGGCGACCTCATTATCCTCCGGCTTGGCGCCGATTTTGATCGAGAGCGTGCTGTGCTTTCCGTCACGGAGAATTTCGAAATCATACTTCTCGCTCGGTTTCAAATCCGCGACCATGTTGCGCAAGTCCGCCGCGTCCTGCACCGGCGTGCCTTGCACCTTCAGGATGATGTCCCCGTCCTTCAATCCGCTTTTAGCGGCCGGGGCGTTTTTCATCACCTCGCGCACCAGGCAACCCTGGGTATTGCCCAGACCCATGGCCTCCGCCAGGTTCTCGGAAACGTTGTCGATGCCGATGCCCAAATAGCCGCGCGTCACCTTGCCCTCGAAAATCAAATCCTCTGCGGCCTTTTGTGCCATCAAAATCGGAATGGCGAAGCTCACGCCCATGTATCCGCCCGTGCGCGTGTAGATGCTTGAGTTGATGCCCACGACTTCGCCCTTCAGGTTCACCAGCGGCCCGCCGGAATTGCCGGGGTTCACCGCCGCGTCGGTTTGGATGAAGTCCTGGTAAGAGTCGCCCTGTTGGCCTTGATCGCGTCGGCCCTTGGCGGATACGATGCCGGCCGTCACGGTGTTTTGCAGCGCGAAGGGATTGCCGATCGCCAGAACCCATTCGCCGATGGCGAGCTTCTTGGAATCGCCGAAGGCCACGGGAGAGAGTTCATCCGCCGGTGCGGGGATTTTCAATACGGCCACGTCGGTTTTTTTGTCCACGCCTACAACCTTGGCTGTATAGGTTTTTTTGTTGAACAGACTGACCTTCACCACGTCCGCACCCTCCACGACATGCGCGTTGGTGAAGATGTAACCGAGCTTGGAAACGATGAAGCCGGATCCGCCTCCCAACGGTTGGTTGCGTTTGGGGGAGTTGTCTTCCGGAGCCTGTTGCTGTTGTTGCGGTTGTTGTGGGATGCCGAAAAATTCGAAGAAGGGACGGTTCAATTGTGGGTCTTTGTCCGACCATTTTTTCTCGGTATTGACGCTGACTACGGATGGGGTCACGGCTTCCACCACCTTGGTGAAGGTCCCATTGAGCAATTCGAGTTTGGCCGCGTCAGTGGGTGCCGGTTTGCCTTTGCCCAAATCGAGACTGCCGCGTTTTGGCCGGGACTCTTCCTTGGTCTCTTTGGCCAGAGCCCAGTGCGGCGCGGCGGCGGTTAACAAAAGCGATACGACTAATACAGGCGTAATGGAGAAGCCCTTCATGATGAAATCCTTTCGACGATATTGCAGTACGGTACAAAATCCGATGCGGTGGGGCGCGTCCATTTCCTCTAGGCCGCTCCGGTAAAGGCCGGTCGGGACCGCGGCTTCCTAGCCCCGCCTAGAGCTGCTACGGGCCTTCCAAGGCCCTGGAAACTTATCTATTTTCCCAAAACCGACCCCTCGTGGTCGCGTGAAAAATCAATTCAGGAGAAATCGGAAAACATGGCGCAAGCGGATATCGGCCTCATCGGCCTGGCGGTCATGGGCGAAAACCTCGTCCTCAACATGGAAAGCCGGGGATATACCGTGGCTGTTTATAATCGCACTGTCGCCAAGGTTGACGATCTCATGCAGGGCCGCGGCAAGGGCAAGAATCTAGTAGGCACGCATTCCTTGCAGGAATTGGTCGCCGCCCTCAAGTCCCCGCGGAAAATCATGATGATGGTCAAGGCTGGATCCGCCGTGGACGATCTTATCAACCAATTGGTCCCGCTCCTTTCCAAAGGCGACATTCTCATCGACGGCGGCAATTCCTATTTCCCCGACTCCGTCCGTCGCACCAAAGCGCTGGAAGAAAAAGGCCTGCGCTTCCTGGGCGTGGGCGTTTCCGGCGGGGAAGAGGGCGCGCTTAAAGGCCCCTCCATCATGCCCGGCGGTTCGATCTCGGCGTGGCCGGAACTCAAACCCATCTTCCAGGCCATCGCCGCCAAGGTCGGTCCCAACGGCGACATCCCCTGTTGCGATTGGGTCGGCGCGGACGGCGCGGGCCATTACGTGAAGATGATCCACAACGGCATCGAGTACGGCGACATGCAGCTCATTTGCGAAGCGTACTTCATGATGAAGGTATTGCTTAAGATGACGGCGCCGGAAATCGCCGAGGTTTTCGCTGAGTGGTACAAGGGACCGCTGAACTCCTATCTGATTGAAATCACCCGGGACATCCTCGGCAAGAAGGATCCGGAGACCGGCAAATTCCTGGTGGACGTGATTCTCGATCGCGCCGGCCAGAAGGGCACGGGGAAGTGGACCTCTCAAAACGCCATGGACCTTGGCATCGCCATCCCGACTATGATGGAAGCCGTCGTGGCGCGTTGTCTCAGCGCCGTGAAGGAAGAGCGCGTGGCCGCATCCTCGAAATTGCCCGCTCCGGAAATCTCCTTCAACCTGGATCGCGCCAAATTCATCCCCGCCATCCATGACGCGCTGTACGCGTCGAAGATCATGTCCTATGCGCA
>JADGQO010000215.1 GCA_017881725.1 Fibrobacteria bacterium
CTCGCAGGCCCTTCCCCGCTTTCCGATCTAATGGGCCTGCACGTCGTCGACTCCGGGAAAAGCGTTTCCACGCTGAAGGACGATTTCCTGCCGCAAGTGGGTATCCGCTGGCCCAAGCCTTCGCCCGCTTACGCCTTCGACGCCGATACCGATTACGTGAACCAGTACAGCGCCGATGACGATGCGCCCCTGGTGGCCGGCGGCACGCACGGATCCGGAAAATACCTTTGCTTCGCCACGCCTTTCGCCGCCCCCGCAGGTGAAGTGGAAAACGGTTCGGCAGCCCCGCAACGCTTTCCCTTCCTGCTCGATATGTTGCAGCGGCAGTTTGAAATGTCGCCGCCGATCCATTCGCCCAGCCTGGAAGTGTATTTCGATCCCGGCAACCGCGAAGACGTCCCCATCGAGCAATCGGTGGCCAATTGGCGCAAGGCCGGCGTGCGCGCCGTCTACCTGGCCGCCTGGCATGATTATCGGAAATACACCTTTGAATACGGCTACATGGCCTCGTTGCTGCATCGGGCCGGGATCCAAGCCTATGCCTGGTTCGAAGTGCCGAGCATTTCCGATCGTTTCTGGCAGGACCATCCGGCTTGGCGCGAAAAGACCGCCCTCGGCTTAGACGCGGAAATGGAAAGTGATATCGGATGGAAACAGTTCATGAACTTAACCAACGATACCTGCCGGGCCGGAGCCTACAACTCACTGAAACGCATGCTGCTACTGGCCCCGTGGGACGGCGTGATTTTGACCGGCCGCATGTTCGCCGGGGACAACCCGGATTCCGCCCAACATATTACGCCTTTCCATCCCTCCTTCCGCGCGCAATACCGGCGGGTTAAGGGGTATGACCCGCAGGAGATTTTTCAGACTGACTCGCCGCGCGCTTATCGTAAGAACCGCAAGTCCTGGAACGAGTTCCTGGCCTATCGGGATTCGGTGGAACAATGGCTGACTTTCGATTTGATCGAGTTCCTGGAAAAGCAAAAGCCTACGCAAAAGGCCGGATCGGAAATCATCCTCACGCGTCCGCTCTTGGACGTATCCGCGGCGGCGGATTCACTGTACGCCCGCTTGCTGGAAAAGCATCCGCAAGTCCGACTGCAAATGGCCGGAACCCGGGAAAGGATTTCCCCGGCGACGCTGGCAAAGGATGTCCAGGGCGGACTAGGGATTTTCCCGAAATGGCGGCCCATGGCGGAAATCAATTTCGAGTACCAGAAACCGGCTTCCGGAATCACCGGGCAGCTTTGCGGCATGGAGTTGATGGACTTGGTGGCATCAGCCGCGAAGTCGGGAGTGCGCCTCTCCTTGCGCACCGAGGATCATATTTACGACGCCGACTTCCGCAATCTGGCCTATGCCGCGGCCGCGCCCGTCCATGAGCGGCAGGTGGGTACGGGTTGGGAGGTTCGCGCCCCGCAACCGGCGGAAATGGATTTGGAGGAGCGCTCCCAAAACGAAGTTCTGGTCGATGGAAATGTGTGGCCCGCATACGCCAAGGGACGGCTGCTGCTGCCCGCCGGCGATCATCGCATCCAGGGCTGCCCGCCGTTGGCCGCCTGGAAGGCTTTGTTGCAGGCGCCGGTCCGCATCGCGGGATGCAACGCCGGCCTGGTGGACGTCCACAACACCCTGATGGGACTCACCCTGACCTACACTTCGACGCAATCTGCTTCCCTGCTGCTGACCCAGAAACCCTTGCGCGTGCTGGTCGACGGCCTGCCCCAAAGCCCCCGGCCCGGAGTTTCCGCCGCTCCCGCAGCCGCCCCGCCTGCGGACGAAACCCTTCCCGCCGAGTCCATCGAATTACCGGCCGGCTCGCATACCGTCGACATTGCCACGCGTCCGTTGGCCACCTCGGTGATGCGCGAGGCCAGCGTCGGCCTGTCCCTAATCATCATCCTCATCAGCTCCCTGACGGTCGCGGCTTTCGCCCTCCTGTATGCGGGCGGATGGCTGCGTCGGCTCTACTCTGGCGAAAGGAATTGAGACCACATGCCTTTTTCACATCCCATCCTGGAGTTCCTGTTCCTGTTCTCGGTCATCGTGATCTGGGGCATGATCGTTTTCAACCTCATCCTGACCTGGGGCGGCTATCTCTACCGGCGCAAGTTCGTCAAAGGCGATCATTCCATGTCCCCAGACGAGGATCTGCCCGCCGTATCGGCCATGATACCGGCCCGCAACGAAGCGATGGTGATCGAGAAAACCGTGCGCGCCCTCTTGGCCATGGATTACCCCAAGGACAAATTCGAAGTGATCGTCATCAGCGATCACAGCAATGACGGGACGACGGAAATCGTGGACCGCCTGGCGCTGGAGGATCCCCGCGTGCGCTGCCTGTCCTGGCCGGCGCGCGAACGCGGCTCGGGAAAGCCGAAGGCCCTGAATGAGGGTCTCAAAATGTGCCGCCACCCGATCATCGCCATCTATGACGGGGACAACAATCCGCGCCCGGAATCCCTGCGCATCATGTGCACGACCATGGTCCGCAACCCCAACCTCACCGCCGTGTTGGGCAAGTTTCGTTGTATCAACAAGGGCAAGAACATCCTGACGCGCATGGTCAATATCGAAACCCTGAGCTTCCAATGGATGATTCAGGCCGGCCGTTATTGGTTTTCCAAGTTCGCCATCCTGCCCGGCACCAATTACATCATCAAGAAATCCGCTTTGGAAACCGTGGGCGGCTGGGACGAGAAGGCCATCACGGAAGACTCCGAGCTTTCCGTGCGCCTGCAAATGATGGGCTACGAAGTGCAATTCGTCCCGACCTCGGTGACTTGGGAACAGGAACCGGAAACGCTCAAGGTCTGGATCAAACAACGCACGCGCTGGGTGCGCGGCAACAATTACGTGCTGAAGAAATTCGCCAAGCCGGCCATGCAATTCAAGAACCGTCATCTCACGATGGAATTCCTGTACATGTTCGGGCTGTATTATTTGTTCCTGCTCTCCACGGTGCTGTCGCACGGCATCTTCCTCCTGAGCCTGCTGGGCGTGATCCGCATCGACATACCGGGCCCGTATACGGCCGTCTGGCTCTCCGCTTACGCGCTGTACCTGGCGGAAGTGTTTTTCGTGCTCTCCTACGAGAAGGAGGACACCTTCAGTAACCTGCTGGTTACGGCCCTGATGTACTTCACCTATTGCCAGATGTGGATTTACGTGGTGTTCAAATCCCTGATCATGGACTTGACGCGTTACCGCGTGGGCGTGTGGGACAAGACGGTCCGATTCAAGACCGAAGACGCCCCGGAGGCATCGGCCAAACAAGCGGCGGGAAATGGCTAGACGAATCTTAGGGGCGACGATGGCCTCCCTTTGGCTGGCAGTCGCTATGGCTGGCGCCCAAGCGCCGGTACTCGGTATCGTGGACGCGGAAGCGCCCGATTCGGGTGGAGCCAAGACCAGGCCGCCGATTTCGCAACCGTCAGAAGGTGACCAGGCACCGGCAGTTGCCGGGGAGCCCACGGCAAGCGCGGAACCGCCTCCCCCGCTGTGGGTGGAATTGTATTCGGAAGGCACACACTCCAGCCATGAAAACGATAATACGTCGGGCTTCCTGGACGTCAAGCTGGGAAAACGCTTCGGACAAACTTTGCCCTTCGACGTGTATCTCAAAGCACGGGCCTTCCGCGATCAGGCGGATTTTTTTTGGAACAACCTTGCCCAGGCCGGCGCCGGGTTCCGGGTCACCTTGACCAAACCCGTGACGCTCAGTTTTTTCGCGCAAGCCACCACCGGAAATTATTTCCGCACGGGATCGGAAACGCAAGGCATGCAGGGATTGCAAACGCGCATCGACCGCGAGCGCGCGGCATTGAACCGGGTGCAAGCGGATTACCAGTCCTTGGGCACCCAAGTGTTCACGGAAAAATTCACGATCATGGACACGGCCACCACGCGCGCGGAGATCAACAAGCTGTGGAACTCGCTCGACACGGCCTTAACCAACCGTTACCAGGGCGGCCTGGCGGCGCTGGACGGGAAAATCGACAGCTTGGAATCCGCCAAAGACAGCTTGCGCGCGGCCATGGACAGCCTGGCGTTGATACCCGCCGGCACGCAGACGGAATACCAGGCTGGTTTGATTTTCCAATACGGCTGGGGCGCCCCCGTGAACGACGCGTCTGGTCCGCTCTTCGCCTTCCCCTGGCGCTTCTGGGGCGACGTCTATTCGGATTGCATTTACCAGGCCCAGCGCCGGCACGTGCAAACGCGGCATGGCGGCGATGCCTATTCCGACAGCTTGGTCAGCCTGGACAACCTGATTGTCTACGCCAATCCGGATGTGGGCATTCTGCTGATGGACGGACGCGCGGGCAGCGCCGCGGCCTATGTGACGGCCTATGCTTGGTTCGATACGCATCGCGATTGGTGGAACAACCTGGCCATGGCCGGACCCGGAGTGCGCTGGCAGCCCTGGCCGGCCTTGGATTTCCTGGTGACGGCCGAATATTTGTGGGGCCGCTATTATGGCCGCGCGCGCGCGGAGGAACCCTTGCCTTATGCGCGGGCCTTCAGCGACGTCCGCATCGGCGCCAATTTTTGGTATGGAGTGGGTCTATGAAACGCATTTTTTCCGAGGTAACATCTATGTTAACACCGTCAATCCGATATTCCCGCGTGCTTCCCCTGGCCTGCGCTTACGCGGGCATTCTTTTTTCCTCAGGAGCTTCGGCCTTGGGGGGCGAACAGCTCTGGCGCTTCTACGCCGACTTCGGCGTCAGCGTGCTGTCCCCTACGCCCGATTTGTCCGGCAATGGCGGCATGGACTTGCTGGTCGGGGCGGCGGACGACACGCTCTACCTGGTGGAAGGGAAGGGGTTTAAGGGCGGCGCTCCGCTTTGGGCCGCGCCTTTCCGTTCGACGATCAGCGCCGCCGCCACGATCGGGGACGTCGACGGCGATGGCCGGCCGGACGTGGCCGCGGGCGATGAGTTGGGGTTCGTGCAATTAATTTCCGGCGGCACCGGCAATCCCATCTGGCAATACCTCACCTTCGGCACCGTATTGAGCCTGATTTCGATTCCGGACGTGGACGGCGACGGCAAGCCGGAAACGGTTTTCGGCAGCGAAGACGATACCGTCTATTGCATGTCGAGCAAGGCGAAAGGCCTGGGCGTGGCGGTTTGGAAATTCGGTTTGCCCGTGGGGAAAACCCATCCGGGTCCCGGCGGCCAATCCGCCGCCAAGTCGGCGGCCAAATCGGCGGCGGGACGCTCCAACAGCACCACGGCCGTAGGCGTGAATTCACTGGCCTTGATCCATAACGGAACCGCGGCGCAAGGCATCGTCGTGGGGAGCAGCAATGACACCGTATACTGCCTGCCGACCGGCGGAGGCGCCCCGAAATGGAAAACCGGGCTGCCGGGCGACATCTGGAAAGTGGTCGCCTTCCCCGATCAGGACGGCGACGGCATCGAGGAGGTCTTGCTCGCTTGCGGAGCGGACACGGCCTATTTGTTGAAAGGTTCCGACGGCACCATGCTTTGGTCGCACGCCGTAAGCATGGGCGCCACCGAGGTGGCCGCGTCGCCCGACGCGGACGGAGACGGCAAGCCCGATGCCTTGATCGGCGATGGCGCGGGACAGGTCCATTGCGTCTCGGGAACGGCGCGCGGAGCCAACGTGGCCGCGTCCTGGACCTTCAATTTCGGCGACAACAGCACCATCCAAAGCATCGCCGCCTTGGGCGACATCGACGGAGACGGGCGCAGCGAATGCGTGGTGGGAACCTCCAACGATACGGTGGCGATTGTCACGGGCAAGGGCAAGCAGGGCTGGTCGGTCAATGTGGGCGGCTCCGTGCCATCCGTATGCTCCCTTGGGGATTTGGACGGCAACGGCGTGGTGGACGTGGCCGCGGGCAGCGAGATGGGATTCGCCGCCCTGTTTTCCGGGGGCGGCGTGCCCGCCGTATCCCTCGCGGCGCCGGGGCTCGCGCGCTCGGGCCGGAATGGGCCGGTAAGGTCCGCGATATCCGGTAAGGTAACCTACGCGTTACATTTGGATGCGCCGGCGCGGATTCGTTGGGAGATTTTCGACGACCGCGGCCGGCTGGTCGCCACGCCGTTCCTGGGACTCGCCCCCGCGGGCGAGCAGGCCTTGGAATGGAACGCGCCCGCGGCGAACCGCGTTTTTTCCTCGCGCCTGGTGGTGGATGGAAAAACGGTTTCCACCGAGGTGCGGCCATGAAAAACGGAAAACCCCTGGTGGCCGTGGTATTCGGAACCCGGCCCGAAGCCGTGAAAATGGTCCCCGTGATCCGCGCCCTGCAGGCCGAGCCGCGCCTGGACGTCATGACCGTTTCCACCGGGCAGCACAAGCAGATGCTGGCTCAGATTCTGGAGAGGTTCAATATCCGCGTCGATCATGAACTGGATTTGATGGAGCCGAACCAAAGCCTGTACCGGTTAAGCAGCAAAGCCATCGCCGCTTTCGAAAAGGTGTTCCAGGCCGCCACCCCGGATTTGCTCCTGGTGCAAGGCGACACCACGACCGCGTTCCTGGGCGCCCTGTGCGCGTTCTACGGGAAAATCCCCGTGGGCCACGTGGAAGCGGGCCTGCGCACGCATGACAAATATTTTCCGTTTCCCGAGGAGATCAACCGCCGTCTCATCACCGCCTGCGCGGATTTGAATTTCTGCCCGACGGAAGGCAACCGCGCCAATCTTCTGAAGGAAGGGATTCCGGAGAGTAGCCTGCATGTTACCGGTAACACGGGCATCGACACGCTGCTGATGGCGGCCGGAATGCAACAAGCTTTTCCCATCCCCAATTTCAACCTCGATGGGAAAAGGATGATCCTCATCACCGTGCACCGCAGGGAAAGCTTCGGACTGCCCATCGTGCAAATCTTCTCGGCCATCCGCGATTTGGCGCTGCTTTACAGCGACGTGGAAATCGTCTACCCCGTGCACCTGAATCCCAATGTACAGGGGCCGGCCCGGGAAATCCTGGGCGATCTACCTAACGTCCATCTCGTTCCGCCCATGGATTATTTCGATTTCGTGCACATGATAAAATCCGCCTACTTGATCCTCACCGATTCGGGAGGCGTGCAGGAAGAAGCCCCCACCTTGGGCGTGCCGGTGTTGGTATTGCGCAATGAGACGGAGCGTCCGGAAGCCGTCGAGGCCGGCACGGTGCGCCTGGTCGGGACCAAACGCGAGGATATCGTCCGCGAGTCGCGCCTGATTTTGGATGACGCGGCGGCGCGCGAAAAATTGCGTTCTGCCTCCAATCCCTACGGCGACGGGCAATCGGCGACGCGCATCGTCAAGATCATCTTGGATTACCAGAATCGGAAACCCGCGGCCTGAACACCGCGCGTGGAGTTTATTGAATCCTTACCGCACGATGGCGAGATCGATGATAGGCAAGTCCAGCTTGATTTTGGAATCCGGCTTTTCCAATCCGGTCGCGAGATCGATTTTCCGCAATCCCAAATCTTTGTCTCCGAAAAATAAAGTGCCCGTCTTTTCGTCCACGACCAAACCGTTAACGGCATAGCCGCCGGTTTGCAAAATTTCGGTGACCTTCCCGTCCCCGAGGTTAATGGCGATGAGCTTGTCGGCGAAACTCGAGTCCTTGGCCGTGGTCAAGCCCATGTATAACTTGCCGTTGTAAAGCACGGCTTTACTTAGGCTGCCACCCAGGGATTTTTCCGTGGCCAAGGTATCCGATACGGTGAAGGTCGAAAGTTTTACGGCGACGATTCCGCCGTCCAGTTTCAAAGTGTAGTCAGGATTCGTGACCACCCCCCAACATGGGATAAAAAGTTTTCCCGTCGTGGAATCAAATGCGATGGATAACGGATTCCCGAAGGGAAGATCCAGGGATTGGATGGCTTTCGTCTTCAGGTCGATGGACAAGAGCTTGGCCTGCAAGGGAGCGTAATCGTGCTTGGTATCGAGGTTCTCCAGGATGGCGTACAACTTGTCGCCATGAAGAAAAAGCTGGCTCGTTTCGGGAAGATGGTCGGACGTGTCCGCGTAGGCTGAAATATCGATTGAGTCCTTGGGCGCCCCGTCGCTTTGCCGGTACACACGGATTTTCGCATCGGCGTAAAAACCGACATAGAAAAGGCTGTCTTTCAATGCGACGTCCTGGGGGTTGGAAAGCGCCGGGAACTTGAACTGCAAAACCGTTTTGAGATTATGGCGGCCGATGATTTGCATATTATCGCGGCCGAGGCGATTGAGTAGGATGATGTCATCGCCTCCGAAATACCGCACGCCAACATCCTTAAACAGCGTATCGTGGCTCTTGTCCACGAACTGGCTGTCCAATCCGAAGACGGCATAGCCGCCTGCCGTTTGATAGTCGGAGGTGACCGCAAATAGGATCCCCTTCTCAACGGCTACGGGAGTGGAAGCCGGACCGGATCCGCCGTTATCGGTCGAAAAAATGCAACCGGTTAATCCCAGCATCGCCCCGAAGCCAAGGGCCGAGGCAATCCGTGTAGGTTTTGAATTTTCTGATTTGTATGACATGCAAAATCCTTTATGAATGGTAATGTGGTTAAAGCGTCCATTGCAAAGCCGCCGCGAAACTGCGGCCCGGCAAGGGGTAGTTGAAGAAGTCGAAATTCCTTTGGTCGAAGGCGTTGTTCATCCCGCCGGTAGCCAGGAAATGCCGCCGCCGCCAGGAGAGCGAAAGATCCACGCGGGATTGCCATTCCGTATTGTGGCTGTAGGAGTCGAAAATGCTGGGATAGTTGGCTGCGCTCGGAAAGGCCAGGCCTTGGTAATATCCCGTCGCGGCCAGGGTCCATCCCCCCTTGAAAAAAGATTCCCGCAAAGACGCTTGGCTTTGGGGCCGGTAGGGAATCAATTTATACTCGGCGTTCGCCGCGTCGCCGTTAACGGCCAATGCCTTTTCCAATGTCAAACCCAAGTCCGTTCGATTCCAGGTTTTGGGCTTCCAGGCCAGGTCGGTTTCCGCTCCAATCACCCGGGTAGCACCCGTGTTACTGTATTTCAGGACATTGTCGGTAACTTGGATCAGAGTGATGATGCGCCTGCCTTCGCTGCCGAAAACCTGCGCGTCCAACTCCCAGCGGGAGCTTTCAGCATGCAGTCCCAAAGACGCCTTTACGCCCTCCTCGTCCCGAAGGCCGGGATTTCCAGATACGGTTCCCCGATCGCCGAACTTTTCCAGGAAGGTCGGGATTCGGTAGGCGCTGCCCAATTGGGCGGATAGGGACCATGCGGCGCGGGGCTTGTACTGGTAACCACCCTGAGCCGCCCAATGCCGCCCCCAAACCTCGTTCGGCAAGCGTTGACCGCCCAAGGCATAGGCGATTCCGTCATACTCCTGCACATCCAGCAGCGCGGACACGGCCCCTTGGAACGCATGATGACCTGTCCGATAGGCGGGGGAAATTTTCCCTTCGCCGGTGTAGCGCACCAACCATGGATAGGTTTTCGCGGCTGCTTGATCCTGATACAGGAATCCGGACAGGCCGTAATTGCAAAATCCGGAGACGGTGAAGCCCTCGGAGATCCTTTGCATTCCCGACAAGGAAGCCTGCAAATCCAGGTAGGTGTTCCGATCCCGGTTCGGAGCCGGGCCAATCCGGCTGCGCACGTCACCGGTATCCACGTACCGTTCGTTATTCAATGCTCCGGACAAATCGAGGGACAGCGACCGATTGTTTTGCTCCCAGCGGCCGAAAGCATGACCGGAAGACTTCATCGCCTCGCGGAAAGTGGAAAAGTTTATCGTGCTGTCGACATTCGCGTAGGGACTGGGAACTTGTTTGTGCAACCAGGACAATTCGGATTGCGCGCCTATTTCCAGCCCTGGAATGGACGGGGGCACGATTGAATAACTGCCATCAAGCAAAGAAAATTCCGCCGCGTTGTTACGCCTGGTTTTCCGGATGAGGTCATCCGGTCCCAATCGACCGACGCCATCGGGATTTCTCCCGGTTTGGAATTCAGCGCCGTTGTCGTCGTAGTAACTAAAATCCCCGTCGCTTTGATCGCGGACCGCTTGGACATGCGCCCGCGAGGATTCGCCCCGATAATTCCAACCGCCTTCGCCTTTCCAGCTTCCGAAGGATCCCGCGCCTACCGCCGCCTGCGTTCCCACGCCCGGCAGGCTTTCTCGCGTGATGATATTCAGCGCTCCGCCCATGGGCGCTCCGGCCAGGTTGTCGGGCACGAGGCCCTTATACACTTCGATTTTTTCCACCCGCGACAAATCCCATTCGCTGAGGAATTGCGCCGGATCCACGGCTCGGTTTTGCAACACGCCGTTGACGTAAATGTTCACCTGCTGCTCGGAGCCGCCCCACAGGGATACGCCGAGATAGTCGCCGATCCCGCCGGTGCGGACCACATGCGCTCCGGACATCCTTTGCAGGAGATCCCCCAAATTGCCCGTAAGCCGATCCTCGTCGGTGGGAACCAATTCCGTTTTCACCGGAGCCGCATCCGCAGATGTATCGCGGTAGACGCTTTTTTGGGGTAACTCCAAAGTGTCCCCCTCCCGGCCCATGCGCGCCTGCGCGGCGCCCGCGCCGGAGCAAAGCGGAACCATCACCCACATGGCCGATGCGAGAATAAACTCCGCGAACCGGAACGACCTCGATGAAGAGCTGCGCATGGCCAAGCCGTAACGGATCGCGCGATCTAATGCGATGGCCCAGTGGCGCTGGATTGCGCGCGCTTCAGCCTCTGGCGGTATGGCCCGGGAAGAAAAAATCCTAATGTCGAGATGGGAACGGAAACTCCGAGCCATCGGCGAAACTCCTAGCGGGGCCGCCGTAACTCTCGCCGACGCGCCCCAAACGGGTGTGCAGGCGCGCGAAGTTGTGTGAAATAAACGGAGAAAATTCCGATTCCAAAAATCGGAGCGGCTCCGTCGACCCCGGCTTCGCAGGCCAACTAGATGTCTCGCAGGTGAGTCTTCTGGCTTGCGGGTCTCGATGCGGAACGGATCCCGCATCAGCCTACTTCCTTCCCTTCCCGGCCTATAAAGCCAGTGGTCACGATTCGATTTCCGCAGTCCGGAAATCCGTTCGTTGAAGGTTTCGTACCGCTTACAGCGACGAGCTCGCTTCCGATTTAAACGGAATTCCTCGTTATGCCGGCATGGAATTCAGTCCATGCCAAGAGCGACGGCTATGCCGTTGCTCCCACCCCGATGGCGGGGAGGGCTTCCTGCAAGTCGTTTTCAACGTATAAACTGGACTTTCGCTTGTCTATACCCCGGAAGGGAGGAAAGGGACCGGGGCGGGGCTGGTTAAACAGGATGTTGAAAGCCGGCTATCGATAAATTTCCATGCGCGCCCTGCCGCTCAGGAGATCGATGGCCGCAGATTCGGGAAGCGTTACAATGCTCCCGGCGGCTTCATGTCCCCGCCACAAGACGCGGCCATGGAAATCCCAGACCAACACCTCGGCGTCGACGTTCCAAGCCAAGACGCGGCCATTCAGGTACACCGGCCCGAAGCGCGCCGCGCGCTGAGCCAAGGAGACGGAAGGAAGGTTGATCTGCACGGTATGCACGGCGCAAGTGGACACGCCTCCGTTGTCCATGCATAGGGTAACATCCAAGTTACCGTATTGGGTCGGCTTGGAAAGGGACAGGGAATCGCCCGCCTGGGTCGTGTCGGCGATGGGCGCGGACAGGAACCACTGGTAGTGCAGGGGCAAGGAGTAACTGGACGCCTTGAGGGCCGCCAGGTTGGTCAAGGTGGGTCGAATGACATAAGTCTTCAGGCCGTCCCATTTGCCGGGGGCGGGGAGAGAAAATTTGGGATCCGGGATGGACGCACGTACCTTGACGGTTACGTCCTTGGTTTGCCAAACGGCTCCGTATTGGGCGCTGAAACGGAATATGATGACCGTGTCCGAGATCAATCGGGGCGCCGATAAGTTCAGGGAATCAACCTCAGGATCCAGGATGCTGGGCGCGGGACCCGAAACCACGCTCCAAAGCCTGGCGGACGAGCAAGCGGCCGTGCCTTTCATGGCAATCGGCTGGCCTTCATCCACGGTAAGGGTTTCCGGTGTCACCTTGAATACCGAATCGCAGGAAACCACGGTAAGCACGGCTTCCCGGCTGGTATCCGCGCCGTAGTCGTTGGAAACCGTGAAAATGAAAATGGCGCCGTTGTCCTTCAGCTTGACGGAATCGATGGTCAGGAGGGTGTCCCTGGAGATCACGGTGGTGTCGCCCTTTCTCCTCCACGCGCAGACCAGGGGTTTGGCCCCTTCCACCCCGGCGGTAAATACGGCTTTACTCCTCAATAACTTGCTGAGGTCGACGGGCTCCCTGACAATGGTCGCGACCTCCACGACAGTGAGTTTGACGGTATTGGAAGTCACGCTGCCGACCGAGTTGGAGACTTTACACCGATAGCTGGCGGAATCCGTCAGGCCGAGCGGACCCACCGTGAAATTTGAATCGGAGGAAAGCAAGGTGGTATCACCCAACCGTGTCCAGGCGAAAGCCAACGGAGCGGTGCCTGCGGCTCGGATTGTGAAAGTCGCCTTTAACCCTGCCGTGCCGGTGGTATTAATCGGCTGGAGCACGATGCGCGGCGGGAACTTCAAGGAAAGGATTGCCGGATTGGATACCACGCTGCCGACAAGGCTGCCGAGGGTATCGGTCACCGTGCAAGCGTAGGAGTACCCATCCTGGGCCACCAACGTGGTATCGATGGTGAACGTCGGACCAGTGCCCAAAACCAAAGCCGGGGCGCCCGTGCGGCGCCAGGCATAGCGCAGCGGGGCGGTCCCATGGGCCGTCACCGTAAAGGAAGCGGATTGCCCGACCAGGACGGAATCATTGGCAGGTTGAACGTCGATGACAGGCGGCACGAAAACCGTAAGCACGGCGTCGAGAGACGGGACGCTGCTCACGGAATTTGTCGCGGTGCAGTAATAATGTGCTCCGTTTTGGGATTCACTGACTGTGACGATGCTCAGGCTATCGGTTCTAGATAGGACGGTGGTATCGCCTTGCCGCCGCCAGGCGTAAGCGATGGGACCGGTCCCGGAAACCACGACTTTGAAGCCGACGGATTGGCCCACCACCACGGTTTTGGACAGCGGCTGGACCAGGAAAGAAGGCGGAGCCACTGGGAAACTCCAATTGAGATTGCTCCCGAAATCCACGCAAGTCGCGCTCGCGGAGCCGGCCGCTTTGCTTCCGGACGCATCGCTGTTCCCGATATCGGCATATGCGGCGATAAGGCTTCCTGCCGCAGTCGCCTTCCAAGCGGTCGCCGGGTTCATGTTCAGCTGGGCAGCGGAAGTGCCGGAAAGGGAAATGTCCCCGCCGGTCTTGAGCGTACGTCCGCCTAACCCCAGGATGGAGGCAGCAGTTCCGTTACTGATGGTCAGCGAACCTGTAAGCGTAAGGTTGGAACCGTTCAGGTTGAGGACCCCGGAGGTTTGGGCGAATGATCCCGCCAGAAAGGCCGATGCCAGATTCAGGGTGCCCGTTCCGGTGTGGCGTACCGCTCCCAAAGTATCGGTCCCGACTGATACGTTTTGCACCACCGGCGCGTCGGCGGTGAATTCCAAAGTGGAACTGTCCGCGCTCAGGCCCGCGGGCAAAGCGAGGTTGAAATCCCCTTTGGTCGTCCAGGTCCCTTTTCCCATGAACAGCCGGAGCGATGCCACGCCGGCGGCTGCCCCGTTATCCGCCCGCAGGACATTTCCCGTTAGGGTAACATTCGGGTTACCGATCCCGAAATCGACGTCGCCGTTGAATCCGGTTCCCGCCCCGATTTTCTCGTTGAGGAGGATCATGTTTCCGCGCACGTCCAACGTTCCCGCGCCTACCTTGATGGCCGCATTGCCGGTCAAGGGCCGGGGCCACAGGATCAGGTGATTGAATGGGGCGGTTCCCGGGGTGAAGTTCAGCGCCTTGGAAGTGGCGCGCACCTGGATAGCTCCCGTCGCAGGCAAAGCAGTCAACCCCGAAAATTTAACGTCTCCGGAAAAGGTAAGCGTGTCCGCCGCGTCCAGGCCGCTGATCGATCCGCCGGTCGCGGACAGCCCGGCGAATTCCTGATTCATTCCCCCGCAACTCAGCACGCCGTCGGTCAGGGTCAATTTACCCGCAGTCATCGAACTGCCGGCCAAGGTCAGGAGGCCGCTTCCGGATTTAGATATCGATGGGAAGACCGTGCTCGCCCGCGGCGTCAATTTCTGGCTGGCGTTTTCGATAAAGGCCAGGAGACCGGTCCCGGCGGTTATGGATTTAGCGGCGGCGAAATTGGCTGTATCCGTGATCGACAACGTGGAAGTGAGGAAGTCAAATGCCATCTTGGAGCCCGCGAAAGTTACGCTTTTGGCGGACAACGGGCCGGTCAATCGGGCAGCGGAATCCGAGTTCGCGCCGCTGCCACCGCCGAAATTAAGATCCAACCCGGTCGTTGCGATATTGCCGCCGCCGGTGAAATCGTCAAACACGACCGTCGTGGCGGTGGTGGTCGAATGCGCAGAAGCGAATAGGACGATATTCGAATTTGCCGCGGTGTTTTGGGGCGTTTGCGGCGTACCGATTTGCGTCCACGGATTACCCAGCGCGGTCTTGTAATAGGCCGAGACCGTAGTTCCCCGTTTCGCCAGGCGCAGCCAACAAGGTACCACGCCGGCCGCACTCGTCCAGGTTTTCAGCTCACCGACCGTTCCATTCGAATCGTATTGAAAAGCAACACCATTTAGAGGCGTGACCGCTACGATGGCGAATCCGCCGGTGTCCGTGCCGGATACACTGTTCCGCATCATGATACCGGCCTTGGCCCAGGGGTCGGCGCCGGCACTGGTTTGGGTTTGCGACACGACCTCCACCGAGACGTCGAAATCTCCGGTAATGTCGGTGCGCGAAACACCCACATATTGATTGACGTTTTGCCAGACGTCCGCGCCGTAGGCGCGCAAGGTCAGTTGGTTGGCGCTGACCACGACATACGGATTGATGGGCGTATCCGCAAACCCATCGAAGTCCACGATATTCCAAACGGTGGATAAAGAGGTTCCGCTGAAATCATCGTCGAGGGTCGATTTAGGATAGGCCCCGCCGCCTGCCGCCGTGGCGGTCCAATTGCAGGCCCGCTGGGCTTCTCCCCCGCCATTCAACAAGGGCGACGAAGGATTCCAATAAAATGTTTGCGCGCCAGCCGAACTTAAAAATATTGAAATGAAAATCACGCATAAGCATGAAATTGCACGATTCTGCATCCGCATGATATCACTCCAAACTCCCATGTCCTGGGCTTCCGTGCCGAAGCGCGGTCGAAACGAACTGGTAGGCGGAGGGCCCTGAAAGGACCTTGGCCGACCGTAACCTAAGCTATCCTGCCAAGCCATCCTGTGCTTGGAACCAGTTGGTAAATATAGATTTATGCAAATAATTTCCGGTCTTTTTTTTGCCGCCTTCGCAGGTTTTTCGGAACTTAAAATGGTTTAACCGCGCCCGGCCATTTACTATGGGTGGACGAACGCTTGGGCTAAAGAATTCACCGCCAGTATTCGTGAAACCCAATTTCATCAATAATCAACAATTCGGATCACACCGAAATTTTCTTCCGCTCGTCGCTTCCGGTTGCAGCGATATATTCCGCTGTCCAGCCCGTGGACCGGATGGACTGATCTCTGTAAACTCAGTGGCTGCTTCGCCGCCTCCATCGTGGAAATTTCCAAAAATTGGGTCAAGTCCGATTGGCATGCAACTTGATTATGAGAGAAGTCAGGAACTTTATCCCGGAGCTGAAGATGAAAAACCTGACCCTGAAATCGTGGAACCTGAAAAGCAAACTGGCGGCGATGACCCTGGCCGGACTTTTCCCAATCAGCGCCCTGGCCAATGACGGTTCACACCGCCGCGAAGCGCCTGTTCAAGTATCCGGCGACGTGCAAATGACCCATGATATCCCCGGTGGGGTCATTACGGTAGGCGCCGAATGGGGGCATCGGCACCAACCCGACGTGGTGGTCGTCGAGAACCGCAAGCCGGACGTAGTGATTGTTGAAAATGATCGTGATCGTGATCACGGTCGTGGTTCAATGCATGGCCGGGGATGGGAACGCCATCATGGATGCGACCGGGAAGTGACCGTGGTGCGCGAAGAACCTCGCCGAGAAGTTGTGCGGCAAGAGGTTGTGGTTTTGAAAAATGACGGCGACTGCCGCCATGACCGCCGCGATGAAGTCGGATATAATCGTTCGCATGAATGGAGTGACGGACGCCAGGTGTCCATTGATCGGCAAGGGGCCGCCGGTAACTACCACTATTATTCGGATGGCCGCCAAGTCTCCATCGACAAGCAAGGTCCCGAGGGAAACTATCATTACTATGAGGATGACACCCAAGTCAGTATCCAGGACAATCGCTCGGGGCGGCACGAAAACCTTTACGTGCGCAAATAGAGGCAGGACGTCGACAAAAGCGGATTGCTGCTTTGGAGCGCTGCGCGACGGCAGGAAAAATGGATTTTGAATTTTTTGAATTCGGTGAATATCCGCCGAATTTTCAAATTTTTCCCAGGCACCTCACGCCATCGGGATTCATTCCTTTCGACTAACTCCCGGAAAACACCCACACCTATCGCGTTTCGGTTGGGAATCTCTTAATTTTCCTGCGGCCGGTTGCGTGATCCCGGGGACGCTCTAGGTCGCTGGGAAGCTATTTGGCTACCGAAATTTTGATCGATGCCTTATATTTGCAGGGACCAATATTGGATAGAGAGGTGGGGGAATGAAAGTTATTTATGGCGCACTGACCTTGGCCGCCGCGCTGACGACCGTGTTCGCGGGGCCGAATGATTCGAACTGGATACAGATGCTGAGGAAGGGAGATACCAAGCTCAGCGATTGGACTCCGAAAATCCAAGGCCATGCCGCGGGCGAAAATCCTTACAACAGCTTTTCCTACGGCGAGACTTCCGACGGACAGCCTCGGCTGATTGTAACGGATACGGTGAGCAATACCTCCAGTTACGGCTATGGTCATCTATTTTATAAAACCGCTTATTCCGATTACATCGTTCGAGCGAAATACCATTTCCCCACGAAGGAATCTTTTGCGGGCGGCGCCGGAAGCTGGACCATCCAAAACAACGGATTGATGCTGCATTGCCAATCTGCGGCCAGTATGGACAAGGGCCAGGATTATCCCAAGTCGATCGAAAACCAATTGATCGGATATTGGAGCTACGGGGACGGGTCCCCGCCCAATACCACGACTTCGAACCTTTGCCTCGTCAATACCAGCGTCAATTATCATGGGCAATGGTATTCCGATGGCACGGGCCATCATTGCACCCAGTCCAAGTTCCATAGCTTGGCGTACGACTCCTCTACGACTCCGGCGAAAGGGGCGAATTCGACCAATGCCACTTGGCCGGGCAAGGATATCTGGGAATACGCCATGGACCGGGTTATCGACTCCACTTCAATGACGTTTTACATGCGCAGCCGTCCCGACACGGCTTGGGATTCGGTGTTGGGCGTCACGCAAATCCGGCTAGGACTGACAAACACCTCCAGCGGGCCGGGAAGCACGACGGCACTGGGTTCGGGCTACATCTCAATTCAAATGGAAGGAACCAGCACGGAATTCGCTTCGATCGAAGTCTTGAACCTGGTGGGTTGCATGACCAAAACCGACACGGCCTACCGCGCCTATTTCATCAAGGACGATCCGAAACAATGCTCGGGGTCGACGAATATCGCAGCCCGGCAATACAGTGTAAGCCATGTATTTTCGCTTTCCGGGTCTCGCATATTGGCCACGGCGGAAATCCTCCAGGTGGACATTATCGATGTCAGCGGAGCGCGCATCGCCTCTCTGCGCGGCAACGGACAATCCTTCCTGGATCTGAGCGATTTGCGTCCGGGCGTTTACAGCCTTCGCGTGCAGACGCGCAAGGGGAGCGCCCAGGCCGTATACGCTAAAATGTGATCCCCGGGGGGAAGAGATGTCAGCGGGCAGAGCTGCGTAGTGGAAACGCTAGGGCTCCGTCACGGTCGACGATATCGGAATACGCGCCGACCATCCTGACGCCAAGGGCGTCAACGCTTAAGCGAACCAGGTCCCGATTCTTCGGGGCACCAAGGTTTTGGCGTCAGTGCCGTCAGCATTGGCGGAGTGGAGTCCCGTGAATTCAAGCCAATAAATACGGGCTTAGGACGCGATCGCGGACCAAGACAAGCCCACGGCGCAAGCGAGTATCAGGCAAGTTCTTTTTGCCCCGCACAAGATGGAATCGGCGTGTGACGTGAAAGGACTGGCCTGAAGGGACGGCATAAAATCCATATATCCCGGATACCAGAATTGGTGGATGGATTCTTGATTAAAGGCGGTTTCATTATTGCGACACATGGGACAAAAGATAATGAATGGCTTCAAGGCACGATAAAGGCAATGGGTTTTCCGGTGGAATCCCCGCCGGCCGCGCCGACCAGAAGCGATACTTGATACCCCGTCAGGAACGGATAATTTCCGATGGCGTTCCAATCCAAGTTTACGATTCCTGCGGAATAGGCGCTGACGCGCAGCCCTGTGGGCGCGGGAGGGGGCTTGGAAGGATTGTAAGCCATGGCCACTTTCGTCAGCTCCAGATATTTTCATCGCCCTTGAACGGCGTGGAAACCCAAAGCCTTTGCCGTGTCGCCGCGCCTTTAAGCAGTCCGGGGAGTTTAAGGTCCAGCGTATCCAGAGTGCCTGTTGCGCTGGGAATAATTCCGACGCGACAGGCTTTGCGTCCCGATGCCAAAACCTCGGCGGTCAAAGTCTACAGGCCGTCCGCCAATTCGCGGAATGCCACGCGCCAACTCGTAGTGGGAAAAATTCGCGACCATCACCGCGCGCCAAGACACATGGCTGGAACCGGCGCTGTCGAAAGTCACACGTAAGCCGGCAGGCGTCGGAGGCGCAACAAAAGGGCTCCATTCCAACGTCACCCGAGGTAACTGGGTAGTTACCCCGGATGTTACCCTCACCGAATCCAGACGCAGGGACAGATAATGCCCGTCCACGGCCGAGAACAGGACCGTATAAACTCCCACGGCCACGTCAGGGAAGTTCACGCTTCCGGCGGAGTCCGTCAACAGGGAATGATCCCTTCACCATGCGGCCTCGTTTCATTCATGCGCTTGCCAAAGGGGAAAAACCATGACATCCAGAGCAGTGTGTTGGACGAGATGCCTTTGGAAATCCGCCGTGTGCGGACTGTTGTCGCTCGCGGCAGTGCCCTCGGATGCGTTGGCAGACTCCCTGACGGTGCATGAATGGGGAACGTTCACGACCTTGGCATCGAACCGGGGCGAAAAGTTGTCCAATCTCTTCGTCGACGCAAGCCAGCTTCCCGGATTCGTGCATGGCCTTCCGGGGCGGGTCCATCGAGTGGCGGGCCCACGTGCTGCCTCCCGATTCCAACCCGGCATTCACCGCTGATGGAAAACTCACCGTAACCAACCAGGGAATTCACGATGTCGGATACGCCATGGTTTATGAATTGCCTCATGACTTGCCCATGGGTACCGCGCCTACCATTTGGTGGGAAGGATCCTTGGCCGCATCCCAATCCGTCGCCGTCGCGCGTCCGCCGGTTTCGGGAGACTTCGGAGCCGTGACCGACGCCGGCAATCATTTACGACAGGCCATGGTCGCAGCGGGCATTTTCACGGACGAGGCCAACGCGTTACTCGACACTTGGGAAAGCAGTTATTTCTCCGTCGAACGCGGCCTCAAGGTATTTTGGATCGTCCCTCGCGCCGAGACGGACAGCATCTTGCCCTTAACGCTATCACCTGCGCCGCAAAAGCTCACTCGCGTCAGCGTCGGAAGGAGCGAAATATTGACGCCGGAATTCGAAGCAGAGCTCATCAATGCCCGCCGCGCCGTCGAGCTTGCGGAATCCGCATCGCGAAAAAATCGATCCGCGAAAAGAATGGGAACGGAAATTTTTATGAACTCTTCAGGCCAACCTCAAGGCCATCTCATATGGGCGGGAAGGCCCACTGACGGGAACGCCCCGGACATGTTCTGGGAGATGCGGGGACGGCAACTCCAAAAACCCTAGGTTGACCTTTCGTCCGATTTATGCGATCTTTACCGCCTATTGGGGCCATAGCTCAGTTGGTAGAGCGCCTGCTTTGCACGCAGGAGGTCTGGAGTTCGACTCTCCATGGCTCCACCATTTTTATTCTAAACGACAACGGCCCCAAAACGGGGCCGTTTTTTTGAGTCAGTCCCTTCTATAACAAGAATTCCCGAATTGTAGTCAACCAGTAGGCGAAATCATGCTGGTAAGATTTATGTTCGAGTGTAAACTTGAAAATCAACCAATTGTTATAGCACACATTCCTGGACCCTAAAAGGCACTTTCGGGATTTAGCCCGTGCATCCGGCAGGCGGTGGGCCCGAATAGTTGGATGATTTTCTTCCGGAGCGGCGTCATGTTCGTCACCAACTCCCTCACGGC
>JADGQO010000216.1 GCA_017881725.1 Fibrobacteria bacterium
AAGCAACACAATCACTTCGATTTTCAACGTTGAAACAAAAAAAAATATATTTTCTGCTCCGTTTCGAGGGTTTCTGAGCAGCGGCCGCAAATATCTTGTAGGTAAGCTTCAGATAATGAATATGAGCACCAAAGACACCTCCAAAATAGAAAACAGTAATGACGGGGATTTATTCTTCTTTAATGATACAACCGAAATGGGTTATGGGGTAGTATCTTCACTTCGAAAACGGCCTTTTCCAATATTCAAATACGGCTTGAATGGGGCTTTGCCTGAATCGCTGGGAGTATTAAATGTTTTTCATGTATTTGGGCGTTCTCCTCTGAACAGAAAAATAATATTTCAAACATTCGTTAGAGGAGCTTTGGGTTTGCTAAACACGGATTCTCTAAAGAACAAAACTATTGCTAGTGAATTGATAAGCATGGGTAACTCTTTTTACGACGGTATAGATGGATTTGATTACTCAAAAAATACAGGAAACTTTGTGCTATATAAGAATGTCGGTCTAGGAGGCAGTGAAACTGGGGTTTTTGTTGGAAATTTAAATGATATACTTTCGCTAAAAAACATTTCGCCTTCAATTATTAAGGATGAGTAATGCGTAATCTAGTAATCTTATGTTTCTGGCTATCGGTTGGAATATTGGACGCCCAATCGATTGATGAGGACTTCGCCTATAAACCATACCCAATTTTATTAGTCCACGGGTTTAACGCAACTCCCCAAGGTACGTGGGGAATCGAAAATCCAAAACATGAAACTAAAACCCCTGCGAGAATAAGTACGATCATTCAGTCGGTTGGGGATGATGGCACGCCACTTTATAATGTTAAATTTGGGAACGCGCTCATTTATGCTTTTGATCCAAATACATTTTCGAAACCCTACCCAAAATCAAGACCAGACGGTTCGTATTACCCTTCTGTCAGCCATCAAAAATTAGGCGATGGAGATGTATTGGAATATAAAGGCTTTGAATGCCCGGTAACGGAGCCTACATGCGGGGGCGATAGGTTGGAAAACCAATACTCTCCCGATGAAGAACCAGGTAGCTACACTGGTCAGAACCACTCCTTTGTCGAAGTCTATACCCCCTATTTTTTCAACGAAAGTGATGATGGCCCTGGAGTTGTTGAATCTCATTTCAACTTTAACTCAAGTGGAGCGAACCCTACATCAACTGACAAAGATTACGACATCAGTTTCGGCGGCCAGACTCAACTTGTTCGCATTCGCATCATACAAATGTTGAATGAATATTATGGGGATTGGAAATGGGTTGGAGACCCGAAGGCCAAAATCAAAATCGTCTGCCATAGCAATGGCGGCCTTGTAGTCACAAACGCGTTGAAGCAAGATGAGGAGTATTGGAAACAGTGGGGGGGATATTTCCCCGCCATTGAGGAGGGTGGTGACCCAACATTGTCGTCAACGATTTCAGGAAAAAGTTTTCGCCTGCGCGACTATATCGATCAAGTAATAACTTTGGATACTCCATATAGTGGATCAAATTTATCGACTCCTTGGGGACGCCGGTTATTGGCGCTAGGCACTGCTACGGCTTTTAGTACATGGGTGATAGGAATAGTTTCAAGCGATACTTGGGCATCTCTAATTTTCGCGGCGGCTTTCTCAGTAATATTAACTGAATTCGGGCTTGAAATTGCAGAGAGCGGTATGGGTGGAACTATATCATACCAAGATCCAGTGTATGCGGACTTTAAACCAGGAAGTTCCTTTATAAATACCATGAGAGGAGTAGACGCGCTTCCACCAACCTATACGAACGGCGTCCAGATCCCCTACGTGAATTATGTTGGATTATCAACTGGGGTCGGAAATCTTTGTGCAACAGTGGCAGCCGGTTTTTGGGTGGTTGCCGGATACAATGTTTACCGATTTGTTTCTTCCTGGAATCCAACATATTTAAGACGAGCCATTAGATGGGGGGTGCCTGCAATTGGATTTACCGGGACTGCGTACTGGGCATATAATTCCGATTTCATAGTTTCCAGGGAAAGCCAAGACATGAATTCCGTTTTCCCAACTTCCAAGCGGACGAGAACACGCCGGCTTTATACTGAGCATTGGAATGCAGTAGCTCATTCCATTGGCGAACCTGGAAAGGCAGATATTTTCAACTACCTTAATGGCGAAACAAAACTGGAAATTCTTGGTGCAATCGGGAAAAATCAATTATCATACCAAGATGATCTTCACAGCGAAAATAACCTAAACTACACCGTCGAAAGAGTGAAGTCTGATGGTTCCGTGTCCATTCCTGGTTACTTTGAGAATCACCTGGCATTAGTTGGTTTAAACGATATGCCACCGAATATAAACGGCATAATTCAAATGAACGCCATCACTCAAAATCCCAAAACAATTGTCGGAAATTTGAAAGAATATTACATGAACCATGACACTGTCGACGTATCGGTGAATGGGGGGCCATGGTCTCTACTTGCTTTTAACCAGGATTTTGGAAAATATGATAGTCGTTGGTTCGACGTAAACCATAATTATTCTAGTACATACAGTCTTGACGCCGGCGATAATCTGACGGGTTCTCTTGTTTTCGCCTCAGTGAATCCAAGCGCGTTTGAGATTGGCGAAAATAATGTTCGGCTTAGAGTGCGCAGTGCTTTTGGCCAGGACCAAACGGCATCCGCCACTGTGATAAACGGCCAACCCCTGCCTATCCACCAAGTTAATTCTGACGGGTCTAGCTCAGCGACATCCTTTTTGAATAATTCGATTCGAGGCCTACCCACGGGAACCCAGAAAACCTATTACTTCAGCATTGACGCGGATATCAACGGCGCCAGTACACTGAATGCCTTCGCTCTTGGGGGCCTGACTGGAGAAACGCCATTTGCTCTAGTGAATTCTGAACCCGCTCCGGGTCAATTCCGGCTCATTTCAACGGGCACACCCAACCGGTATATTCTTCAATTCACATTCAGTTCGACGCAATTAGGAAAAGACGCTCTAGGAAACGTGGCTCCGGATCAACTTTTAATATTCAAACTGGTGAACTTAGTCGGTGAAAACGTCATAAAGTTCGTTCCTTTCTATGTGGATCCCAAGTCGCCACTAATACAAGTTGAAAGCCCGCCATTAGTTGGGGATTTCGATGGCGATGGATACCTAACCGCCAATGATCACTGTCAAGGTCCAACGAGTACTCCAATTAATCCACCCATAGATTGTAACCAAATCTGTACGAATGCCAGCATAACCGATCCTGCGGAATGTACCGAGGCGAAAAACACCTGCGCTGCTCAGGGGCCGGTTCAATCGCCAGGTATGCCGGAGTGTGATGGTGAAGACAACGACTTCGATGGGGCACGCGACGGTAACGACTTAAGCGAAGGTTCGCAAATGGAATACTACTCACCTAAGTTCAATTCTGACAATACATTGGCAAGTAAACCCGCAAATATTTCGTTCACGGTAACCGATGATCTTCAGGGATTGGTTTCCAATGGAAAATATATTTCTTGGAGTGTTAGCAAAGTATCAGGAGCATCCTATAGCCCTACCGATCAGGTTATTTATGCGAAAGCATTGACTGGTGATGATTTGACGTTCGGCAAGCATATTGTTGACTATTGGGATTTCACGGGCGCCAATCGAACGGCCATTGATGGGTTGTATTGCGTGGTAATTACTGCTGAGGATCGGGCGGGGTCGGAGCTGGATCAAACAATCAGCCCCCCTGCATGCTTTATTGTCGATACAAAGCCGCCCACCTTTAGCATTGTAAAACCATGGCAGGATCAGCGAGGTTACGCGACCTTTAACAGTTCTTCGGAATATTTTTCCATGTCGTACAAGCCGGGCACACCTCAAGGGGGCCAGTTTTCGGATATCTTCGACTCACAAGTTAAGACTTTGAAGATCCGATTTATACCACAAGGACCTCTCTCATTCTTACCGCCAAAGGAGCAGGAGTCAACACCTTCTTATTTTGACAATATTACTGTGGACGGAAATGGCAATATTACGGGCTTAAACCCGGACGGCAAAATCGACCCCACTATGGCATCGTTCGAGGCCAGCGACATTTCCTATAATACAGAGTTCCGCGAATGGTTTTTACCAGATGGACAATACAAGATTGAATATGTTGCCGAGGATAAAGCCGGAAATACCACGACGCTTCCTGCCAATCAAACTATTCAAATTGCCCTGGGAAACGGACCGTCATTGCCCTGGTTAGACAATAAAATTGGTGGAGGCGTTGGTACTACAACATGGAACCACGGGAATAAAATAATTGATATTTCGACTACTACTCCAAGACTACCGACCCCGCCCGCAGACGTCGGAGGCTTTTCCAATGTAACGGTTGCGGCAGGGAAAAACTTCGATATTACTATCAAAATAAATCCGACCGATTTCCCCTCCAGCGGAACTTCTATAGGATTGGATACCCGGCAATCCACGAATGTGGGTTCGCCTCATATTGCGGTTCTGCTTGGAAGTGATGGGAAAATCACTGCCGTGCAAAGAGCGAGTGAAAACCAAGCTTCCACTTCAACCATTTTAAGCGGAAATTTTGCGAATAAATCGGTTTGGCTGCGGGAGAAGCGCGTAGGCTCGATTATCACCATTTATTACAGTCTCGATGGCGTCAGTTTCACTCAAGTGGGTTCGCTGAATCTTGGAACGGGGGAATTAATCACGGGTATATGGATTGGTAGCCCCATAAATCAAAATGTCACCGTACATATTCCCAACGATGCCATAACATTCTCTGATGGTACTTCGCCGACTAAATCCTGCCAGGAGTCCGCCGCCTTATTAGCCGACCAGTCCGTATGGGTCGGGGACCGGGGTAAGATTAAAAATGGCACTGTGCGAGGTGGAACCTACTCCGAACTCGGAGCTGATACTTATTTGCTGGGGGATTTATTGTCCGGTGGGACTGCACTTCTGCGTGATCGCGCGCAAGTGGCTGGCAATGTGCAAACCGTGGGAACTTTAAGCCGGGGAAATCAGACAACGGTAACGGGGACTATTACTCAGGGTGCATCGCAAGCGCCATGCAAACCCATTTTGGAAACCGCTCCGGTTCCTGGCACTCAAAACATTAATGTGGGAAACTACCAAACCCTTTCCCTCAATCCTGGACAATACGGAGACTTGTCCGTGCAGGCGAACGGGGTTTTGAATTTAAAAACGGGCACCTATCAGTTTAAAACCTTGGTTCTCCAACCCGATGTAAAAATAAACCTGGATGCGCTATCGGGCCCCCTCATCGTGAAGGTCCGGGACAATATGTCTTTTGGAGATCGATTCGTTATGACCTTGGTTCCCGGTTCCATGCCGACACAAGTTCGGTTTTATAGCCAACAAACAACTGGACTACGCTTAGGGACGGATTCGCGATTTATTGGTTTGTTGCAGGCTCCTCTCGCCGATATCGATGTAAACTCCAGACCGAACCAAGTGGGCGAAGCGACTTTTTATGGAACGGTTCAAGGCAAAACCATTCGCCTGGAACCGGATGTATTGGTCGAAAGTTTATCTATTCCATGAGGATCGGAATAATGCGAAGATACAGCATCGCAGCCATAACGCTTTGTTTTTCGTCTCATCTTGGGATTTGGGCGCTCACGCCCAATGACCCTATGTTTCCGGTACAGTGGCCATTTCATAATGACGGCACTTTAAGCGTAAATGGTGTGCAGGTTGCCAAGGTTGGTGCGGATATGAAAATGACCTCCGCGTGGGATATCACCCAGGGCGATTCGAATATTATCGTCGCAATAATCGATGACGGCTGCCGTTGGAACAATCCTGAATTCCAGGGCAGGATCTGGGTAAATAAAGGTGAAATTCCTGGTAATGGAATTGATGACGACCACAATGGGTATGTAGATGATGTTAGAGGATGGAATTTCACTAATAATAATGCGGATATTGGTGATGTCGGAATTCACGGAACTGCTATGGCCAGTCTGATAGGTGCAAATGCAAATAATAATATTGGCACTGCTGGTGTCGACTGGCATTGTAAGCTCATGATAATCAAAATCGTGGCAGGTGAAACAATTGATTCAAGTAGGTTTGTCGAAGCCATACGTTACGCAGTCGATAATGGCGCCCGAGTGGTAAATATGTCCTTTATATTACCCGGCCGGACGTCCGGGCTTGAGGCGGCGGTTCAATATGGAATTCAGAAAGGCGTGGTTTTTGTGGGCGGCTCGGGGAATGATGATCTAGAATTCATCAATTACCCGGCCTCGATTCCAGGAGTAATTGCCGTGGGATCTACAGATCCCGATGACAAACTCAGTCACCATACCCGCTTAAATGGTACTGGGAGCAATTATGGATCACGGCTTGATTTAGTGGCTCCGGGCAATTGGGTGCCTTACTTGGATGATACGGCTTCGGATCCCTATGCTCGATTGTGGGGCGGCACATCCTTTTCCACGGCATTCGTCAGCGGTGTATGCGCCTTGTTACTGGCCCAAGATCCAAGCCGCAGCCCAGCCCAAATACTGCAAATACTGACTTCCACGGCTGATGACCAGGTAGGAATACCGACTGAAGATACACCGGGTAAAGACAAATACCATGGTTGGGGAAGGGTGAATGCTTTTCGCGCGCTCTCGGTGACCAATGCGATACAGCGATATAGCATCACTAGCCCTCGAAAACTTTTTGTTTCACGACCTCAAAACGGTTTTATATGGGAAGACCGATTCATCGCCGTGGATGGACGAAGGATACAACTCCCCCAGCACCCGTAGAATTTTGTCCCCACCCTCGATTTTGCTATTTATTCCCCCCATGTCCGCAATGCCCGAATTGGTCCGCCTCGATGCCGCGAGCCTGGCCGCAGCCCTGAATCCGCCGCAGTTGGAGGCCGTCACCCACGCGCCCGGTCCGCAATTGATCCTCGCGGGCGCCGGCTCCGGAAAAACGCGCGTGCTCACCTTCAAAATCGCCTGGCTCATCCGCGAGCGTGGCGTGCGCCCCTGGGAAATCCTCGCCGTCACCTTTACCAACAAGGCCGCGCAGGAAATGCGCCAGCGGATCACCAATTTAATTGGTTATGCCGGCCAATTGCGTTGGGTCGGCACCTTCCATTCCATTTGCGCCCGCCTGTTGCGTTTCCACGCCCACCATCTGGGCTTCACGCCCAACTTCACCATCTACGACACCGACGATCAAAAGCGTTTCGTCAAGCGCCTGCTCAAGGCCGAAGGCCTCGATGAGAACGTGCAATACCCCGACGACGCGGTCCGCCATTTCATCAGCCGTCAAAAAAACCTGGGGCAATCCCCGCAGCAGGCCAAATTGGAAGCCGAGGATCGCTACGAAGAGAAGATGGCGCATCTCTACCATCGCTACCAGGAAGAGTTGCAAAAAAACAACGGCATGGATTTCGACGATTTAATCTTCATGGCCATTCGCCTTTTGGAGGCCTTTCCGGAAGTGCGCCAAGTCTTCGCGTCCGGATTCCGCTACATCCTCATCGACGAATACCAGGACACGAACAAGGCGCAATACAAGTTGATCCGCCTGCTGGTGGGCGGGCATCACAACCTCGTCGTGGTCGGCGACGACGATCAAAGCATATACGGTTGGCGCGGCGCGGACATCGGCAACATCCTGTCCTTCCGCACGGATTTTCCGGAAGCGCGCGTGACCAAGCTGGAACAGAATTACCGCTCCTCGGGCAACATCCTGGGCGTGGCCGCCTCCGTGATCCGCAACAATCTCCAGCGCATGGAAAAGACCATCTGGACCTCCAATCCGGACGGCGAAAAAGTCACCTTGCTGGAGTTGGACGACGAAATCCTCGAGGCTTCCTGGGTGGCCCGGCGCATCCGCGACGATCAACGTTTTAAGCCCGGCGATACGGCGGTTTTCTACCGCACCAATTCGCAAAGTCGCGTGCTCGAAGATGAATTGCGTCGCCAGCGCATCCCGTATCTCATTGTGGGCGGCACGCGGTTTTATGAGCGCAAAGAGGTAAAAGATCTGATGGCCTACCTGCGGGTGATTTCCAACCCCCGCGACTCCGTGGCCCTGGCCCGCATCATCAACGTGCCCAAGCGCGGCATCGGGGACAAGACCGTCTCCGCCATCCAGGATTACGCCGTAGCCGCCGGGTTACCCCTCATCGACGCCCTGCGTTCCGCCGGGTCAGCCGCCGGCAATACTGAAGCCGGAGTTTCAGCCGGAGTCGGAAAACGCCTGGGCGAATTCGTCAGCCTCTTGGACGCCTTGCGCGCGGCCGCCGCGACGACGCCGCTTCCCGAACTCATCGCCGAGATCATTTCCCGCGCCGGGTATCGCGCCCATCTGGAGGAAGAAGCCACCGATGAGGCATTGGATCGCTTGGCCAACATCGAAGAATTGGTTTCCGCCGCCCAAGACTTCCTGCGTCGCCGTGCTGCGGGCGAAACCCAGGAAGGCCTGTTTCCACCCGAAGCCGGTTCCGCTTCGGAAGCCGGTTCCGCTTCGGAAACCGGAGCCGGGTCGCCGCTCGTTGGTGGACAACCCGGAAGCCTAGGTAATTCTAAAGCTACGGGAAACTCAGGTGTTACTGGAAAAGGAAAATCCGTATCCTCCCTTTCCGTTCCCTTGGCCCTGGATTTCGATTTTCTCGGGACCGCCGACGAGGTGCCCGGGCTGGCATCCGCGGGAGAATCCACAGGAGTGCCCGACCAGATCCAGGAAGAGCCGCTGACGACTGGTGGTTTTGCAAGCCAGCAGGAGGATTTCGGGGCGCCTCAATCGTACGCGGGGGGAATCGATGGCGCAGGCCCTGAGTCCCATTCGGAGCAGCCCGCTGCGGACTTTCGCCCGGCATCGCAATCCGAGCCGCTCGCCTCCGGCCTCCGCTCTGGAAAGGAATCCGCCGATGCTGCGAACCGCCGCGAAGACCTCGACCTTTTCCTCCAGGAAATTTCGCTCGTCTCCGATGCCGATGGCTTGAAGGCGAACCAGGAAGCCGTGATTCTCATGACCGTGCACAGCGCCAAGGGCCTGGAATTTCCCCGCGTGTTCGTCACCGGTTTGGAAGACGGGCTTTTTCCCATGCTGCGGCAAGGTGACGACGGCGACGTGGAGGAGGAGCGCCGCTTGTTTTATGTGGCGGTCACGCGCGCGCGCCAGGAATTGAGTCTGTCCTACGCCCGTCGCCGCCGCCGGTACGGCATGTACCAGGAAGCGGGTGGCTCCCGTTTTTTCGGAGAAATCGATCGGAAGCACTTGACCATCATACGGCCCGGAGCGGCGTTGCAAAGCCCCTTCGCCAAAAGCTTCGCCCGCCAGGATTATGCCAAACAGCGCAATCAGGATCTTGATTTCGGATCCTCCGCCACGCCCGAGTACGAAGATTTCTCCCAAGAAGCGGACGCGGGTTACCGTAAGGGACAAAAAGTCAAGCATGACAAGTTCGGACTCGGAACAGTTATGGCCATGGACGGTTCCGGTGAAGGCGCGCGCGTGCATGTGCTTTTCGCCGACCATGTGCGCCGCGTACTGATGGTCAAGTTCGCGAAGCTGCAAATTGTCGCTTAAACGAATCGTCGTTTTAGCTACATTCCTTCCCGTCTTTTTTGCGTCCCATTTGATCCGTTTTTAGATCCGTAACTTTCATTTATTTCGATGGAATCATTCCGTTCGTAACGCCTCACGATGCCGTATGATCGCCAAGTCCGCACGCTTTCCGGCGCATGCCACCTTCCATGTCAGGACCGCACCATGATTCGCTTCCGCATCAATCCCTTACGCCTTATGCCGGCTTTTAACCCGGTAGTTTTTGCAAGCCTGCTTGTCATCGCGCGCCTGGCTGTGCTTGTGCTTTTGGCGGCATTGTCCGCAACTGCACCCGTCGCAGCGTCCACAACTGCGTCCGCGTCCCCTTCCGCGTCCGCGCCGAGGGCCGCGTCCAACGGCACGCCGGGCAATCCGGAAGTAAAGGTCTGGATGGAATCCGTGCCCGCATCCGGAAAGCACGAGGTCCTTTTCACGGCCAAGGCCTGGGGCCGCTATTCCCTGCGGACCTCCGGAGAGCAACCGGTTTCCCTCGCGGTATCGGATAAACGCACGGGCGTGATCGCCAACGACGGCGAACCGGGGCAAAGGCATGGCCGGATCGATTTGTTCCTGGACATCGGGACTTACAAGCTGACGGTACGGGGGTTGAAAAACGCCTCGGGTAACGCGCAAGTTACGGCGTCTCCCTTTTCACCCGCGCCCGGATCGGCGCAGTCCTATTTGCTTCCCGCGCGAGATAACCGGTCGGAGCTGGACGACGGGCGGGAAACGGGCTATTGGTTTGAAGCCGGATCGGATACGACGGTTTATGTCGAGGCGGTCGGACGTAATCTGGCGGAACTCGCCCTGTGGCGCGACGGGGAATGGCTGGTGCCGACCCATAATCGTGCCTTTAGCGCGCAGCCCCAGGCGGAAACGCCGTGGTCAGGGCTGGCTTTCGCCGCCAAGGTACCCAAAGGACTGTATCGCGTCTGCACCTACGGAGGACCCGGACGACCCTGGTCGCAAGGCAGTGACGCCCATCCCTTAGTCGTCCGTGGTGGTTGGGAATCCCTCGCGGACAATTCGACTGTGACGGCGGCCCTACCCGCAGAAGGCTATGCGCAATGGATGCTGGATACGACCATCGCCGAGATCGTCCTGGAGGCGCCGGACAAACGCCGCCTTACGGGCACGGTGGAACGGTGGTCCAAGGAACTTTCTCCGGCCGGGCAAATCGCCTGCGATTCCATTTTCGCCAAGTCCAGCGCCGCGCGCACCCTGTTGAACCTGGGATCGGAACGGAGCGGACGTTACCGTATCTTGCGGGTTACGGGATCGCCCGGCCAGACATTTACCTTGCGCACCTTCGGGCTGTATCGAATCAGTTGGACCGGTTCCACGTCCGTGGACTGGTGGGTTTCCTCCCTCCATTCCGGCGACTACCACGACCAAATCGGCGCGACCTCCGTGGTGGTGAACCAGGCCAATGGCGCCATCGTGGCCATGCAGGCGGATACGCTTTCCGATCGGCAGACTTTTGCGCGGCGTTTCAACTTGTTGGACGCGGTGAATACTTACGTGTGGGTGGACGGCGATGGAAAATACACGGTAACTCCCGGAGGCACGGCCTTTAAGTGGCGCCTGGGCCGCTTTTATTACACCCGGCCGCCTGCCTACCAGGAACGCGCATGGATTTCGGGCGCGAAAACGTTATCGCTCAATGCCGGGTTGCATTTATTGGAAATCGTTCCCGATGCCAAAGGCGTCGCAACCCTGGTGATGGAAAAATCCAGCCTCCTGGGCGGGGCCATCGCCGCCGGGAAATCCGCCCTGGGCGCGGCCGACAACCGATCCTGGAACGCGCCGCGCCCCGCCGTAAGGTTCGTTTCCATCCATACCGGCCCCACCGATTATTACACGGCCTTCCTCAATTCCCAGGCGCCGGAATTCACGGGTGGCGCCGCGCGGCCCTTGCCCATTAACCCCGACATTCCCCTCAGCGTCTGGTGCCTGGCTGGAGAAAAAATCCGCGTACCGATACGCCTGGACGGACGCCGTCGGCTGGCGGTAACGGACGCGGCGGGAAAAGACGTCGCTTTCGAGATGGACGGCAAATCGGTGGATCATCCGGTCACAGCCGGACCCGGTAACTTTCAGGTTACCCTGAGCGGAGTCTCCGAGCCCCGCTGCCTGCTCCTGTCGTCGCGGAATCCCGAGGTTTTACCCCAAGGCTCTCCGCCGGCCTTTCCGGACACCAAGCGCGCCGCACACGCGCGTTTCACGCCCCTGGATGCAGCTTCGGTTTCGTCCGCTTCGTCCGCATCCTCCACTACCTCCGGAAACCGGGCCGAGGCTCGTCCCTTTTATTTCGACTTGGACCGGAACAGCGACCGGCCCTTCGCCGTCACCGTTACGGAGCCGGGCCTGTACCGCATCGAAACCACCGGACGCTTGGACACGCGCATCACCTTGGCCGATCGCTTCCGCCATTTCTCGCGCGAGGCGGCATCGAACGGCGTGGGGCGCAACGCCATGCTCATCGATTACCTGTTGCCGGGTCAATACCAGGTGACGGTGGCGACTCAGGGAAGCACGGCGGGCCGATTGGGTTTGGCCGCTTTTCGAAACGCACTATCGGAAGCGGGAGAGTTGGAAGCCAATATCGATAATCGCAAATTCGTGGAGGCTTATGCAGGGGCGGCGTACGATTTGCATATTCCCACGCCGGGTACGTACCGCATCGAATCCTTGGGCCAAAGCGGAAACTTTTCCATCCGCCTGGAAGATAAAGAGGGGTGGCCCTTCGAACCGGCCGTCAGCGACGGGGCCGTCAGAGACGGAGCCAAGCAGTTGCCGCTGGCCAAAGGCGCCTACCGGCTTATTTCCCTGCCGATGCCGCAGGATGGCCGCCGCATTGCGCGGTTGACGGCTATCACGGATAAAAAGCCCATTAAGGGAAAAGGCCCGCATCCTCTGGTATTGAACGTTCCCCTGGCATCGACGTGGACGGAATCGCCTGGAAAAAAAGATTCCCTGCCGGCGACCTTCCTATTCAATCTGCCCGCGCCCATCACGGCCAAGTTGAATGTGAGCAAAGGATTCCACGCGCAATTGCAATTGGTACGGCAACCTACTGCGACGTCGGGGAACGGCAATGATTCCACGCTCGCGGTTTGGTCGGGAACGCGGAAAATGGAAATACCTTCCGGCGCCTATCGCATCCTGGTCCGTCCCGACAAGGCCAAAAACTTCGCGCCTTACCAGGTATCGGTCACGACGCGCGATTTGATCCCGGGCCTCTCTTACGATTTGCATAAACCGGAAACCTTCGCCGTGCGCATGGGCCAGGCCGGGATCGCCGAAATCGGCAGCCAAGGCATGCTCGACGTGGCCGCGACCCTACTGGACGGGGACGGGAAAACCGTGTTGGCTTCAAACGATGACGGTTACCTGGACTGGAATTTTTCCATCGCGCGCGCGCTCAAGGCCGGGCGGTATTTCCTGCGCGTCGAGGCGGCGGAAGAGAATTTCACCCAAACCACGGTTTTCCTGCGCACCCGGGCCGACACGCTTTTGGACACCTTGGGGATGCCGTCCAGGACTATCGAGGCGGGAAAATCCCAAACCAACCGCAATACTTTGGCCTGCAATTTTGGCCGTCGACTGGGTGTGATTCCCCTGAGCCTCGATGGCGGCGGCGACTTAATTGCTTGCGCGGCCCAAGCCCAATCCCCCGTGGGGCTGTCGCTGGAAAAAAACGATTCGTCCTCCGGCGAGTGGCGGCCCGTGGCCCAAACCGGCGGCATCTCGCCTTCCTTGAGCCTGCCGCGCCAAGCCGGAGGCTTGTATCGCTTGAAGGCCTGGTCCGAGAATGGAGTGGACGATCCGGTTACCGTAACCTGTAAGGTACCTCAATCCGTTTCCGCCGATTGGGCGACGGCGCAATCCGGTCTTTCCGCGCAGGCGGAACCTCTGGGACGCGAATCTAAGGCTTGGTTTAAAATCGACTTGGGCGGGCAAGCGCCCGGGCATTTCCGAGTCCAGTCCTCCAACCCTTTGACCGGCGAGGGCGCGGCCGTTTCTACGGCCATCGACAGCGCTTTCCTGGGCGAAAGCGGCGAATGGTTCACGGCGAACCAACGGTATGCTTGGTTGGAGTTCCGCCAGGAAACGGCGGGGAAGTTTCACGCCAAGTTGTCTACGCTGCGGCTGGAAAGCGGGAAGCCGCAAAACTTTACTTTGCGAGCGAACATTCCGCGTGTTGTCGCCCTGGATTCCAAGCCCGGTTCGGTGACCTGGATTACGGCGACGTCTGATGGAGCCCTTCCGTTTCTGGGGTTATTGCGCGAGCCCACGGGTCGGGAGGGGGCGAATGGCGAGGCCGCATCTTTTGCGGCCGCAAAAGATGCGGCCGCGAAGGGAACGGGAGGTTTGCGCGTGGCGGGATTGGCGGTGGAACCGGGATTGTGGGCGCAAGGCGGAGATGCGGCTGTCGTCGCCTTACCGGGAGATCCCGCGCGGGTGGCCTTGTGGAACGCGGATGCTTCCGCGGATGCGGTTCAACCATCGGCGCGGTTGGCTTGCCAATCGCTCTCACTCAGTGACGGTGGCGATTTGCCCGCGGGTATATCGGCCTGGAATGCAAGTCAGCCTGGGGCGCGGAGATGGCGTCTGGCCAAGGGCGCGTGGCGTTTGCACTTGACGATTCCGCCCCAGGGAACAGCCGTGTTACGTAGCGCGGAGGGTACTCGAAGCTTGGAAATGGCGCCCGGCGACGTTACTGTGGAAGTCGATATACCGGCGATGAACGGTGGGGAACTTTTTCTTTTGGCGGCCCGCGCGGATTCGCGGTTTGAGATGTCGGCTTTTAAATGGGAAGCCGCGAACGGCGGTGCGTCCAGTGGCATGTCCGGCGCAACAATCGGCGGCGGATCCGGGGGGGAAGGCCTGGCTCCGGGACACGGACTGGAAACGCAGTGGAGCGCGGCGGGCGCGGAGTGGATAGCGCTTTCGGAAAAACCGGAATCGTTCGGTAACTTTTATTTCCGTGGATCCGCCACGGGTATGGAATGGCTGGATCCGCAAGGTCAATTGCACTTGGAGTTACCGGATGGCGCCCGAGTGGGGCCCGGCGGTCTGATACGCCTGCACCATGCTTCCGGTTGGGCCAAAGCCGACCTATGCGCGGATCGGCCCGACGCGGCCGTCGGGGCAGCGGCGTCGATCATGACCTGTAAATGGGGCGCATCTCTTTCTCCCTCGGGAGTCGGCGAATTATCCCTGGCGTCGCAAGTCCGGCTCAAGGACGGCGAGAACTGGTTCTCCTTCACTTTATCCGATACCCAGCATGTCAATTTGTATGCGCCCTCGCCGTTGACGGCGATATTGCTAAACGGTAACGCGCCGGTCCGCTATCAGGAAGCTTGGGAACTTTTCAATTGGGATTTGCCGTTGCCTCCAGGGCGGTATACCTTGGGGCTTCGCTCCATCCCAGGCGGTAGCCTCGCGGGCAGCGTGCTTTCCGGAATCCATCGTCCGCTGGAATCGTTGTCAGAGGCGAAACCCGTGCAATGTTATCTGGGGCCGGGCCAGAGCCGCCTGTTGGCCTTTAACGTGGGCAAGGTTTCCGAAATCGGGATCGGTCTGCGCATGAACCGGGAAACCGCCGAAGCGAGGTTGTACGACGCGGATGGCAACGTCGTGGCGCAAGGCAAGCAGGAGTTCACCAAGCTGCCGATCGGCCGTTATTACTTGTGGGTGCGCGTGCCCGAGGGCGCGCAGGGAACGGATATCACGGCCCGCTTGTTCGGCCAGAATCCCCCGCCGAATGAACCACCAGAAAAATTGGTCAAGTGGATCGTGAGCGGCGAGGCGGGGCCGAAACCGGAACCCGAGCGCGGGGGCGAAGCATCCGAGGCACGGAGTCGTCCGGCCTGGGAGCGTTTCCTCCGCGCGGAGAACGGCGATGGAGAGGGCGCGGCAACGGGCGAGACGGCCCAGGAGAACGGAGGGACAGAAGGCGGCCAAGCCGGAGTCCAGGATGGGGAAGGCGGTGCGGCACAGGGTGCCGGGGGACAGGATGCTGCGGCACAGGATGCGGATGCGCAAAACGCTACGGTAGAGACTGCCGGTGACGACGGCGGACAATCGCCGGGCGGGGCCGGCGCGGACGGTTCTTCGGGTTCCAACGGATCGACCCAGGGAGAAGGCGAAGGTGAATAACATGATGCGTCGAATCAGCGGATGGCCGAGCGTGGCGAGTTTGGCTTTAGGAGCCCTCATCTTAATCGTAATGCCGACGACGGCGAAGGCTGCCGAGGATCAAAAACCTTACGCTTACAAACCTGCGGATCTCAATCAAGTCAGGAACGCAGTGGCCGGCAAGGTGCAAATCATGCCCACGGCCTTTCTGCGCGAGTATGATCCTTTGACGCTGATGTACAACTCCGACATGCATCCCGCCGGACCGGGTCCGCAAGACGACGCCTCGGCGTTCATCAGTCTCCGCCCCGTGCAACCGGGTGAATATCGTTGGCTCGATCCGCGCACTTTGGAATTCCGGCCGAGCGTGCCCTGGAAGCCCATGCAATCCTATACCATCAAGGCTTCCGGAGAAACCAAGCAGCTGACGGCTCTGCTCTCTCCGCCGCAGCGTATCTCCCCGGAACCCGGCGTGGCGAACTTGGCGCCGTTCTCGCGCGTCGAATTGGAATTCGCCCAACCCGTGGCTCCGGCCGTGCTGGCCAAGTTGGTCACTTTCGAAGTCTCGACTTTGCCGGGGAACGAAAACGCCAATCCCAAAATATATGGGCCATCGGATTACCACATCAAAACGTCCGAGCGCTCCGGGCATGGGGCCGCCATCTATACCTTCGTCTTCAACAAGCCCTTCGCCAATGGCCAACGCATCCGCACCGTCGTCCGGTTGGCCGAGAACGCGTCCTTGTTCGATGCGCGGCGTGTCTATTATTGCGATACGCGCAAAGAGTTCGCGCTGGAACGCGCGGGAACCTATGAATACCAATTCACCTTGAATGGATCAGGCAGCAGCTATGGGCGCGATCAAGCCATTCGCCTGGGCCAGGACGGAGCGTTGGTCCTGGATTTCTCGGCCAATCCCGCCTCGCTTTCCTTGTCGCAAGTGAAAAGCCTGCTCAATTTCTCGCCCGCCCCGCGCCAGATGGATTGGTCCTTGTCCGGCACGCGGCTCACCGTCAAGCTGACCGTCGATCAGGAAAAACTCTATAACGTCGTCATCGCTCCCGTTGACATACGCGACACCGACGGACGCAAATTGCAAATGCAGAAACAGGCGGGTTTTTTCTGTTACCAGCCTCTGGATAAACAATACGCCCGCTGGCCGCTGGGGCATGGGCTGGTGGAACGCATCGGGCCGCAGCATTTCCCGCTCCTCATTAACGGCATCAAGAGCTTGGATCTGCGCGTCTACAAAATCGATCCGCTGCATAAGGCCTTTTGGCCCTTTCCCAACTCCGCCGTCGCCGTGGATGAATCGCAAATGCCGCCCGGTCCTGGCGAGGAACCTGCGGAGGAAAAGAAAATCCTGGCCCCCTTGAACAAATACGACATGGCCGCGCATATCCGCATGCTGGGCAGCCCGCATTATTCCGCCGTCATCGACGTCGAGAAGGAAGGCATCGCGCGCTATAAGAACATCGACCTAAAACCCATCCTGGCGAAAATCGCGGGCACGGATAAACCCGGATCCTATCTGGTCGGTTTTCGCACCTTGGACGGCTCCACGGAACGGTCCTATGTCCGGATTCAGGCCACGGATTTGGCTTTGAGCACGGTGGAGTCGAAGCGGGAAGTGCTTTTCACGGTCACGTCCATGTCCACGGGAAAACCCATCGCAGGCGCGGAGATCCGCATCGAGGTCCTGTTGGAAGAGGAATTCAAAACCCTGTTGCAAGGCAAAACCGACGCGCAGGGAATGCTCGTTATCCAGCATGCGGACGTGGCTTGGGAAAAATTCAAATCCGCGGGAGTCAAACGCGTCGTGGTGAAACTTGAGGACGATGTGCTCGCGCTGGATACGCGCATTAACGAGGCGCCTCCGGAATTCGCCAATAACCACTGGTATTCCAATCAGTCCTCCTGGCTGGAATGGCTGTCTGCCAAACCCTACGACTATACGCAGGACGCCGTTCCGGCGGGATTCGTGTTCACCGAGCGTCCCATTTACCGGCCGGATGAAACCGTTTATTTCAAGGGTTTCGCGCGCAGCTTGTATCATGGCGAAATCCAGGCTCCGATCCTGTCGCCCGGGACGGGCGTGGCGCCGGGATCCGGCATGGCCTCGGGGTCTGGCGTGGCGGCCGGGACTTCGGTGCGCTTTACCGCGCGCATCCAAAGTCCGGCAGGGCTGAAATACGAATTCCCGGTCAAGCTTTCGTCATTCAATAGCTTCAACGACAGCCTCGTGGAAAAAGGCTTGCCCACCGGGGACTATAACCTGGAGCTGGTACGCACTTATCCCAAGGAAGGCGAAAGCGTACTGGCGCAAACGGGATTCAAAATCGACGCCTACCGCATCCCGAAATTCGAAATCAAATTGCACGGGCCGGAAAAAACCGCCAATGATCGTCCCGTGTCCATCAAGCTGAACGCAGCCTACTATGCGGGCGGCAAGGTAGCGGGACAACCCGTGGCCTGGAAAGTCGTGTCTTATCCTTTCGCGTATACGCCGGAAGGCCTTGCCGGATATCTCCTGTCCTCGGACAGTCGCTATGGCGCCGTCGATCCCGATCGGCAACAGGGGGCCTTGGAACAAAAGGACGTGACCGACGATAACGGCCAGTCGGTGTTGGCCGTGAATCCGCAAAGCGCCACGGCGGGTAATCCGCGCAAGTACGTGTGCGAGGCGACGGTGACGGACGTTGATGAACAAACCGTTTCCAACCGCATTACGTTTCTTGCCCTTCCGCCTTTCGTTTTGGCCATGAAGGTCAACCGCCATATCACCGGATCCGCTTCGATCAAGGCCGACATCGCGGCGATGGGCATCGACGGGAAGTTCGCAGCCGGGCATAAGATTTCGGTGCAATTGAAAAAGATGTCCTGGACGTCCTATTTGCAGGAGACGGATTTTTCGGTGGGCAAGCCCAAGTACCGCACCCAGGAATCCGTGGACTTGGCGGCGGAGAAGACCGTCACGACGGCGGCGGCGGCCGTACCCGTGGAATTTCCCAACCAGGATCCCGGCGTCTACATCGTGGAAATCAGCGCCCGCGACCGCTTGGGCCGCATGCAATCCATCCAGGCCGACGTTTTCCTGGCGGGTAACAAGCCGGTTACCTGGAAAAAAACCGAGCAACTGCTTTTCGAAACCGTTCCCGATAAAGCGAAATACGCGCCCGGCGATGCCGCCCACATCCTGTTGAAAAGCCCGTTCCAAAAAGCGGTAGCCTTGGCCGTCATTGAGCGTCCGGGAGGAACGCCGGAATACCATTGGGTGGACGTAAACGATGGACAGGGAACTTTGGCCTTTACCGTGACGCCGGAGATGGCGCCGAAAATACCCGTCAGCTTCCTGTTGATGCGCGCGCGCATCAGCGACGAGAAACGCCTGCCGGACGGCACCGATATCGACGCCGGGCGTCCGCAAACCTTGGGAAACACCACCTGGCTTATCGTCGACCAGGCGGAGAATACGCTGAAGGTGGCCCTTACGCATGCGGGCACGGTCCGTCCGGGCGCCGAAGTGCAAATGGGTATCGATCTGAAGGACAGCCATGGAACGCCGCAAGCGGGCGAAGTCGCGCTGTGGTTGGTGGATCAAGCCGTGCTGTCGCTCGCCAAGGAAAAACCTCTCGACCCGCTGCCGGCCTTCACGGCGGAAGTGAAGTCGCATATTTCCATGCGTGACGGCCGCAATATGATCATGGGCGACCTGCGCGTCCCGGAGAATCCCGGTGGCGACGGCGGCGGCGGCCAGGACGGGTTTTTCGGAAAGGTCACGGTGCGCAAGAACTTCAAGACCGTGCCGTATTGGAATCCGGCCATCCTGGTGGACAAGAGCGGCAAGGCGGTGGTGACTATGCGCATGAGCGATGACCTCACGGATTTCGCCGTGCGCGCCGTGGCCGTGTCCGGACAGAGCCGCTTCGGAGTCGGCGTGTCGGAAATCAAGACGCGCTTGCCGGTTATCGTGCAGCCGGCCATGCCGCGCTTCGTGCGGCCGGGCGATCGGTTCCGCGCGGGCGGGGTGGCGCGCCTGGTGGAAGGAACCGGCGGCGAGGCGGCCTTTAAAATCGAGGCGCAAGGCCTGAAACAGGAAGGCGACGCTGTGGGCGGCATCATGCTGGCGGCGGATAAACCCTCGCTCGTGAAAACCTGGTTCACGGTTCCGGATCCCGGATTCGATGCCCAGGGCAAGCTGCGCTATGATTCCGTCGGCATCAACATGGCCGTTGAGCGTAAATCCGATCATGCGTCCGACGCCTTCAACTTGAAACTTCCGATTCAACCCGATCGGCCCGCCGTCGAGGAACAAGCCTTCACCGAGGCCGGTCCCGGCAAGCCGGCGGCCTTTCCAGCCTTAGCCGAGGCGGCGCGGCCGGGCACTTTGTCGCGCCAAGTGGTGCTGAGCGACGACTTGGGCATCCTGAAGGCCCTGTCCGCCATGACGTCACTTGTGCGTTACCCCTTCGACTGCGCCGAACAGCGCATCAGCCGCTCCCTTCCGGCGCTGGCCTACCGCGACGTGTGGGCGCAATACGGCATCGAGGCTCCCCAGGGCGACATCCGGAAAAACGTGGCGAACACGCTCGAATACTTGGGTCGCGTCCAAACTCCGGACGGCTTGATCGCCTATTGGCCCGGGTCGGAGGGTTATATCCATCTCACGGCCTATGCCGTCGAATTCCTGTCCCAGGTCAAAGCCGCCAACGCGAATTCCAAGGCGGGCTATCCCTTTGACGACGGGCTTTACCGCAAAGCCATGGACGCCCTGAAGCGCGGGATACGCAGCGACTTCGCGCACTTCGTCGACGGCTACGCCTACGCCGAACGGACCTCCGCGCTGCTGGCCCTTGCCGACGCCGGGGAGCTGGACGTGGGCTATGCGCGCGAGTTGGCGGCCACGACCTCCGAAGCGGACTTGCAGAGCCAGGCCCGCGTCTATGCGGCTTTGACGAAGAATCCCGGGGCCTTGAAGTCGGAAAGCGATGCCCTGTTCAAAACGTTGTGGGCCCAAACGGTGTTCCGCACCGAATCCGGCAAGGAAGTGTTCGCCGGGCTCCAACAAAGGTCCTTCCGGCTAGGCGCCCGCGTGCATCAAAATGAGATCACGGCGCTGGCGGGCATGGTGAAGGCCTTCAGCGACGCGCCCAAACGGCCCGAGAAATTGCCCATGCTGGTCGACGAACTGGTGCGTTTGGGCGATGACCGCGATTGGGGTAATACCCAGGCGAACAGCCTGGCCTTGCTGGCCTTACGGGACTATCTGGCCAAACCCCAAGGGAACACGTCCGTTACGGGAGGATTTTCCTGCGCCGGGACGGAGAAGAAATTTTCCAACGACGGCAAGCGCGGTGCGGTTTCCCTGGCCTGCGCCGACGCCGGTCCGATGGCACTGCGCGTGGACAACGGGGGGAAGAACGGCCCGCTGCATGTTCATTTGTCCCAGCGATATATTCCCATGGCCCCCGGTTCTGAAGCGCCTGCGATTCAAAAAGGCTTCGTAGTGCAAACGGAGTTGGTCCTAGTCAACCCCGCCAAAGGCGATCGTAAATTGGAAATCGCCAAGGCGGGTCAATCCTTTAGCGTGCGTCCCGGCGACATCATCGAGGAGCATGTGCGCGTGGAAAACCCCAAGGACCGGGCCTTCGTGGCCGTCACCGCGCCCTTCGCGGCGGGCTTGGAATTCATGAACCCGCGGCTGGAGACTTCCGGAACGGACGCCAAACCCAACGGCGTCACCACCCAGCCCGGCGATTACCAGGGTTTCATGGATGATCACCTGGCGTATTATTTCGAGAATATGGCGGCCGGGACTTATGATTTTTATTTCCGGCTGCGTGCGACTACGGAAGGCGAGTTCACCCATCCTTCTGCGCGCGCCGAGATGATGTACGACATGGGCGTTTTTGGATCCAGTCCGGGTGCGAAGATCGTGGTCAAAGCGGAATAAAAGGCCGAACCGGATGCTTGCTTCCCAGTGGCTCCGGTTATTTAAACCGCCACGTTTGAATCGGCTGCGACGCCATTTCAAAGCCTTCGGAGGGCTGACCTTGCATGGCAGGCGGTTGGGGTTCGGTCCGCGCCGAGTCTTGATCTTTTTATTCGGAATCCTCGGATGCTTAATCGCGATTCCTTCCGTGCATGGCTTGTGGGATATCCGGTTGGTGTCGCGGCCGCCGTCTTTGCATCTCCTGGATCGCGACTATCATTTCATCGCCGCCCTTGGAAACGAGAAAGGCGATTTCGGCTACTGGGAAATGCCTGATACTTTGCCGTCTAACCTGGTGGTCTCCACACTGGCAGCGGAGGATCGCCGCTTCAACAGACATTGGGGTTTGGATTGGCGCGCAGTAGCGGGGGCGTTACGGGAAAACCTGTTCTCGTGGCGAGTCAGGTCTTCCGGTATTTCAGGTAGCCAATTCGGTATTCGAGGTAACCCTATAGGCAGGCACGTCAACCAAGGACGAGCCCCCCGTCGCGGGGCGTCGACTCTGGCCATGCAGGTGGCGCGTCTGCAACATGGCGGAACCAGCGGTTGGTATTGGAAGATTCATGACGCCATCGTGGCGATGGGAATCACCTTGCGGTTCCATCGAGAAGGCGTCCTGCGCCAATATTTCCGGTGGGCGCCGTACGGCAACCGCATCGCCGGTGCCGCTTGCGCTTCACGGCGCTATTTCCATAAACCCGTGGAAGACCTAAGTCTCGCCGAGGCCGCCTTGTTGGCCGCCTTGCCCAAAGCGCCCACGCGATTCAACCTTTTCGACACAGCCGGATTTCATGCCGCGCAAGGTCGGGCCCGCCTCATTCTGCGCCGCAGTTGCGACTATGGCTGGATAAACAGCGAACGCCGGGAAGAGTCCTTGGCCGAGTTGGAATCGCTCCGTCCGCCCAACAAGGAATTACGCGCCCAAACCAATTTCCACTTCCTGCGCGCTTGCGCGGCGAACCTGGCCTCCGTGCCACACCCGCTGGGAGAAATCCGGACGACGTTGAACTCGGCCATGCAGGATACGGTGCAATCCATTCTAAAACGGGAATCCTCGCGCTTATGGGAATGGCAGGCGCGTAATTCCGCCGCTTTGGTTCTGGACGCGAAAACCGGTGAGGTGCTGGCCTATATCGGTTCCGTCGACTATTTCGATCCGCGCGGCGGCGCCATCGATTGCGCGCGCATGCCGCGCTCCACGGGCAGCTTATTGAAACCTTTCATTTACGCCCTGGGCATGGAATGGCAGGGATACACCGGCGCGACTATTCTTTCCGATCTTGGTTTTGATTTCGGCGCGGGCAACCGTTCCTTCGTGCCCGAAAATTACGACCGCAAGTTCATGGGTCCCGTGCTGTACAAAAACGCCTTGGCCAATAGCCGCAATATACCGGCCGTCGAAGTGTTGAAGTCCGTGGGGGTGGATCTTTTCTATCGGCAATGCGTCGCCCTGGGGCTCGCACCGGACGACGGCAAAGCCTGGTATTATGGATTGGGCCTTTCCATCGGCGGACTGTATTGTTCCCTGCAACAGGTCAGCGCCGCCTACCTGACCTTGGCCAATGCGGGCGAGAAGCGCGATCTGGTCTGGGAATTGGACGCCCCAAAGCCCCAGGTAACCGCGGAGTTACAGGGATCCGGTCCCAAGGACTCCGGCAATGCCGTCACCGGAGTAACTGGACGGTTACCCCATGCGGATTTTTCGAGCGGAAGTCAAAGCCATGCGGCATCGCCATCCGGAACCGTCCGGCGCATCCTGGATCCCGATATCGCGCGCTTGATCCTCCGCTACCTGTCCGATCCCGTCGCGCGCCTGCCCTCATTTCCACGCGGGGGAAACCTGGAGTATCCGTTTCCCGTGGCAGTCAAAACCGGGACTTCGGAGGGATACCGGGATTCGTGGTGCGTGGGAGTCAGCGGGAAATACGTCGTCGGAGCCTGGATGGGGAACGTGGATTTCTCACCTACGAAAGGCCTGAGCGGATATTCCGGCGCGGCCGCGTTGGTGAAAAAAATCTTTTACTCACTGCAACCGGAAAAAACCGACGGTCTAAGCGATATCGAGTTTCCACCGCCGCGTGGATACATTCCGGTCTCCATTTGCCGCTTGACGGGTAAGCGCGCCGATCGGAATACGCCCTATGTCACCACGGAGTATTTCAAACTCGGCACCGAGCCCTTGGAATACAGCACCGTCCAACAAACCTTGTCCGTGGACAGGCGCAACGGCCTACTTGCCGATCCCCATTGTCGCGTGCCCGTCGAATCCAGACGGTTCCTGGTGTTGCCCACGCAATACCACGATTGGGCCGCCCAGCAGGGCTTGCAGGTTGCGCCCGAACGGTACAGTCCCGCCTGCGACCACCGGCCCGTCGTCGATGCTTATTCCGTCGCCATCACTTCCCCGCGCGGAGGGTCGCGCCTTTTCATCGATCCGGAAATGCCTGCGGGACAAAGCCTGCTGCCCTTGACATGCCGGGTGTCGCCGGAGCCTGCCTCCGTTTTATGGCGCGTCAATGGACAGGAGTACCAATTGACTCCACCGCCTTTTACCTTGAAATGGCCGATGCATCCGGGAACTTTTTCCTTTCAGGCCGAAATTCCCGGGACCTCTTTCCGCAGCGCCGTCGTGGCCTTGACGGTTTACTGAGGGACTGTTTAGCAATAAGTGGGGCAGAGGCGCCTTGGGCGAGGATACTGTCGTCGCGCCGTCCCCGCACCCGTTTACTACCTTTCCCAACTGGTCATCACCCGGAGGAAGCATGGAAGTCAATCGCGATCAGGTCTTGAGAATGGCCAAGCTTTCGCGCTTGGAATTGTCGGAAGGCGAAGTCGCCAAAATGACCGAATCCATGAACCAACTGGTCGAATACATGGCCGTGCTCAAAAAGCTGGACTTGAAGGACGTAGAGCCGATGCTGGCGGTGGACACCTCCGCCCGCCCCCTGCGGCCCGACGAATTGAAGCCCAGCCTTCCCAAATCCGAGACCTTCAAAAACGCCCCGTCGGTCAACATGGATCATTTCTCCATCCCCAAGGTCATGGGCGGTTGACGTCACTTGGGTGTTACCGTTTGATCGAGTACGGGTCAATTGAACCGGCCGGACTCGGAGCCACTCCACCGACATGCGCGCGTTTTCCGTGATGAAAACGGTTTTTTGGATCTCCTTGACTTTGGTTTTTTTTGCCTCTAATTCCGTCCTTTGTCGACTGGCGCTGGCGACTCATTCCATCGACGCTTCGACTTTTACCGTTATCCGCTTATTCAGCGGGGCCGTGGTATTGAACCTCCTCAATTACGTCCTGTCCGGAAAAAAAACCGCTTTCACGGGAAAAGGTGTTTCCGGAATCTTCCTGTTGCTTTATGCGCTTTTGTTTTCTCTGGCTTATGTCCGCCTCACGGCCGCGACCGGCGCCTTGATCCTTTTCGGCTGCGTCCAAATCACCATGATAGGCTGGACCATCGCCAAGGGAAGCGGTCCAACCAAAAATGAATGGCTGGGCATCCTGCTGGCGGTGGCCGGGTTGGTTTATTTGCTGGCACCGGGCCTGAAAAGGCCGGACCCGCTCGGCGCCTTGCTGATGGCTGTGTCGGGCGTGGGCTGGGGCGCGTATTCCATCTTGGGTAAAGGATCCAAAAATCCGGTGTCGAACACGGCCGGAAATTTTTTCCTGAGCGCGCTGTTTTCCCTGCCTCTGCTGGGTTTCATCTACCTGGGCCATCATTTCTCTCCCGCCGGATTCGCTTTCGCGGCCTTATCCGGAGCGGTCTCTTCCGGCATCGGCTATTCGATTTGGTATACCATCCTGCCTACCATCAAATCGACCCAAGCCGCCATCGTCCAGTTGCTGGTCCCGGCCATCGCGGCCTTGTTGGGTGCACTTCTCTTGCATGAGGCGATCCCCGCGCGGCTGATTCTCGCCGGCGGCGTCATCGCCTCTGGAGTCCTGGTCGCGGTGTTCAAGCCCATGAAGTCGGTGCGCCATGCGGGTTAATGTCGAGCGGGTCGAGTCTGTCGAGCGCGTCGAACGCATTGGGCGCGTGGATTGCGTTATACCCGCGAGGTTGAACTCTTCGCGCTTTCCGGCCAAACTGCTCCAACCGTTGGCGGGAAAACCCGTGTTGCTGCATACTTTGGAGCGCGCGCGCGCGGCGGATTGTTTTACCGAAGTCGTATGTCTCGCCGACAGCCCTGAAATTTTCGACCGCGTCGCGGCCGCCGGATTCCGCTGCGTTCTCACCGGCCCCGCCGACAACGGGACGGATCGCATCGCCCGTAATTTGGAAAGCATCGGATCGGATTTGATCGTGAACCTGCAAGGCGACGAACCCGTCTTCCCGTTGGAACCTTTGCGTGCGCTGGCGCGGGCCTTGGCGCAGGATCCCGCCTCGGCGCATGTGCTTGTGCACGAGCAAGCCCCCTCCCCGGAGGACATGGCCAATCCCAATCGCTGCAAAGCCGGTTTGGACGAACGCGGATATATCGTTGATTTTTATCGACGGAGGCCCCGCGCGTCGATTTTCGCCTCCCGGATGCAAATGGGCGCGTACGGATATTCCAAGGAATTTTTACGAAAATATGGCACTCGGCCACCCTCGGAATTGGAAATTTTGGAAAGCCATGAAATGTTGCGCGACCTGGCTTTGGCGCCCGTTCGAGCCTGGGCGGTACAGGGGCGCAGCCAAGCCGTTGATGTTCCAGAAGATCTGGACGCGGCGTTGGCGCTGTATTCCGCATCGCGCATTTTACCCGATGTCCTATCGTCGCGCGAAGGATAATGGCTATAATTGCATTTAATGGTCGCTACTGAACTCCAGGACGCCAGGAAGGAATCCCGTGTCCAAGCCTCGTAAATCAAGCTGCAAATATATCGTCGTCACCGGTGGAGTGCTCTCCGGACTGGGCAAGGGCATCGCCGCCGCCTCCATCGGAAATCTTCTCTCCGGCCGTCTCAAGGTCATCCCCGTCAAGTGCGACGGCTATTTGAATACCGACCCCGGCACCATGAATCCCATCGAGCACGGCGAAGTGTTCGTGCAAGACGACGGCGGCGAAGTGGACATGGACTTCGGCCATTACGAACGCTTCATGGGCATCGAGACCAAGTTCTATTGGAACCTGACCATGGGCAAGGTGTTCAAGAACATCCTGGACAAGGAACGCCGCGGCGACTATCTGGGCAAGACCGTCCAATTCATCCCGCATGTAACCGACTCGATCAAGAATTGGTTCCACGAAATCGCGCGCAACGAACACGCCGACGTCCTGCTCATCGAGGTGGGCGGCACGGTGGGCGATTTGGAAAACCAGTTCTACCTGGAAGCCATCCGGCAGTTGAAGCGCGACGTGGGCGAGGACAACCTGATTTACATCCACCTGACCTACGTCCCCGTTCCGGAGGGCGTGCACGAGCAGAAGTCAAAACCCACGCAAATGTCCGTGCGGCTGCTCAATGAAAAAGGCATCGAGCCGGACATCATCATCGGGCGCGGACCGGAAATGTTGAACCCGTCCATCAAGGAAAAAATCGCCTCCTATTGCAACATCACGCCCGCCTCGGTGATATCCGGGCCGGACGTCAGTTCGGTATACGAAATCCCCCTCGTATACGAGCGCGAAGGCTTGCCGGAATTGCTGCACTCGGCGCTGGGCATTTACTCCCCGCCGGATTTGCGCCAATGGGAAATCTGGGTCAACAATATCAAGAACAACCAGGCCAATCCCCGCCGCCGCGCGACCATCGCCTTGTGCGGCAAGTACACGACCTTGGAAGACAGCTACGCCTCCGTGGTCGAAGCGCTGACGCATTGCGGCGCGCATTTGAACGCCCGGGTGGACATCAAGTGGGTCGACACTGCCAAGTTGGACACACAGGCCAGCGTGGATGCGGCCTTGCAGGGCGTGGATGGCGTCATCGTGCCGGGGGGATTCGGACATCGCGGGATTGAAGGCAAGATCAAGGTCATCCAATACGTGCGCGAGCGCGACATCCCGTACCTGGGTATCTGCTATGGCATGCAATTGGCCGTGGTCGAATACGCCCGCAACGTATGCGGCCTCAAAGATGCGAACACCACGGAAGTGCGCGAGGAAGGCGTGAAGGTGGATTACCCCGTCATCGATATTTTGCCCGGGCAGAAAAACCTGTCGCAAAAAGGCGGGACCATGCGCTTGGGCGGCCATGACGTGGAAATCAAATCCGGCAGCCAGGCCTTCAAAATCTTCGGCAACAAAACCCTGGTGCGCCAACGCTTCCGCCATCGCTACGAAGTGAATCCGGAATACATCCAGACCCTGGAAGATAAAGGTTTGGTTTTTTCCGGCAAGCATCCCACGGAAAACATCATGCAAGTGATGGAGCTGCCCGGCCGCAAGTTCTTCATGGGCTCGCAATTCCATCCCGAATTGACGAGCAATCTCCGCAATCCGTCCCCGCTCTTTTTCCATTTGGTGAAAGCCGCGTTGGGCGAATGAACCTGGTTTCTCGAAGGGAAACCAGCGATGCGGGACAATCCGACGAGCCCCATGGGTCGCTAACCCTGGGCTTGGGCGACTGACCTCCTATGGCTCACTTGGTCATTTGCGACGACGAGAGCCATATCACCGACATTCTCACGCGTTATTTCCAGGCCAAGGGCCATGAGGCGCTGGGATTCATTCGCGGCGAGGATGCGCTGGAACGGATTTTGGCCGGACCGGTTGATCTGGTCATCACCGACATTTCCATGCAGGGCCTGAGCGGCCTTGACCTCCTGAAACGCTTGAAGGCAACCGGCCTGGACGTGCCGGTAATCGTGACGACGGGGAACCCTTCCCATGGCAGCGCGGTGGAAGCGTTGCGCGGCGGAGCGTCCGATTATATCGTCAAGCCTTTCCATTTGGAAGAGATTTCCGAGCGCGTCGAAAAAGCTCTGGGCGCCAAGCGCGTCAAGGACGAAAACCTTTTGTATTCCAAGCTCGTCTCCCTGCATTCCATCTCCCGCGTAACGGCCGAGGTCGTCTCCCTGGAAGAATTGTCCACCAAGGTGATCAAGCTTGGGACACGCCTAACCGGTTCCGATGCCGGCTGGTATTGGGTTCGGACCGTGGAATCCACCTCCACCCTAACGGCCGAAAAAATTTTGTTTCCGGAAGCCGAGAACCTGGAACAGCATGGCTTCCTGATCAACCTGGCGCGCCGCACCGCGGAAAAATGCGAATTGAATCTCTCCCTGACGCCGGAAACCGCCGATCCTCCCGCCTGGTATCTTTCCCTGCCCGTGGAAGTGGGCGCAGCCGTGCACGGAGTATTGATCTTCCGCAGGTGCCAACCCGGCCATAAATATGACGCCGTCGATTTGGAAGTGTTCAATCAGTTAGCCGCCACTTACGCCTTGGGGATCCGCGCGCTGGGGCTGTATCCCAAACCCGCCCTGCCGGATTTCAACCCCGGGGGAAAGGCTCTGGAAGCCTGGGCGCGTCTGGTAGGCCAGATGGTGGACGAGCATTGCCAAGGCTATGAAAGCAAAGAGGCGCGGGTGGAGTCGCTCGGCCGGGTCCTGATCAAGGCTTTGCGCTGGCCCGACGCATTGGCGGAAGATTGGAGCGTCGTGTGCCGCGTCTACGACATCGCGAAGTTACGGGTACCTCAGAAGTTACTGGAGAACAACCAGGTCCTGGCCGAAGCGGAGTTGGACTTCGTGCATGCGCAAGCCGCCTGGGCCGGTGAGCGGTTGGCCAGCATTCCCGGTTTGGAAACCGCCGTGCGCGTACTGGATGATTTCCAGGAAAACTTCGACGGCACGGGAAAACCGCGCGGCCTCCATGGCCATGGCCTAT
>JADGQO010000217.1 GCA_017881725.1 Fibrobacteria bacterium
CATGCAAAAACCGAAATTATGCCCGCCGACACTTCCGGCGGGATCCGTGCCGCGATAGTCCAGTGGAAAAAATTCCGAAGGGTCGTTCCGAAAACTGGTGGTCGGGTCGCCGGTATTGTAATTCCCCATGTGGCTGTACACATAGGTGTTGGGGCCTTGGGTCGGGTCCAGGGTGAAGGTCAAGGAATCATAGATTTTCGTATTCACGTAGGTCATCCCGGAAGGGTCGAATGTTCCATCCACGCAATCGGCGGGGTCGATATAATTTGGGACGAACGTGTGCTTGGGGGCGCTCCAATCCTGGAACCAATAGTTTAGTCCGCACGATCGGTTCGGTTGGTTGTTAAAATGCGTCGGCTTGGGAATGGTGGCCTTGCCGAACCAGGCCGCGTCGGTGGCGGTGGACGTCGTGAGCTTGTGCTGAACCATGTCGGTAATGACCCACGTCGCGGCGGAACCCGCGGGCGGATCGAATTCCGGATTGACCTTCGACTTGTAATCATAATAGATGACATGCAAGGTCAGCTGCGACGGCGGGGCCACGGCGACGCCTTTCAAGGAAATTTTTTGTTCCAACGGCGCGCGGAAGGCCGTATCCAAGGCGTGGCCGGCCCGGGTTTGTATGGCTTCGGCGGAAATCTTGTATTGGTACAGGCCCATTCCCACCACCTGGTAGCGCACCGGGATTGTTCCGACCGTGTCCAAGCCGGTCCAGGAGGGATCGGAAGAATATTGGCTCAGATATTTTCCGGTGATGGGGCGTTCGGAAAAATATTCCGGTCCGTCCCAACCCATCTGGCCGATGCCGAATCCCGCGCCTTGCTTATGGTAGTATTCGAAGTAGTAGCGATTCCCGCCGATGAAGGTAACGGGGGCGGACACTTGGCTGCCGCTGCTGGGCCACCGATAGGCCCATCCGTTTTCGACGGAAATGGGGCTTCCGGAAAGATGCCCGGTCGTGGCGTCCGTGCTCAGGTAAAACGCGGATTGATCGTCCGACCGATCGTAAAAGGTATAGTTGCCCGATAGCGGCGGAATCAACCAGCCGGTCCATTTGATTCCGTAATTGTATGTGTTCACGAAATAGGATCCCAGGTAATCCGAGGAGATCAAGGAATAGCCCATCGGGCTGGCCGTCATGGCGGCGTTCAAATCCGAAACCGCGTTCCCGCCGATGCCCGTCCACTCCTTACCCCAGATTTTTCCCACGCGCGTCGTGTCCATGTATTTATCCGCGTTGCCGTTGATCAATTCCTGCGCCAACAAGGTGACCAATCCGTCCGAGGCCACGAAGGTTTCAATCTTGTGTTTGTAATTTATGGCCGACATCCGGCCCATTTTGGAATTGTACAAGGTGCCGACCGAAATGGCCGTCACGCCCAGGATCAGCAAGATGGTGAAAGCGAGCACGAAGCCCCGTGAATCTTCCCGGCACGGACGCGAATCTTTTGAATGCGGGTAGCTATCCATTAGACTTTGTTCCTTAAGATGATGTTCATGGGCAAGGTGATTTTACGGTATCCCGGAGCGGGAAGTTTAGGGTCCGGGCGTTCAGTACGGGCCCGCACGGTGATTTTTGCCGACCGCATCGTTTTCCAGGCAGTGGTCGTGACTCCGGCGTTGGTTAGAAAAGTGATTCCCAGGGAATCGATGTTTTCGGCAAGCACCATCTGGGCGGAAATGTTTCCGCTGGGGCGGATGACGAGATCGGATCCGCTCAACGCGTACACGTCTTCCCGGTACCCGTAAACCTTATCGCCGATGGCCAGCGCCACCGCCGTGATCACGCGGATACTGTCCATTCCGGTGGCGTTGTCCTTGACGCCGTTCACGAATCCTCCGGTATTATAGCCTTGATCGATCGAGTCCTTCAGGACGGCCACGCCCGGAGCGACGTAATCGATCAGGACGTGAGTCGTGTTCAACAGCACGTTGGAGGTATTGGCGAAAAGAGTCGCGTCTCCGACCGGAATGAAATAGCTCGACCCCGCGGCCGTGCCGTTGAATTGCATGGCGCCCCGGGGATTGATGCCGATTCTTACATTCCCGCCCGCGATGGTGATGACTTTCCAGCCCGAGGCCGTATCCGGCAACAGGGATCCGGCTTGCTGCAACACCTCGACCATCTTACTCAGGGTATAATTCGCGTTCTGATTCCGATCGGCGATTTCCTCCTGAATGCTGTAGGTCCGATAGGTGTCTTTGTAAAATCGAACCAGGGCCGTGATGAGGATCACGGCGACGACCATGGTCACGGTCAATTCCACCAAGGTGAAACCGCGCTCGCGCCCTTTCCTCGGATCAATCCCGCTTAAGGTCGGAACTGCGGCCAGCGCGGTGCCGGCCGGCGCATCGCCATTCATCGAAAACCTACCGGCCTCAGAAGCGTTTGGAAACATAGGTGGTCACCTTCAGGGTGTCGGCATAGGGCGTGGTCCAACTGGTAACGATATCCATGCGCACGACGTTGGCGACCAAGGCATTATCCTTGGGCGAGTAAGCCGGGCCCACGGTACTGACGATCTTGATGAAATTAGGCGCGGCGGCGGCGACGGTTTTGCTGACCGGGGGCCAATTCGTCAGCGTATCCTTGGCGATGGAAATACGCGTATCCTCCAAAAAACTTTCGATGGCTTTGCCGGCCATCAGGATCCGGGAGTTGGTGGTGCTGTTCCGGCTCGACATTTTCTGGACCTTGAGGAACAACGCGATCCCGATCCCCACGACCACGATGGCCACGGCGGTTTCCAACAAGGACCAACCTCGTTCCCGGCCTCCGGTCTTCGCGTGTCGGAAAAATCGCATCATTTCGTCACCCTTTTCACTTTGCCGGTGCTGGCGAGAACGGTTACCGTATCCTGGAGGGTACCCAAGGCGAATACGATTTTCAGGCTGGCGCTGGCCGACCCGTCGCCGCGGAACGCGATGACCTTGGGATAAACGAGGGCATCGATCGAAGTGGTAACGTTGAATTTCTTGGTAATGAGAAAGGGCTTCAAGTAAAGCGAATCAACTCCCGAGGTATAAATGTTATCCGGTGGATTTTGATCCAGAAAACCGAACACGGTATCCGTAATCGCGGCCGAACTATGCAACCGGAATACCACGCCGCAATGCCGATTGGGATTGGAAACCGCCCGTATGCGCGCCGTCATGAGATAATGTTTCACCCCATCGGCGGCATTTTGCAACCGGATGCGATTAATCAAACCGAGCACCGGATGAATGCTGATTGCCGACAAAATGCAAAGGACGAGGACCGCCACTACCAATTCTATCGTGGAAAATCCGTGTTTGTTCAAACCACCCACCTTGCCGTCCGGGACCCTGTCATCGGAGGATTCCTCTACGTTCCCTAATTGTACAACTGGGCTTGTAACCAAAGCACATTAACCCTTTAAAATTTTCCCAATAAACCAAAGCCCTTAGGCCGGCCCCCGCAGCGACGCCACCTTGGAGCAAATCGTCCCGATTCCTGGATTTTTGGGATCGCCGGCGCTTCGTAAGGAGGGCAAAGCCCCGGAGCCCGGCTCCAGAACTTAGGGCCGTTAAGTCTGGGACAACCGATTGATGTCCACGCTTTCCAGAATGCGCTTTTCCGGAGTCCGTAAGGCGGCGTTAATCATGGCCTGGCCGAGCTTCACCGAATTGGTGGCCACCTTGGGAAAGGCTTCGATGAGGGGGAAAAGCGGCGACAAAAGGACGATGAAAAATTGATACCAAGTGCCGGATCGAACGCCTTTCATAGGGCGGATAAAAGCGGGGCGGAACATATAGGCGGCCTTGAACGGAAGTTTTAAAAGCGCATTTTCCGTCCTGCCTTTGACGCGCGCCCACATGCGAGCGCCCTTCTCCGTGGAGTCCGTACCCGCGCCGGTCACGTAACAGAACACGGCCTGCGGACTGATGCGGGCCAAGGCCCCGGCGAACGCCAAAGTCACATCGTAGGTGATGCACGCATAGTCCGCCTCTTTCATTCCCACGGAGGAAACGCCCAGGCAGAAAAAACACGCGTCGATGCCGGCCAGGGATTTTTCCAGCGCGGAGAACTCCGTGAAGTCGGTGTGCAGGATTTCCCGGAGTTTAGGATGCGTCATGCCCAGGGGGCGTCGGTGCACGGCGATGACGGAGGTCACGGCCGGGCTTTCCAGGCATTCCAAAAGGACGCCCTTCCCAACCATGCCGGTGGCCCCGGTGATAAGAACGTTCAATCCCATGTTTCCCCCTTGGTCGGAAGGAAAAGTAATTCGCGGACGGCAATGGCGCGGGGTAGCCCATGCCTGAATCATCCCGAATTGGTCCAATTCTTATTAAAGTTTTTCCGGCGACTCGCGGAATCAACCCGGGAGCGCATGAAATGGAGCTCGGAATGTTTTGTCCAAAGTGCAAAGCGGAAATGCAATTCGTCGACATCAACGGCATCATGGTGGGGCGTTGCACGCAATGCCTCGGCATCTGGTTCCACGGGGACGGGCATAAAAAATTATCCCGCCTAAAGGGGTCGGAAATCATCGATATCGGCGAGGCTGAGCTGGGCCGCGAATTCGATCCCGCCGAGAACGTGCCTTGCCCGGAATGCGGCGAGGTGATGGACCGCGTCGCTGATCCGGGCCAACGGCACATCCATTATGAGGCTTGCGGCGCCGGCCACGGGGTGTTTTTCGATGCGGGAGAGTACCGGGATTTCCGGCAAAAAACCCTGGGTGATCTGTTCAAGGGAATCTTCGCCCGGTCCTAGACGGGATGCCTGGATGCGCGGCCGCCGCGCTACGCCGTCGCGGTGCCGTGGCATTTCTTGAATTTTTTTCCCGAGCCGCAATGACAAGGATCGTTACGTCCGATTTTCGGACCTTCCAGACGCACCTGCTTGACCGGCGGCGTGCGCCCGTCCTCGAAGTACCACGCACCCTCGATTTTTACGAAGGAGGCCAGCTCGTGGTGCTTTTGCTCCTCGCCGTTGTCGCGGAACTTGGCGATGAACTCCACCTGCCCGGTTTTGTCTTCGGGCCCGCCCTTCTGCGTCGCGACGATTTCCAGTCCCATCCAATCCGTGCTGGTGGACCAGTCCTCGATTTCCTTGCGATCGAAATTCTTCCGGGCGGCCGGCGCGACCGTCCGCAGGATGTAGTCGATGTCATGGCGCGCGAAAGCCGTATAGCGCGAGCGCATCAGCTCGACGGGCGATGTCGGAACGCGCAGGCCTTTCAGGGCCGGCTCGCAGCATTCCGCGAAGGTTTTCCGGGTGTCACACGCGCACAATTCCTTTTCCATTTGTCACTCACTCCACTTTGAACTCGCGATGAATATTAACAAACCCGGGCCCGTTATGCTGCCCGGCGGGGGGGGTGGAGTTGGGTGGGGCGAATGGAATCCTGGGCGGGGCTGGGTCGGGAAAGTTCCCGACTGCGTCAGAGCTTGGAAAACAAGTCGAAGGAAATGGTCAGTTTGTCTTCCACGGGGACGAACAGGAGGCTGGGTCTTTCCACGCCGAATTCCGTTAGGGTCACGGTGAAGCCGCCGGTGATTTCCACCTTGCCGTCCACGTTTTTCGGCGTGACTAGGAAATCCACCGGGCGCGTCTGGCCGTGGAAGGTGAGATCGCCCGCCACCCGATAGCCCGCGCCTTCCGGCTTGACGAGCGTGCTGGCGAAAGTCACGTTCGGCCACTTGAGGGCGTTGGTCATTTCCATGGCATGGGAGTCGCGGCTGGCATTGCCCGTATCGAAGGTCTTGATGGGAGCGACCACACGTATCTTGGAAGATACGGTGTCGGCGGAGAGGTCCACTTCGCATTTAAAGTCCCGGCTGACGCCGGAGAATTTGTGCATGGGATGGACCATGCCATAGGTCAGGGTCGATTCGCCGGGGAGCGCGTTGTATACCTTGGCGAAAGCGCCGGTGGGCGTTAAGACGATGGCCGCAGCGAGGGCGGCCGAGAGGGTGAAAGTCGCGAAGACGCGGGAGTTTTTGGTCAACTGTAGGCCGGGCTTGGAAATCATTTCAGGTTCCTTCAAAAGAAAATATGGGTTCATCAAGACCCTAAGATCCAATGTTTACGGGACGGCGCCCAGGTTTCAGAAACGTTTCGCGTACTCTATTGTGTACAGGCGCATCGAGTCTCAATCCCAACCGTTTAGAAACCGTCAAGGGGCTTGAACTTCGCCGCCTCTCCGTCCAAAACCTTCACGATGCGCTCGGCCTTCTCCTTCATCAAGTCCACTTGCAGGATTTGTTTCATGGGTAAGGGCTGGCCGCGTTCATTGCGGAGAATCGAAATCACGGGCCGAAGCGGATCTTCGGGATGGGCGTCCATGACACGGCCCATGCGGCCGCCGCTCAATTCGACGAAGGTACCGATAGGATAAATAGAAAGGTACCGGAGCAGCGCCTTGATGAGGTTGGCGTCGAGAAAATTCATTTGCCCCATCTTGACGACTTTGTCCAGCGCGGTTTGCGGCGTCATGGCGTCACGGTGGGAACGTTTATGCACCATGGCGCACAAGGTGTCGGCGATGGCTACGATGCGGGCCACCTGCGAAATCTGACTGTTGGACCGGCGCTTGGGATATCCCGCCCCGGTGATGCGCTCATGGTGCTGATAGGCCGCCGCGAGCACCACGTCCGAAACGCCGGTGATTTTTTCCAGCAACGCGAAACTGTTGGAGGTGTGGCGATGGATTTCCGCGAGTTCCTCGTCGGAAAGTTTTCCGGCTTTGAGGAGGATGGCTTCCGGCACCATGGTCATGCCCACGTCCGCGAGCAAGGCGGCTTGCGCGATTTCCATCACCTGGTTGCGCGAATATCCGGCCGAGGCGGCGTTGGCCATGGCGACCAGGCACATGTTGACGGCGTGGCGATACAGGTAATCCGCCAGGTTGGGCGATTGGTACATGCATAGAGCGAGCATGATATTGCGATCTTTTTCCATCACGTCCAGGAAATTTCCGGCCAAGGCGCGGACGCCTCCCATGGAATTCACCTCGCCGAGGCAGGTCAGATCGTATATCTCCCGGACTTGCACGATGGAGGCTTCGTATACCTTGAGCACCGTGGCTTTGAAGGTCAAGGTCCGCTCCGCGATGTTCATCGGATCCATGGCCGTGGCCATGGAGAGTCCGCTGGGTCTGTCCGTCGATTCGCCCTTGTCCCATTGCGCCTGCATCCGGGCCAGACGCGTGCTGCCGGCCATGCGCTTTTCCAAGGTCATGGGCGCCGCGGTGGTTTTTTCCTGGAAGGCGACGTCATCCAAGCCAAGGGTTTCCAATCCGTCCAAGTTGATTTCCAGGATGGCTTTCAAATCCAAATCTTCACCCTGGTTTTGCTCCATGCCCGCCATTGGTTCCCGTCCCCTATAAAACTTTGATTCGACCCATTTGATAGGCGAACAATTTCGGCCCCGACATCTCTTCCTGGATGCGCAGCACCTCCGAACCGATTTTTATGACTACGCCCGGATTCACCCGCTTCTCCACGCGGATGCGGATGCCGTTGGTGAGGTAGCCTTTGCGGATTCGATCCAGGATCTCGGATTTCCGTTTTTCCAAGTCCGGCAAACGCGCTTGGACCTTTTCCTGCATGTCGCGCAACTCCAGCATCAATTTGGCTTCCGCAGAGGAGAATCTTTTTCGGATGCGATAGGCCTCGCGGAATTTCACCATCCTCTGGTTGACCTTGGCCAAGTATCCGGTCAGCTCCTTGATCTTTTCCTCCAGAAGGATTTTATTCTCATTCAAGACGTAGTCGACTCCGGCTTCCAATTCCGTTTTCGTCCCCATGTCGTTGCCGGCCACGCGGCAAAGGATTTCCGCGCCGGCCATGGTGATGCCACCCACCAAGGGACCATATACGCAAATGTTTTTGCGCGCGTAGAGGCTGCAATTGAAGGACTCCTTGACGATTTGGATGTCCTGGTGGGATCGCAGGGTCTGGTTGGACGCGAAACCGAGGTTAATAGCGCCCTTGGCCGTAATGAGGCCGTGTCCGGATCCGACGAATCCCTTTTTGACCAACACGTCTCCGCCGACGATGAGCTTGGCCTCGCCCACCGAGCCGCCCACTTCCAAGGCGCCGCCGACATTCACGGTGAAATTGTCGGCGATGTCGCCGCGGATCAAGGCGGACTGTTCGTAGGTGATATTGCCGGTGGAATAGTCGACGCTGCCGTCCACGACGAAACATTCGTTCACTGAGAAGAGCCCGTCTTTTTGCTGGAGGAAACCCGAAACCAATGCGAGCAATTCGTTCGGGTTGGCGTTTGCTATTTCCGTTCCCGGTCCCATGGGCAAGACGATATCCGCTCCCGGACTCCCTTCGCACCGGTTTCCATACAAATCGATGCCTGGGATTCCCGGCCCGGCGGGGAATTTCCGCGCCAGGACTTGACCCGGTTTTACCGGCTTGATGAGGTTCAAGTTCTTGAAGTCCACGGTGCCGGATTCATCCGTCGGCTTGACGGCCAGGTTCGGATCGACGATCAATTCCAGGCGCGCGTCGTCTCCGGGTTGCGGACGGTCGACGGCTTCGGCCACGAGAACTTCCGCCACCGATGCATGGGTCCGATTCCATTCCTCGACGGCGGCGGACGCAGCCTCGCGATCCAATTGGGTCAGATCCAATCCCGCCTCACGCCAGCGCTGCTCCAGATCATCCAATTCCAGGGGCCCTAGGAGTTGCAGGTCCGAAGGCGTCCGCGCAGGCGGAAAGATGGAAAGAAAGGCCTGCAATTTATCGTCCGTGACCCGAATCAAAATTTTCGCCGGTCCCGGCGCGGCTTCCGGGAAATTTCGGGCAGAATCGCCCGGAAGCTCCTGAGGAGTAGGCACAGGGGAATTTTGGGAGTTACCGGCGAGCATCTATGTGTTCATCCGGCCTCGAAAACACGGGGTTGGGATGTGAATATATTATAGGGATGGTGGGAAAATAAGTCCAATTGGAAAAGGAAAACCCAAATCCTCTAAGAGTGAAAGTATTGGTTCCCGGCGGCATGTCCGAGCCTTTTTGGTATGACCTGCCGGAAACATCCGTGGCGACGGATGCCGAAGGAAACCTTTGCGCCGTACAACCGCTGCTAACCGGCACCATGCTGCAAGTCCCCTTGGCGGGTACTTTGGTACAGGTTCCCCTGAACCGAAAAACGGTATCCGGCGTGGTGGTGGAAACAGGACGACCCGAACTCGGATTCAAAACCAAACCCCTCACGCGTTTTGCGCCCAATCATGAGAGAGTGCCGGCCGCCTGGGTGGACCTGCTGCGGTGGCTCGGAGAATATTACCTGACGCCTTTACCCCAGGTATTCGCCGCTTGTTTGCCCAAGCCGGCGGTGGAAATGGTATTCCCGAAACGACCTCCTAAAACCATCCCGACGGCAAAAGCCGGCCAGGCGGCGGAAGGCAAGGTAACTCGCAAGTTACGGATCGAGACGGTTCCGGATGCATTGCGGCCTACGGACGAGCAACGCGTGGCCATCGACTCCGTGGCGGAAAGCCTTGCGGCGGGATCATTCCAAACTTATTTGCTGCACGGCGTGACCGGCAGCGGGAAGACCCTGGTGTATTTGCATTTGGCCCGCATGGCCCTGGCGGCCGGTAAACGCGTGTTGGTCCTGCTCCCGGAAATCGCCTTGACGCCCCAAACGTTGTCCCGGTTCCGCGAGTTCCTGGGGCGGCCCGTACTGGCCTTGCACAGCAATCTTGGCGCGAAAGCGCGCCGGGAATTGTGGTCCGCCGTCTTTCAGGGCTCCGCCGACGTCATCGTGGGGGCGCGTTCCGCCGTGCTGGCTCCCATCGACAACCTGGGCCTCATCGTCGTGGACGAGGAGCATGACGGCAGCTATAAGCAATCGGACGCCGCGCCGAGGTATCATGCGCGTGACCTGGCCCTGTACCGGGGCCGCCAGTCATCCTGCCCGGTGGTTTTGGGCAGCGCCACGCCGTCGCTCGAATCCTACCAGGCCGCCGTAGCCGGCAAGTACCGCCTATTGGAATTGAAAATCCGGGCCACGGGATCCCGCCCGCCCTCCATCCGCGTGGTCGACATGCGCGAGCAATTCGCCCTGCAAGGCCCGCTCTTGATTTCCATCCCGCTCCGCGAAGCGCTGCAAGCCGCCCTGGAACAAGGCGGGCAAGCGATTTTGTTCCTGAACCGCCGAGGTTATGCGCATAAACGCGTGTGCAAAAGCTGCGGGTCTCCGCGCGAGTGCCCACATTGCATCGCCCCGTTGGTTTATCACAAGGCGCGGCAAACCTTGCTGTGCCATTATTGCGGCTTCAAGTCGCCGCCGGACGCGCCCTGCCGGAAATGCGGGGGCATCGAGTGGCTGGACACCGGGCGCGGCATCGAAAAGGTGCAGGAATACCTGGAAGGGATTTTCCCCGGAGTCGGCATCGCGCGCCTCGATCGCGACAGCACCTCCACTTTAGGAGGCGCGGAAAAAATCCTTTCGCGTTTCCAGTCGGGGGAGTTACAGCTATTGCTCGGAACGCAAATGGTCGCCAAGGGCCACGACTTCCCCAAAGTGAACCTCGTGGGCGTCATCGACGCGGATTCGGGGCTGGGGCTTTCGGATTTCCGCGCGCAGGAA
>JADGQO010000218.1 GCA_017881725.1 Fibrobacteria bacterium
CTGGAAAATAAAGTTATGGGTTTTATGCGTTCACTACAAAAAATGCCTGCAAGAGTTATGGCTTTCTTTCGGGAAAGACATGTCAGATATGTAATCGGAGTGTAGCCATATCAATGAGACGGGCAGTGTCCCAACGCGTTTCCGATCTTTAGAAGGTGGAACTGCATTTCCGAATGGAGATTTTCCTCGGCATTTTCCGCGAGAACTTCTTTGTGCCTTTTGGAAACCACAATATCTCCGACTTCCACTCACTATTTTTGGCGAGGATCGTCTCCCGCATCTTTAAGTACTCCGGCCAGGATCCGAGCTTCACCTTTTCTCCGAATAAGGTATTGAATCCGTTCACAATCGCCGTATTGAAGGGCGGCATGATAGTTGGATGCAGAAAATAAAGGATACTCGCGACTGCCGGCCCTAGTCCTTTAATGGCGCGGCTATCAAGTTGGATGATCTCTCGAAGGAGTAGATCTTCCTTGGTCGCCCTAATGCAATTCTCCAGAAACATTCCGAACGCAGCCTTGTTGGCTTCATTCTCATAGATGTCTGGAATGCGGAGCTTGGGCTTCCAATAGAACGGATGGGCGGCCCCTTCGAAAACCTGCTTTTGCTCGGTGATACAATTCAAGACGACTTCCAGCGAAGACCCTTTAAAATCGTTACCGAACCTTTTTGCCTGAATGTCGTCGATAACCTGCAATACTCCTTGCCGCACCGATCGAAAGGCTTTTAGCCTTTCTTCATTATTGATGAACCAGGTATTGTAAACGGATTCTGGGTCCGCTTTATGCAACTCAATAAGAAGTTTCAAGGATCCGGCATTCCCATGGGTGCGCAGCAGGTCTGCGGACCAGAGCAGGAGTTTTGGGTTTGATTCTCGTTGGATTTCTTCTCTTGGTGATGGCATCAAGCATGGATACGCATCCACGCATGCACGCCGATGAACAAGCTCAAAAAGATGACGAAGGCGCTGGCCAGATAAGGCGCGTATTGGAAAAATTCGGAAAGTTTTCCGAATCGCTTGGAAGCATGGCGGAAACCCAAAGAAGCCAACACCCCGGTGACCACCATGGTGACGGCCAGCCCGATGCCGAAGCCGAGCACCAGAAAAAACCCCAGCGCTACGCGCTTGATTTGCAAACAGAGGATCAATACCGTTATCGCCGATGGGCAAGGAATCAATCCCCCCGTCAATCCAAACAGGATGATTTGCCAGGTCGTGACTTCACGGGTGGCGAATCGTTGGGTGATTTCCTCCGCGTGGGCGCGCTGATGGGCGTCATGAAAATTCGGATCCCCGAGATGCAGACCTTCGTGGACATGATGCACGTCGTGATGGTGATGCGCTTCGGTGAATCCGGTTTCAAAGGCATGGCTATGTTTTCCATGCGTTCCATGCGTATGAGGGTCCGCGTGTTTCGGCTTTCGTTCCAAACGTTCCTTATAAATACGATGTACCATCCAAACGGCAATCAGGAAAATAACTGCCGCGGAGGCCAATTGAAAATAGGCCTCGTTCGCTTCGGTATACCAATTGCGCCCATACATCAAGCCGATTCCGGCCACCAACCAGACGATGAGCGTATGCGAAAAAGTCGCGCTTAGTCCCAAGAGGATGGCTTGCGTAACAGTCCCGCGGATGGAAATGATGAAGGCTGCCGCCATGCTGAAGGAGATCGATAAGGGACGTCATGGCTCTCTTTTCTGAAATTTCTAATAGTGGTTTTTTGAAGGATTGAAAGATATGAAATCAAAATTTGGAGGTCTCAAAAAATTGTTTGTGCCATTATTTCAAATTTGGCTTATAAATTTGGGTGCGGCCTGTAAATGCTGTATCGTATAAACATGAACATGCACAGCAAGCATTTCCTTTTCACCCGGATTTTCACCGTTGTCCTTGCGGTATTGCTGGTTGCTTTCCAGATTCATGATTGCTGCTTGAACCGTAAAATCATGGTCGGCGCTTCCGACCAAAAAGTCAGCGTGAACACCCATTGCCCCCTGTGTTTCCCCAGCGGCCCCAAAGGCGCTCCCACTTGGCAAGATGGTTTGGCGGATCAATGCGCGCCAATGCCGTCCTCCAAGGGGATGAATAAACGGTGCATTCAATCCATCAAGCCCGTCTATGTCGGAAGCTTCACCACCATACAATCAGCCGCTGGGTTTGCCTTCGCAGCTTCCGACTACTTATCGGCGAATCCCCGAGAAAATTTTGTGGCCCTTTCGGTCATCCCTATCGAACAGGCCTCCGCAACTCCGTCTACTACCCCGCTTTATTTGATCCAACTCCGGCTATTGATTTGAAATTAGCGGCAGCGGGAAAATCTTTTCCCACTGCCCTGACGCCTTTATGATCATACCCCGTCTGGATTTCAGACACCGGCATGCACGGCGTTCGACCTATCCCTCCCCGAATTTCAAATCAACAATTAAAGGAGAATCAGCATGTTTTACAAAGCAGTTTTCACAGCAGCAATCGCCTTGGCAGTAACAGCCGGATACGCCGATGTCGGCAATACCTTGAACACTAAAACCAAGACCGGACGTCCGGATGCCTTGACGCGCGGCATTGGCGATTACAGTAATGCTGCGGCCAATGTGGAGACGAAATCGGAACAGCAAGGCCCCAAGGCTAAAACCGGCAGACCGGATGAGCCGACGCGTGGAATCGGGGGTGTGAATGTGACGGCGAATTCCGATCAAAAAGAATGGCCCACGGCCAACCCTGCGACCAAACCCGGCAGACCCGATAAGCCCACCCGCGGCATCGGTCAAGTGCAGGAAAACTAAGGATTAATTGCGTATAGCCTGCCCGGCTGGGTTGTGTCCGATTTTGTCAGGACAACCTAGCCGGTATACCCTCAACCCGCTTCTTTTGGGTTTGGGTTGCGGCGGTATTTCCAAAAATATCATGGGATGTGATGATTTCTCCATCAATCACCTCGAGCGAAGTTTTAGAATGTAATTTTCGACTTGGATGAACTTCATGTCAGGTAAGTTTTCATGACGGGATCGATATCGGCGTTGAAAAAGCATTCCTTGCTACCCGGCATGGCCTTATTAATCTCGTCGCTGATTCTAACCGGGGAAGTCTTCAATTGTTGCCGCATCAACGAGGCCTTTGCGGAGCAAATTGAACTTCTGATTAAGCCTTCATCTCAGCCCATTGTCGGCTTGGGGATTCAAGTACCACAGGAGCAGTCGGATGCGGATCACGACTCCCCATCGGAAAGGCATCACCATTGCCTCGGGCACGGCATGCAAACCGAAAACGCTTCGTCGGATCCATGCATTATCGAAACGCAATCCGATGGAATGGCTACCCTGGTTCCGACCGGTGAACAGTGCATTTCGGAGTGGTCGCTCAAAGGAAAAACCATGGTAACGAGCGTGTTACCCCAATTCATCCCGCCCATGCCGGCTGTCGGGACCGTCGCAGACAGGGTACCCATGCTGACCATTCACTTCGCAAGGCCCCGGCCCCAAAACAAGAGCAGCCCTCCGCTTTTCCTGACCACGCTCCGCATCCTCGTTTAAAATCCCCGCAGGAAGCCCTCATTGGGGTTTACCTGATTTCGCCTGTCGCCGAAACTCCATAAAAGGTTCGCGCGGAAGGCCCCAGCATACCTTGTCCTTAATCGCTTTTCATTCCGACAAAAGGGTTGATTGATGCATTGGATTCCATGGCGAATATCGCTCTCGTTCTGCTTGCTACTGGCCTCGGACATTTTTTCCGGTACCATCGGGCTGGAGAATTTGATCCGCATGGGAATATCCCATAATGCGGAATTACAGGTCTCACAACAGGCGACGGAAATCCTGGCCCAGGATACCTTGGCCACCCGGGTTCAGCCCAACCCCACCTTGTCTTTCGAGGCATTGCAAAATATCGCCGAGCCCTCCAAGCCCAAGGCCAACGTGAAAATTTCCCAGGAGTTCCGACCTGGGTATCGCGATAATTCAAATCATGCTTCCATGTCCCGATTCACGGCCGGACGGGAATGGCAAAGATCGCATGAACTCGATTTGATCCGGGACATCCGTTCCGACTTTTTCACCTGGCAAATCCTGAATCGAAAACGCGCCTTGCATGGACTGGCAAGGGAGCGCTGGCAAGCGTTGGCACCCGTAGCAAGGGCCTTGGCGAACCAGGGGAAAATTTCCTCCTTGGACGAAGGCCAAACCCGTTTGAACTTGGCGAAGGCGAAACAAAAGGAAATGGAAATCTACGCCGCGATGGAGAGCGTGGAAAAACATCTGGGTTACCTCACCGGATCGGGATCGTTGAACTTGCCGGATTCCCTGGCGATTGAAGTCGTCGACTCTTTACCGGATATTCCCTCCCTGGACAGCTTACTCGCTTGGAGCGCAAGCGCGAATCCTGACCTCAGGGCCGCGGACTTTGATCTGGCGGCGCGGAAGGACGAAATGGCCGTCGAGCGGAACCTTCGCTATTCCGGTTTCAATCTTTCCTTGGGATATGAGCGCGAAACCGATGGGGCGAACCTGATCGGCGGCGGCATCGAGGTTCCCCTGCCTATATTCAACCGGAACCAAGCGGGCATTGCCAAAGCGCAAGCATCGCTCCGGGAAACCGAATTGAAAAAGCAGTCGGCCCAAGCTAAGACGCAATCAGAATTGTCGGAGGCGCGGGGAAAATTGTTGAGCCTGGCGGCGCGCTATCGGAATTATCGCGTGGACATCCAAGACCTGAGCCGCAAGCAGGTAAACCTTTCCGAGTTGGGTTTCCGGCGCGGGGCCTTGGGCGTTTTTGATTTGTCGCGCGTGCAGGAAGACGCATTGAATCAGGACTTGGAGGCTCTAAACCTCCTCGATGAGTTTTATCAGCTATGGAACCGATTGGGAAGAATATCTGGAGGAAAGTCATGGTAATGAGGTGGATCCCTTTATGCGCCATCTTATGCGCAGGAACGATGTTGATGCCCCATCGGGCTCTGGCCCATGAAGGCCATGACCATGGCGAATCGCTGGTGGACCAGGCCAATACAGGCGGCCCTATCGTGCTGTCGGAGGAAGCCAAAAAGAATCTGGAGATCCTCACCGCCGAAGCCACGGTGCAGGCGATTGAAAAAACCATCAAGGCCTCCGGAACCATCGCCGCGATACCCGGATCGCGGGAAAATATCACCAGTAAAATCGCGGGAAGGGTGGTGGAGGTCGACGCGACGCTCGGGCAGTCCAAGAAAAAAGGCGATGTGCTTTTCGTTTTGGAAGCCCGCCAATTATCGGAAACTCCGATTCGAGTCCCGGTCACGGCCCCGCGCAACGGCAAGGTGGCCAAGCTCGATGTGATCAAAGGCGATGCCGTGGAAGCCGGCGCCTCCTTGCTGGAGCTCGCCGACTACTTCGAAGTGTATGCCGTGGCGCGCGTTTATGAATCCCAAATCGGAAAAATCAACAAGGGCATGGCCGCGCGGGTCTATTCGCCCGCCTTCAAGAATGCGGAGATGGACAGCAAGGTGGACGTGATCGGATCGGAAGTCAATGCGCAAAGCCGAACCGTGGATGTTTGGCTGCGGGTGAAGAATCCCATGGAACGGCTCAAGATCAATATGACCGTGAATGTTTTTTTCCTGTCGGATAAGGAAGACGAAAGCATCGTCGTTCCGCGCTCAGCGGTGCTGGGATCGGGCGGGGAAAAATTGGTATTCGTCGAGGACGGGAACAAATACCTGCGTACCTCCGTGGTTACGGGGATCGAGAACGACAAGTGGATTGAAATCGTGGAGGGACTGGCGCCCGGGGACGTGGTGGTGACCCAGGGCAATTATCAATTGCAATACGCCAAGCCCAAAGCCGCCGCTGTTTCCACCAACGGCAACGGCGGCGTCGCGGGGCGCGAGGTCGGCGCGAGGCGCGAGGCCGGAAAATGAGGCGTCCATGCTGAACGGCATCATCCGCTTTTCCCTGAAGAACAGCCTCCTGGTGGTGGCCTTGGCCGCGCTACTGACGGTTTACGGCGGTTACGTATTACGCAAGTTACCCGTGGATGTATTTCCCGATCTGAACCGGCCCACGGTGACAATATTCGCCGAAGCCTCGGGCCTCTCGCCGGAAGAAGTGGAAACCTTGGTGGCCTACCCCATCGAGACGGCCATGAACGGCGCCACGGGCGTGGAACGAGTGCGTTCGACGGCAACGCCGGGCCTGGGCATGATCTTCGTCGAGTTCGATTGGAATTCAGACATCTATATCGACCGGCAAATCGTGGCGGAAAAAATCCAAAGCCTGCGCGAAACCCTGCCGCCCACGGTGAATCCCATCCTGGGACCCATCAGTTCCATCATGGGTGAAATCATGCTCATCAGCGTCAGCGGCGATTCCGTTTCGCCGATGGACTTGCGCACCTTGGCGGATTGGACCATCAAGCCGCGCCTGCTCAGCATTCCCGGCGTCTCGCAAGTCATTTCCATCGGCGGGGACGTGAAGCAATACCAGGTGTTGGTTTCCCCCGACAAACTGCGCCAAACCGGCGTGACCTTGCATCAGGTGGAAGAGGCGGTTAAGCGATCCAACACCAATTCGACGGGCGGCTTCCTGGTCCAGAATTATACCGAATCCGTGGTGCGCAATTTGGGCCGCCTGGAATCGACGGACGATTTGAAGAATACGGTGGTGGCCTTCAAGGACGGACAGCCCATCACCTTGGATCAGGTTTCCGAAGTCCGCTTCGGCGGCCCGCAGAAACGGGGCTCTGGAGGATCGAACGCGCGGCCGGCCGTGATCCTAAGCGTCAAGAAACAACCGGGCGCAAGCACCATCGAACTCACGAAAAAGGTCGACGCCGCCATCGGGGAGTTGAAAAAGAATCTACCCATGGGCGTGGACATCAATCCGCATTTATTCCGCCAGGCCAACTTCATTTCGACCGCGATTAAAAACGTAGAAGACGCCTTGCGCGACGGCAGCGTGCTGGTCATCGTGGTCTTGTTCCTGTTCCTGCTCAACTTCCGCACCACGTTCATCACTTTAACCGCCATACCTTTATCCCTGCTCATCACCGCCTTGGTGTTCCGTTTCTACGGGCTGTCCATCAATACCATGACCTTGGGCGGCCTGGCCGTGGCCATCGGGGAACTGGTCGATGACGCCATCGTGGACGTGGAAAACGTGTTCCGACGGCTCAAGGAAAATCGTCATCTCCCCCATCCCGAACCGGTCCTCGAAGTGATCTTCAAGGCTTCGTCCGAAGTCCGCAACTCCATCGTCTTCGCCACCTTGATCGTGGTGTTGGTTTTTCTCCCGCTCTTTTCGCTGGGCGGCATCGAGGGCCGAATTTTCGCGCCGCTGGGCGTCTCCTATATCGTGTCCATACTCGCATCGCTGGCGGTCTCGCTCACCGTGACCCCGGCCTTATGCGCTTTCTTACTCCCGAAGGCCAACTTCCTGCGTAAAGAAGGCGATGGGCCGCTGGTCCGCTTTCTCAAACTGGCGAATCGGAAACTTTTATTGGAGCCGAGTTTGAAAAGACCCTGGCTGGCCTTGTCCGCCGCATTCCTGTTGATGGCTTGCGCCTTGGCTTCCTTTCCTTTTCTGGGGAAAGAATTCCTGCCGCCTTTCAATGAAGGCACGGCGACCATCAATGTACTGTCGCCGCCGGGAACGTCCTTGCAAGAAAGTGATCGCATCGGCGTGATTGCGGAGAAGTTGATCCTCAAGGTGCCGGAAGTCCTTTCCACCGGCCGCCGCACGGGACGGGCTGAGGAGGACGATCATGCCGAAGGCGTGCATTACACGGAAATCGACGTGGACCTCAAGCACAGCAAGCGCAAACGGGAAGCCATCCTCGGGGACATCCGCAAAAACCTGGAAGAGATTCCCGGCATTGCGATCAATATCGGCCAACCCATTTCCCATCGCATCGACCATTTACTGTCCGGTATCCGGGCCCAAGTAGCCATCAAATTATTCGGCGATGATCTGGGCGTCTTGCGCGAAAAGGCGGAGGCGATTGAAAAAGAATTGCAATCAGTCCCGGGCGTCGTGGACTTGTCGGTGGAGAAGCAAGTGTTGGTCCCGCAAATCGCCGTCAAGCTCAACCGCGATGAATTGAAACGCTATGGCCTGCAAGCCGGCGAAGTCACGGACTTGATCCAAACCGCGCTGGGCGGCGAAAAAGTGTCGGAGGTCTTGGAAAACCAAAAACGTTTCGCGCTGGTGGTGCTATTGGACGAAGAGGCACGCGCCAATCTGGATCGCATCGGCGAGCTGCTGATCGACTTGCCCAATGGCGAGCAAATCCCGCTCAGCATGGTGGCCTCGGTGGATCCCGTCATGGGTCCCAACCAAATCCTGCGCGAGAATGTGAGACGGCGCATCGTGGTGCAATTGAATACCAGCGGGCGCGATTTGGGATCGGTGGTGGCGGACATCCAAAAAACCATTTCGGAAAAAATTCATTTACCGACCGGTTACTTCATCGAATATGGTGGCCAATTCGAGAGCCAACAGCAAGCTTCCCGGTTAATCGGCTGGTTAAGTTTGGTTTCCTTCCTAGGGATGTTCCTGGCCTTGTTCCTGCATTTTCGTTCCGCCGCCTTGGTGGGCCTCATCCTTTTGAACATCCCCTTCTCCATGATCGGCGCGGTGCTGGCCTTATGGTTGACCACCCGGACGTTCTCCATCGGATCCTTGGTGGGCTTCGTGACCCTCTGCGGCATTTCCTCTCGTAACGGCATCATGATGGTGTCGCATTATCTGCATCTGCTCCGGGTAGAAGGCGAAACCTGGAATCTGTCCATGATTCGGCGCGGCGCTTTGGAACGATTGGTCCCGGTACTCATGACTGCCTTGACTGCGGCGTTGGCGTTGATCCCGCTGATTCTCAGCCCCGGCGAACCAGGCAAGGAAATTCTTTACCCCGTCGCCGTCGTCATTTTCGGCGGCCTGATCAGTTCGACTTTGATGAACATCGCGCTCATGCCCACCTTGTTCTGGAACTTCGGGGGCAAAGCCGTGAGTCGACTCATCAATCCACCGGATAAAACATCGGATAAAAATCTTCTTTCAACCACACCCTCAATTCAGGAGAAATAAAATGAAGTCATACAACCTAACCCAAGGCAAGCGGAATCCATTCCTGGGAACGGTTATCGCAGCAGGCATCGCAGGCTGGATAGGGATTAATGCCCCGGTCTTACATGCCGAACCCGCGACGCCGGCTGCCGGTGCAGCCACAACTTCGACCGCTTCACTGGCCGCGCTTAAGGCTCAATTGGACAGCGTGGATCATGAACTTACGGCGGGAAATTTGAATCGCATCCACCAGTTCGCGGAAGCCATCAATGCGGCCGTGAAGGATCTCGACAAGGATCCCAGCCTCGATGCCACGAAACAAAAGCGCGTGACCGGGTATATCAAGAACATCGCCAAGTTGACCGATGGCATGCACGATGCGGCCGATGAGAAGAAGTTGGATGAAACCATGAAATGGGATAAGAAGCTGAAAGCGCAGGTCGATTTGCTCGCCAAACAGTTTTCCAATCCCGCCAAGGCCGCGCTGAAAAAGGCGGTCATGACCGATTCAACCGGGCAACCGATGAAAATGTGAATCGCAATGCTGAAGTATCGAATTAATAAAACCAAAATTACACAAAGGAGTCGAAGATGAAATGGCCTATCACCGTATTGGCCGCCGCGGGATTGCTGCTCGCGGCGTGCGAAAAAAAATCCGAAGCCGCCCAGGACACGCGCGCGTTACCCCCGCGGGAATCGGTCGCGCCCAAGCCGACCTTCGCCGTTTCCGATTCCTTCCGGATCGGACTCGGAAAAGTCTATGCGGGCTATTTGGACATCGCCGGCGCGTTGGCGCAGGATGACTTCCCCAAAGCCATGGAAGCCTACCAAGCCATGCATGGAGCGCTACATATGCTGCCCAAAGGCGGGATGGATACGACGGCTTCGGTATATTGGGATACACTGGATGTGAAGATCATGCGCGTGCTGCATCCGATGGCCGCATCGGAAAACATCGAAGCCATGCGTGATCATTTCATAGACTTCACGCCGCTGGTACTGGAGGGGATCGAAAAATTCGGCGTATTGAACGCAAATCCGGCCTTCCTGTACCATTGTCCCATGGCTCGGAAAGGCCAGGGCGCGGATTGGCTGCAAAAGGATTCAGTGCTGAGGAATCCGTATTTCGGGAAGCACATGTCGGGATGCGGTACACTGGTGAAAAAGGTGGACATCTAACGCTCGCGATTTTCCAGCGGTCGGATAACCGACCGGGCTCTGACTAGGCCATTCCGAGCGCAAGGATACGCCCGCAAACCAGCGCGCCGGCTTTGAATGCCTGGGGAGTCGTGCGTCGGTGCCTTTAAAAATTGTGATGGATTTTATTTCGTGTCCTCCGGAACGGTTGTTCCGTATTTCGATTTAAAAGCGGCCGAATTTGAACAGCACGTTGAGCGAAACGTTGGAAACATCTTGTGCCGATTTCACGGCCTGGACATCGCCGGAAAGCCATCGATAGCTGATGCCGGGACAAAGCCGGAAATAGGGCGCCACATTCAATTCCATATTCAGGCCTGGCTCCAGGACGAATACGCTTCCCATGTCATGGCCATTGCCATATCCGCCCGACATCATCCCCATACCGAACATGCCCATTCCAAAACCCCGGCCGGAGCCCACGCCCCCGCTTCCAATCAGCAAAGAAGCCGTCCCATGAATCAGGCGATCCGAAAAAAATATTTCTTCAAAGGTCAATCCCATCACGCCGATCATGAGATTGGCCGTGTCCGGATTCCGGGCTTTGATGGGAGTCCCCAAACCATATCCCTCTATGCCCAAAGAGAAAGTTGAATTGACGATGACGCCTACGCGCATACCGAACCACCCTCCGCCCTCCCCGTTGGCAGGAGAGAATTTGACGATGGGTCCGGCGTACGCGCCATAACTTGCTTGATGATTGAAGAGGGTTGTTTCTTTCGACCAGGAAAATCCGAGCAATGCCGCCATCAAAAGAGAGAAGAGAAACTTTCCTCGCCACTGACTTACGCCGCTGGGTCTTTCTATTCGACTATCCCTGCGCATGAGGCCCTCCTGTAGCTATGAATTTCGATTCATAGGCATCTGCAGAAACCTTCTTGGACTTATTGGCAAAAGAAGATCCCGCCGGCCTCAGCGGGATTTCCAACGCCATCCATTAGAAGTTTGCGTCAAATTGCGTGGTCCATTTCCAATCACCGTTGAGGCCGTTGTCATTGAACCAAACTGGCCCGACCAACAAATCGATGTCTTTGGTGAAGTAGTAATAAACTCCCGCTCCGCCCCCGCCGATGGCATTGTCCCCTGAGGCATAATCACCGGCCAAAACAATCCGGTTATAACCGCCGTTTCCCGTGGACCAGAATCCGAAGTCATAGGCGGCCATGAATCCCATGTCCTCCGTCTTGCCCGAGCTGCTCTTGAGCACGGTACCGTTACCTTTGTATGCGCCAAGGTGGAGGCGCCCAAGGCCGTAAGGCAAGGAGCGTCCCGTGATGATCTCCAGGATGTTTTGGTCCGTGACATCTTGATTCGTTCCCACGTTGAAGAGTCCCACTTCGATGGCCGGAGAACCTTGAAAGAGAACTCCTTCGGGCGCGCCGATTTTGGCATTGAAATAGAGCGGGTCGTCGGAAGGCTCCAGCCAATCCAGGCCTATTTCCATTTGCAGCTTTTCCCACGGCAATATGCCCACGGTCAGCCCCAGATCGTTTGGCAAGGCCTGTCCGCCCTGTGTTGTGCCTTTCTTCCCCAGGGTGGTGTAATTATCGTAAGTGACATGGACGATCTTGAAGCCTTGGATATCGATGACGCAAGGCGTCCAATAGGTGGTGGAAGGCGTGGCGCCGGCCAATCCACTCAGCATCAAGAGTATCGGAATTTTAGGGGCTTTGATCACACCGCGACGGTTCTTTTGATTCATGGCTGTTCTCCTTATGTTGATTAACCTGGTTGCCATAGCTTGAAATTAACCATGCGGAGGCGGCGCTCCGGTCGGAGGCGATTAATTTTATCCTGTCAATATGACTGCTTTTGCGATACAAATTAATACAAATAATTATAATTATTTACATTTTTTAGTTTCTACTGCGTAACACATGAGTTACCCTGCTTCCGATGGCCGGCATTGAACCGGATTCGGAGTTCAGCGCCGCAGGCGGTAGCCGCTCATTTTGGACTTTTTGTCATGCGCCCATCGGGAAGACAATGTGCGCCCCGGCCCCACGCCCTGTCCATGGCTGCGCTCAATCGGCAAAAATATAGGATTCGGTAACAAGACATTTTTTGCGGCCCTGGAACCCGGGAGTCCCTGTCCAAATCGACTTCGATGCTGGGATTTGTCGCCGTAGGTAATTCCTGATTTTGAGGCAGGATTTAGCGCGATTGTTATTACTTCGTTTTAAATTAAATTCAAATGTTTATTAATAGCATATGGAACTGAATAGATATTTTATTACTGTAAATAATTCGAATTACATTACTCGATGGGGACGCCGCGCATTGCAACGTCACCTTCTTGTCGGATGACGGCGTAGCCTCTGGCTCGTATGCGCTGGAGAATCCATATAAGAGCGTGAACCAGCGCTCGCTTTGCAACAAGTGCCACGTGAAGGACGCGTTTGATAGACCGAAGGTCTGAGAATGAGCAGCTGGACGCCTGCCTTGTAATAGGATTGGGCGTCACTGGATTACCGTAGGAGGGACCGCACTCGTATCGGTCCAATAACCCTGTGCCTTGCGGATGGAATACGCCGCGACCTAAAGCTCTTGCACTGCGTAGTAAACGCGCGGCCAACCTCCGCCAATGGCGGTTTTCCTTGGGGCGAAATTACCGGCCAAATCGATTCGGTTATAACCGCCATCTCCCTGGAAGAGAATCCAAGGCATAGTCAAGACTTTGTAATCCGGAGAGTCCCATCATAGCCTTACTGTGCGCAGCCGCAAGGCATTGCCGATAACCGATACGGAGCTGAGGCTCATGGCTGCGCCGGCGATCATCGGACTGAGCAATAGGCCGAAGAACGGATACAGGGCTCCGGCCGCCAAAGGGATTCCCAGGACATTGTATAGAAAGGCGAAAAAAAGATTCTGCCGGATATTCCTCATGGTGGCGTGGCTGAGATGGATGGCCTTGACCATACCGCGCAAATCGCCTTTCACCAAAGTGATGCCCGCGCTTTCGATGGCCACGTCGGTACCGGTGCCCATGGCAATCCCCACCTCCGCTTCGCTCAGGGCGGGCGCATCATTGATTCCATCACCGGCCATGGCGACATAGCGGCCACCGGCGCGCAGTTTCCGGATATGTTCCGCCTTCCCGGCAGGTTCAATGCCCGCCTCCACGCCGTCTAGGCCGAGCGTCCCGGCGACGGCGTCGGCGGTCTTGCGATTGTCTCCGGTGAGCATGATGATTTTTAAACCGAGCGCATGGAGTTCACGGATCGCATCGGGCGTGGAGGATTTCATGGGATCGGTAACGGCTAAGATACCTGCCGCGCGGCCATCCACGGCGACGAACATCACGGTCTTGCCTTCCGCCTGCAATTTGCCCGCGAAGGCTTCCAAGGCTTCCAGGCCGGAGACTTTCTCGTTGCGGAGGAAATCCGCCTTGCCCACCAATACGGATCGGCCGCCCATCTTGCCCGCCACGCCCCCGGCCGTCACCGATCGAAAATCCTGCGCAGACTCCAGACCGGCTCCTTTTTCCTGGGCGCCTTTGACGATTGACGCCGCCAGGGGATGTTCGCTGCTTTGCTCCAGGGAAGCGGCCAGCCGCAAAACCTCATTCGCGTCAATTCCCTCCACGGGAAGGATATCCACCAACTTGGGTTTGCCTTCCGTCAGCGTTCCGGTCTTGTCAATGACCAGGGTGTTTACCTTCTCCAAGCGCTCCAGCGCTTCGGCGTTCTTGACCAGTACGCCCACTTGGGCGCCGCGGCCGACTCCGACCATGATGGACATGGGAGTGGCCAGACCCAAGGCGCAGGGGCAGGCGATGATCAGCACGGCGACGGCATTGACGATGGCATGCGCCAGTTTCGGTTCCGGCCCCACCCAAAACCAGAGGACAAAGGTGATCGCCGCGACGGCCACCACCGCCGGAACGAAAATCGCCGCCACCTTGTCGGCCAAGCCTTGGATAGGGGCGCGGCTACGCTGCGCTTCGGCGACCATGTCGACGATACGTCCCAACAAGGTATCGCCGCCTATTCGCTCGGCGCGCAGGATAAAACTTCCTGGACCGTTGATCGTTCCGGCGGAAACCTTGTCACCCACGGATTTTTCCACCGGCATCGGCTCACCGGTAATCATGGATTCTTCGACACTTGAATGTCCTTCCACGATAACGCCGTCCACCGGCACTTTGTCGCCGGGAACCACGCGCAGCCAATCGCCGACCTTGACCTGTCCGAGCGGAACTTCTTTATCCCCTTGCGGCGAAACTTGGCGGGCCGTAGGGGGAGCCAGATTGAGCAAGGCCTTGATGGCGCTTCCCGTGCGGCTACGCGCCTGCAACTCCAACACCTGCCCGAGCAATACGAGGACGACGATCACCGCGGCCGCCTCGAAGTAAATGGCGACTTTCCCGCCCGGCATCATGGAGGAAGGAAACAGATCCGGCTTGATCATGGCGATGGCGCTGAAGAGAAAAGCCGCCCCCACTCCCATGGCGATCAAGGTGAACATGTTCAAATTCCAAGTCACGACCGAGCGCCATCCGCGCTTGAAAAACGGCCAACCAGCCCAGACGACCACCGGAACCGTGAGGCCGAATTGCAGCCAGCGCGATGGGTCGCTTTCCGTCCAGCCCTGCCGGGCCAAGGCCGGGATGAGATGGGCCATGGCCAGCAGAAAAACCGGAACGGTCAAAACCGTGCCGATCCAGAATCGAATGAGCATGTCCTTCAACTCGGCGTTTTCACCTTCTTTATCGCCTGCCTCGGCTTTTACAAGCTCCAAGGTCATGCCGCACTTGGGACAATTTCCCGGGCCGCTCTGGCGGATTTCCGGATGCATGGGGCAGGTGTAGATTGGGCCTCCCATCGATGCTTCATCATTCGAAACCGCATGATGTTGGTGCGTAGGTTCCGGTTGCGACGCATGGTGATCATGGACGGCGATGGTCATCACCTTCTCGACTGTCTGAGAATAATCACTACTAAAAGCACTACTATAATAACGGCTACCGGACTCCAGGTCCACATGCCTCCGCCCATCCAGTTATGCGTCCAGCCATGCATCCATCCATTCGTATATTGCATAATTTTTTTGCCTTTTGATACCATGCCGCCATGGCATCGCTACTGAGTTCAATTAAGGGGATTCGTTTTCACATCATAAATCTCCATTTTTACGTGGAGACGTCCTAACCGGTAAATGAAATTGGAAATCCATTTTTGAAATTTAGGAAATCCATTTTCTACGCGCCGATTTGGCAAACCAAAAATCCAGCTTCTCACTATTCATTGTGAATGTTGGCTTGCCCGAATAAATTTCGACAAAAACTTTTCCTTGGAATCGGCATGTGATTTGCGTTATTACTTGATGATCCAGGGAAGCGCGTAAAACCAAGCTTCCCTCCCATGAGGCGATCGTGGAAGCCATCATTTCCTGGTCCATCCGGAACCGAATCATCGTCCTGGTGGCGGCGTTAGGGCTCACCGTTTGGGGCTACTTCGTCATGAAGAGCACTCCGGTGGACGCCATCCCGGATTTGTCCGTGAACCAAGTCATCGTCTATTCCGAGTGGATGGGCCGCAGCCCGCAAATCATGTAAGACCAGGTCACCTTCCCGCTGGTGGCCAACCTGCAGGGCATTCCCAAGGTAAAATTCGTGCGCGCCATGTCCATGTTCGGAATGAGTTTCATCTACATCGTTTTCAACGACGATGTAGAGACCTATTGGGCCCGCACCCGCGTGATGGAACGATTGGCCTATGCGCAGAGAGGTCTTCCGGAAGGCGTGATCCCAACGCTGGGACCGGATGGTACCGGCGTCGGACATATTTTTTGGTATACGCTGGACGGGCCCGGATATGATTTGGGCCAGCTCCGCGCCATCCAGGATTGGTATGTCAAATTCGCGTTGCAAACCGTGGACGGCGTCAGTGAGGTTGCATCCTTTGGAGGATTTGAAAAGCAATACCAGGTAGCCCTGGACCCCCGCCGCATGGCATTCCACGATGTGACCCTCGATCAAGTCATGGCCGCCATCAAGGCCAACAACGGCGCCGCGGGCGGAGCCAGTTATCAGACTAACGGCATGAGCTATGTGGTGCGCGGATCGGGATACGTGAAATCCATCGAGGACATCCGCCAAATCGCGGTGGCGGCGCATGGGAATACTCCGGTAAAGGTAGGCGACGTGGCCACGGTGCAATTGGCCGGCGGCATACGGCTCGGCATCACGGAGGAAAACGGGCGCGGCGAAGTGGCAGGCGGCATCGTGGTGATGCGTTATGGAGAGAATGCGAAGGATGTCATCGAGAAAGTCAAAATCCGGATGCAAGAAGTCGAAAAGGGCCTCCCCTCCGGCATCCATTTCAAGACCGCGTATGACCGCAGCGATCTGATCCTGGCCTCCAAACACACACTCAGCGAATCGATCGTGGAAGAAATCATCGTGGTGTCCCTCGTAATGCTGCTCTTCCTGTTCCATTTCCGCAGTGCCCTGGTGGTCATACTCACCATCCCCCTGTCCGTGCTGATTGGCTTCATCCTGATGCGCGCCTTCGGGGTAACCTCCAACATCATGTCGCTGGGCGGCATCGCCTTGACCATCGGGGACTTGGTCGATTCGGGTATCGTTATGGTGGAAGGCGCCTATCGGAATCTTTCGGAAGGGACGGCGGAAACATGAACCCGGCGCCCATCAACGATCAAGAACGCATCCGGCGCATCGAGGCTTCCGCGCGCAGCCTGGCCAGGCCGGTGGTCATTCCCATCGTCCTCATCGTGTCCTTCGCGCCTATTCTTTTCCTGACCGGACAGGAAAGGAAATTATTCGGACCGTTGGCCTTGACCAAAACCTTCGTCTTGATCGGCGCCATCGTGGTCGCGCTCACCGTGGTTCCTGCGCTCATGACCTTTCTCGTCAAGGGCAAACTGCGCAGCGAAGAGAACAATCCGGCCGCGCGTATTTTCGTCCGGATCTATCGGCCCTTCCTGGCCTTGGCTTTCCGCTGGAAGAAAATGACGGCGGCGATTTCCGTGGCGCTCGTGATCATCGGCATCCCCATGTTGCTGAGCCTGGGCCGCGAATTCATGCCTCCGCTGGACGAAGGATCCATTTTGCTGATGCCAACCTTGCTGCCGGACGTTTCCAACGCGGAAGCCAAACGCATCCTGGAGACGCAAGATCGCCTGCTCGCCGCTTTCCCGGAAGTCGCCAATGTGTTCGGAAAAGCGGGACGCGCCATGACGGCAACGGACAATGCGCCCATCAGCATGATCGAAACCATCATCCTGTTGAAGCCCAAAGAGCAATGGCGCAAAGGCGTCGACAAGGACAGCCTGCTGCGGGTGATGGACGCGAAGGTCAAGATTCCCGGCGTGGTGAACGGCTGGACCCAGCCCATCATCAACCGCATCAACATGCTTTCCACCGGCATCCGCACGGATGTGGGCGTGAAGATTTTCGGACCGGACCTCGACACCATTTACACCATCGCGCGCCGCATCGAGGCGGCGGTACGGGGCATACCGGGGCTGGTGGATTTATACACCGAACAAATCACGGGTGGGCGCTTCCTGGACGTTAAGGTGAAGCGCGAAGAGTTGGGGCGTTATGGATTAACCGTGGCCGACGTGAATCGCGTGGTGGAGGCCGCCATCGGGGGCATGGCGCTGACGCAAACCGTCGAGGGGCGTCGGCGTTTCGATATCTCCGTGCGGTATGGAGAGGATTTCCGGTTGGGTCCGGAGGCGATCCGGCGCATTCCGATTTCCACCCCAAGCGGGCCGATCCCGTTGGGACGCGTGGCGGAGGTTTCGCTGGCGGAAGGCCCGGCCATGATCAACTCGGAGGATGCCATGCTGCGCGGCACCGTACTGTTCAATGCCCGAGGCCGCGATTTGGGCGGCGTAGCGGCCGACGCGCGCGCCAAGGTGGAAGCGTTGAGCAAGGATTTTCCCAAAGGATATTTCGTGACTTGGAGCGGCCAATATGAAAACCAATTGCGCGCCGAAAAGCGGCTCAAGCTCATTCTGCCCATCGTGCTGGCCATCATCATCGGCATCATCTGGTTTTCCTTGCGGTCCTGGAAGGAAACGGCCGTGGTGGTCGCCGCGCTGCCTTTGTCATTGATCGGCGGCGCCTATTCGATGTACTTGTTCAAGGCGAACTTCTCCGTGGGCGTAGCCGTGGGATTCATCGCCCTATTCGGCATCGCGGTGGAGACGGGCGTGCTCATGGTGGTCTTTCTGAACACCGCTTTGGGCGCGCGGATCGAGAAGGTGGAAAAATCCGGCGGCAAGCTCGATGCCGCCGAACTCGACGCGGCGCTTAAAGAAGGCGCGGCCCTGGGGCTCCGGCCCATACTCATGACCGTGCTGGCCAATTTGCTGGGCATTTTTCCCGTGTTGATGTCCACCGGTCCCGGCAGCGACGTGATGAAGCCGATCATCCTGCCCTTCGAAGTCGGTTTGGTGACGGCCATTCTCTTCGCCTTCATCGTGCTTCCAATCCTGTATAGCATGCTGAAGCAAGCGGAGCTGCGCAAACTAGGGCGGCCCATCGTGCTGGCGGTGCAAGAATGAAAACGATTCGGATGAAGTCCAAGATGAATCGGAATAAACGAACGCGAAGATTTTTTTTCCTGGCGATGATTTTGGCCATGTTGTCTGTGCGTGTGATCGGCGCGACGGACGCCGGTGCCTTGGTACGGCCTGCTTCGGAGCCGCCGACCATGTCGTCCCCGCTGCCCGTGCTCTCGTTAGATTCGGCCCTGGCGCACGTGGCGGCCCGGAATCCGGAATTGCGCATCTGGGAGGAAAAGGCCCAAGCCCGGTCCGCGCAGGCCGAAGGCGCGAAGGCATGGATGCCTCCCGAACTGGGCGTGGGCGGCTCGCAACTTCCTTATGGCAGCGGAGAAGCGGCGAACATGGCGCCGGGCGATCCGGCGCTGATGGTTTCCTTCCGGCAAATGATTCCCGGCCCCGGAAAACGGGAGTCACATGCGCGTTACCTGACCTCTCTGGCCCTTCGGGAAAGGGCGGGAGGAGCCTGGATGCGTACTGTCCTGCTGGCCGACGCGAAAATCCAGTATTTCAAAATGGCTGCGGCCGAACGCCGTCTGGCCGTGCTGGCGGAAGGGGAATCCGTCATGTCCTACATGTTGAAAGTGGCCGAAACGCGATTCCGGCATCGGCAAACCGACCTAGCCACGGTGCAGGAGGCCAAGGCGCGGCTGTTGGAATTGGGTTCCATGCGCCTCATGGAAAAAGCGACGGAGAAATCGGCCGCTGCGGCCTTGTCCACGTTGATGGCCGACTCCGCGCTTTTTGAATATTCCGTTGACACGGCGCTGTCACTACGCGGTTATGCCTTGCTACCTCCCGATTCCGTAAAGGTGGCGGCCCGTTCGGACTTAGCGCAAATCGACGCGACCGTGCAATCCATGCGATTGAACGTGGAATGGATGTCACGCCAAGGGCGGCCGGATTTCGGGATCCAATTCGACCATATGGAAATGTTCGATATGGGACGGCGCTATTCGGTGATGGGAATGATGACCTTGCCGTTGGCACCCTGGTCCGGCGGGATGATCCGATCCGAAGTGCGGTCCATGCAAAAGGACTTGCAGTCGATGGGCTCGGAACGCGCGGCCCACACCTTGATGGCCCTGCGGATGGCGCGGGAAATGCAAGTGATGCTCAAGTCCGAGGTCGATCAGTTGGGACAATATGACGGACAAATCGTCCCCGCCTATCGCATGGGCCTGGACGCGGCCATGGCGGGCTATCAAGAAGGCACGGGAGATTTATTCCGGGTCCTCGATACCTGGGATCATTGGGTCATGGCCCGCATGACGGCGCTGGAGCATTTCGGAAAAGCCCTGGTCCTGGAGGCGGAGTATGAACGGGAAACCGGTAAACTTTAGCCTCACCTCGGCGCGATTGAAAGCCGGGCTCCTCCCGCTGATCCTGGTCATGGCATTGTCCGGCTGCGATCGCAACCGGGAAAAAGCCCGCGCGCCAAGCCCCTTGCCGCCGCAAAGCGCCGCGTTCAAATCGCAGGCCAGCACCGTGCTTTCCGCGCAACGCGCCGTGCCGTTGATGCGCATGGAATTGAACGACAGCTTGGAGGTTCCGTTCCAGATCGACGCTGATGAACGCCGCTCCTTGGTGGTAGTCGCGCCGGCGGCCGGCCGCCTGGAGCAAGTCATGGTCCGATCCGCGGATCAATTCGTGAAGGCCGGGGAAACACTCGCGTTACTGTATGCTCCGGAACTTGTCGCAGCCCAGCGCGAGTATTTGCTTTTGGTTGCGGCGCCCGATTCCGCGATGCGCAGCCAGGCCGGGTCCCGGTTGCGGCAAATGGGCATGACGTCCGATCAAATCGCAACGCTGGGTCGATTGGGAAAACCCCTGGAGCGCTTTCCGATCCGAAGTCCGCTGTCCGGTTTTGTACTGCCAGGCAATTCGGGTGGTGGCGAAGCCGGAGTCGCTGGGAACATGGGCCAGAAAAGTTCCGGCGGATCCGGAGCGATGGGTGGAATGGAAGCAGGCGGTGGGGATGCGAATACTCCAACCGGAAAAAATTCTCCCGTAAGTCCAGCGAATGCAGCCTCCCAGGCCTTTCCCAAGGCCGGGGTCACTTTGGATCGAGGCGCGACTTTGGCGACGCTTAATGACCTCAACGTGGTGGCCGCCACTTTGGCCATGCCCATCGACCAGGCGGAGTTTTTCCGGGTAGGTGACAGCGTGCATTTATCGCTCGCATCTCTGGGCTATTCGGCCATGGCCCGCATCGACTATTTGGAATCGCGCGTCTCGGACACCAATCAATCCGTGACGGCGAAAGTTTACTTGCGCAACCCCGGATGGAAATTGAAAGTTGGCGCCTTGGGAAAGGCCCATTTGGCGGCCGAACTCGGCAATGCCTGGATTTTGCCGCGCGCGTCCGTGCATGGACTCGGGGAAAAATGGATCGTCTGGGTCCGATCAACGATTGATTCTACGGCATTCCAGGCTCGGGAAGTGCGCCTGGGACGACGCAGCGTCCGATATGTGGAAATCGTCCGTGGCCTTTCCCCGGGCGAGTCCGTGGCAGAAGACGCTTCCTTGCTGTTGGATCCGGATGCCGTGGTCCAACCCTTAGCCTTGCCGCAAGATTCAGGAAGTGCTGACGCGGCTGAATCATCCCACTCTTCCCGCATGTCCGTCCAGGCAGAGCCGACCGTCTCTACCTCCGAACATTCTTCTCACGGCGTGCTCCCGACGGATACGCAAAAGGACACGATGACGATGGCGATGCCGGAAAACGGTTCGGCCCATGCCGCTGGCCATGAAGAAGGTAATACTCATGGCGGCCCGGCCACCCCGATCCGCCTGACAAAGGAAGAAGAAGTATTGGCGGGAATCCAAACCGTAAAAGCCAGTATCTCGCCGGTTACGCCAATCGCGCAGTTTCGCGCCACTACGCGTTATGATGATCGATCCAGCCAGAGCATCACCGCGCGCGTAGACGGGACGTTGGAGAAGGTCCAATCCCGGCGCCCTGGAGACAATGTTGTGAAAGGACAAATCCTGGCGGAAATCCGCAGCGACAATCTTCTCTCGGCCCAACAGGAATTCCTGCTGGCCATTGGCCAATCGAAATCCTTGCCGGACAAAGCCATGGCGCGCTCCCAATCCGATGCTTCTCGCCGCCGACTCCGCGTTCTCGGGATGGAGGAAACACAAATAAACGCGTTGCTGGCACAGGGTCATGCTTTGCAATTACAACCCATCGTCAGTCCCAGCGCAGGCACACTCTTGGAAGTTACGGCGCAAGCAGGACAATATGTACAGGCCGGAACGCCCCTTTTCATCGTCGGTGGCAGCGATCGCATTTGGGTCGAGACCTGGATGTTGCCGGAGGAAACCACTTTATACCCTGAAGGCACCGATGCGTTTGTGAAAATCGAAGGACTGGAAGGAGGTCCCGTCCAAGGAAGACTGGAGCATATCCGACAAGGGACTTCAACCTCGGGGAGTTTGGTAGCGGTACACATCGGCGTGCCCAACTCAGAAGGAAAAATCCATCCGGGCCTCCAAGCCTGGGTCACCGTTAAACAACCCAGCCGGCCCGCGTTGAACATTCCGTTGATGGCGTTGCTGGAATCGAGCGATCACACCATGGCTTGGATTCGCGAAGGCGATCATCAATATGCGCCGCGCAGAATCAAAACGGGAATCCGCACCAACCTGGCGGCGGAAATCCTTGAGGGCATCAAGCCCGGCGACGAGGTGGTGATTGCCGGCGCCTACCTGCTGAATAGCGAAGCGGTGATTCGGCAGGGCGCAGGGGCAGGCCATGCGGGCCATTGAGTTTTGGTTTCAACGCCTCCGTGATTCCATCTTGTCCGTGTTAAAGGAAGCGGAAGCGCTTCGCGCCCAATCCAAAGCAGCGATCAAAGAGCAACTGGAAGCCTTGAAAGACGGGGGTTTTTCTGCCTTCGCAGGAAGTCCCCTCGCTTGAGGGGGTTCCGCAAAAATGGTCGGGGCGACAGGATTCGAACCTACGACCCTCAGCTCCCAAAGCTGATGCTCTAGCCAGACTGAGCTACGCCCCGACAGGAGACGCCAAGGTAAAAAAAATCCTGGCGTTCGTCCCGTACGTCCGCAGCGAAAACCAGCTACGGGACCCGGCCGGGTCCCGGGTAACCGGTCGGGTCCCGGGTAACCGGCCTGGGCATTCAGAATTGGTTACCGCCGGATGAATCCGAAAGTAAAAAATACGTTTTTGGACTGATTCGTGACGCTGAGGTATTGGCCTTGCGAACCTTGGATGGTTTTCAAAGTACCCGAAGTAGTTATGGCGCCGCGGGCGATGTACGCTCCGGTGCCCACCATTTGTCCCTGCGCCGACACCGGCCACCAGAAAAACCCGACTGAATAATTCCCGTTTTTATCCTTGGGAAGCGTGTTCAATTGCGCTTGGGTGAGATCCCCGATTGCGCTGTTCACGAACACCCCCAGATTATCGAAAAAGGAAATGTCGAAATGGAAGGGCGCGTTCACATTGACCGATAATAAGAGCGCCTTGGCGCCGTCGCCCGGTGACCCGGTCTGGGATTGGGAAATCGCGGATTGTACGATCGTCTCAGTGCAATTCAAACAGTGGGTCGGCGAAACTTGGTCGACGAGGTAGATGGAATTCGGCAGCGCCACCGGCCCGTCAATGGCGGGAGCCGATATGATAGAGGCCTTGTCCTCGCCGAGCGTATAGAACACTTGCAGCATCTTCCCTCCGACGGGCACATAGTCGGTCATATTGCTGGTATTTCCGACGGTGTCCTTAATCAGCGAAGTCCCTTTTTTAATCCGCAGCGAGTCCCCGGGAATGGGATAGAAGGTGGAATCGAACGTGTAAACATAGGTGTTACCCCCGGACGACGTCACGGAAACGATGCGGATGCCGGACGTCGGATCGGAACCATTGCGTTTGATTTCGAAGGGAAAGGTCTTGGAGTTCACATCGACCACCACGTTTTCGGAAAACGTTACCGTGAGCTTGGGCATCTCGGAAGAGGTTTGCGGCGGATTCGCGATCACGGCGGTGGGCCTGGGTCCCACTCCGTCGCCGATTACGAAGGGTTTATTGTCGAACACCGAATTGTCCGCCAAGATGGTTCCATAGGGCCCGATGGCGAAACCGGTTCCGGATGTGAATTCCATGCTTTTGAAATTCACGATTACGTGCGTATTATCGACCAAGGTCGCGTTGCTGTCCGCGACGGTAATGGATTTTCCGGTGAAGGGATCCTGTAATTGAATCTTGGCGGGCAGCTTGGAGATGGGCTTCGCAAAGGTGAGGGTGACTTGATCGATGCGGCCGTTACCGTCATTGTCCAGATAGGTCGCTTTGGATACGGCTATGAGCGTGTCCGGTTTGGGATTTGGATTTGGATTTGGATTTGGATTTGGATTTGGATTTGGATTTGGATTTGGATTTGGAATCGGATTAGGATTGGCACCTAATCCCGACAATGGGGCCACGTCGTCCATATTGGCAAGCGTGGGCAGTTGATCGACAAAATTGGTCGTATCACCAATTTTTTTGGTCGTTGAATAGTCCATGAAAAGCAGGCTTCCGTTATTGTTGGCGACGAAAAGATGGCCCTTGCCGTCCACCGTGCCCTGATCGAATTTAGTACCGCGAAAAATGCGCCCGTCAACTTGGGCCCCCGTAGCCGGATCGATTTGGACGATACTTTGGCCGCCGAACAGCATGAGATTTCCGGTAAATGCATCGTACGCCATCCCATGCCCGCCCTGTAGATCCTTGATGAGGCGATGGGTCGTAAAGGTGGTCATGTCGATGGTTCCGAAATTCCCCGTGCCGCCGCCGCCGCTGGTGTAAAAAGCATGCGACGCGTCCTGGAAAGCCAGGGAGGTCACGATCGTATCGTCTCCGGAAAGGGTTTCCAGGATTCCGTCCGCAAATGGGTTGAGGGGAATCTTCGCCAACTTGCCGGGAATACCCGCTGCCCAAGCATTGGTTTGGCTCGGGTCCAAGGCAAGATGGTAGGCTTGCACACGGGCATTTTGGGATTGGATTACCTGGGTGGTAATATTGATTTTATGAATCAAACTATTTTCCTGGCCGCCGACCAGTAAATCGTTGTCCGGGGCGAAAATGAGTCCGTCCGCCCCTTTCGTCGAAGCGACTGTTTGTATGGTTCCCAAGACTAAAGTTTTGCCGTCAAAATTGAACGAGACTTTGTGGACGTTCTGGCCGCCGTTATAGGTGGTGAAATACAAATCGCCCGATGTGGGCGTATTCCCCCATGCGGAACCGGCTCCCCAAACGCAAAATGCCAAAATCAAAGCCAGACTCGATGTCCCCATTCGAATTAGTCCACTCACCGTGACCTCCTTTACAAACCCGAATGAAATCCCGCATGCCCTGGGACCGAAGCGTCCCCACCCGGAAAGATACCATCGTCGGTGTTTTATGGGGCGAGATTAATCTCGTAGCACCAGAGTAAAAATAAAAGGGGCTTGGGGAAACCCCAAAATCATTCGATTATCGGGTAAATCGCGGCGCTGTGCCCAGGGGCGATAAGCCCGGCCTTATGAATCGGCGGGGCGCCTGCGACCTTAAGTAAACGGAAAAAACTTAAGCCTGAGGTAAATCCGGGCTGCGCAAGGCCGCAAAATGCGGTAAGGCCGCAGAATGCGGTAAGGCTCCGGAGCGCGACAATGCGCCGCCGGCGGAAAGCCTGGGCAATCCCTGCAAAACCGGTTCGGCACGTGCGGGAGATTCATGGTTCGGGACCACTTCATGGGGCCGTAACTTCCCGGTTATCACCGCGCCCGGCGCCTCCCGCGTCAGCAAGCGCGCGGGCACGGGTTTCAAATCCCTAACCAATCCCAGCCAGGACAACATTTTCAATCCGTAAAACGTGATGTCGATTTCCCACCAGAAAAATCCTTGCCGGGTGGAATTGCAGTAGTGGTGATGATTGTTGTGCCATCCTTCGCCGAGAGTAATCAAGGCCAGCAGAAAGTTGTTGCGGCTGGTATCGGTGGTTTGGAAACGACGCGAACCGTAAACGTGCGACAACGAGTTGATCGTCGCCACGCCGTGGAAAAGAACCACGGTCGAGACGACGAATCCCCAGATGAACATTTGCAGGGCATTAGTTCCCAACCCGGGAAAATAGCGGTGCAGGACGCCTCCTAAGACCGCGGTAGTGATGGCCACGGAGATGGGCGCGAGGGAGTCGAATCGATCCAGGAACATCAGCTCCGGATACTTCGCCAAGTCGGGAACCAAATCCAGACGTGTCGCGACGTTCTTGCGACGGCTCCACCAGAGCAAATGACTGTTCCAAAATCCGCGTTGCTTGGGCGAATGGATGTCTTCCGGTTGATCGGAAAACCGATGGTGATGACGATGATGGGCCGCCCACCACAGAGGCCCGCGCTGGGCTGCCGAATTGCCCAGGAAAGCCAGGACGAATTGGAACCACCGCGAGGTTTTATAGGTTCGATGGGAAAAGTAGCGATGGTAAAAACCCGTGATGGCGAACATGCGCAACGCATAAAAAAATGCGGCGACGCCGATGGCGACCCAGGACCAGCCTACGACAAACACCAGCAGGACGGAGAGATTGAGGAGCACGAAGGGAATGGGCCAAACCCACTTTTCCCGATCCGATTGCGCGCTTTCCTTTTCCGCTTGGACATGGGTGTCGAACCAGCTGATGACGGAACGGAGTTGGGAATTAATCGGCTGCGGCATGTCATTTTCCTTGATGTCGACGGGACCCGTATGATGATTAAACGGATGCTTGGGAAGCTGCTTGAAAAAGCGGCCCGCGTCGTCCTTGGGCAATTAAACCAAGAACTGCGGGCATTAACTAGGCGGAAGGGGCAAATGTTACATCTCTTTACATATCCCAGGGCTTTGGCGGTTGGGAGGGTTGGGTTATTGTTTTCCCTTGGGCCTGGAAAAGTTGGATAATCTCGCAGCCATGAGGAGGAAGGGCATGAAACGTTTGGCTGCATTCGGAGTAATCGGAGCCTGCATATTATTGGCCGCTTGCCAAAAAACCGGAACCCTGGGAACGGGGCGATACGCCGTCGCGGATGCGGAGTACTCAAGCCAGAATTACAGCATGGAACGCGAATACCACTCCGACGGGCGGTTCGCGGAGAGGCATATCATAGACCATTGCCTGTTGATGGAAATGAAAGGCAAATGGATCCAGGCCGGCGCAAACCTGACTTTGACCTACGCCCAATCCCGAAATCGGCCGACCTGCCACGATTCCCTGCCGGTGTGGGCGAACGACTCGGCCCAGCTGCATATCCCCCTGCGTAACATACAGGGTACCGCGTACGAATCCCTGTTGGCCGCCTCGGATGGAAAACCCGAGAAGTGGATTAAGTGGTACAAGGCGGATTAATCGGGATACGACCCGGCGGTCGGCTATTTTTTGTTCAGGCGCCGACGGACCGCTTCGGCATGGTGATGGAATCCCTCTGAATCGGCTAGGGCCGCGATCAAGGGTCCATGCTTCCGCATCGCCGTTTCCGTATAGCGAATCAAGCTCGTGCGCTTATAAAAATCATAAGTGCCCAGCGGTGAAAAGAAGCGCGCCGAACCATTGGTAGGCAATACGTGGTTTGGCCCGGCGAAATAGTCCCCAACCGGCTCCGAGGAATAACTCCCCACGAAAATGGCGCCGGCATTCTTGATGCGCTTCACCAAGGCGTCGGCGTTGCGGGTCAAGATTTCCAGATGTTCCGGGGCGATGGCGTCGGCCAGGGAGGCGCCCAGGTTCCAATCCTTGACCACGTAGATTCGTCCGAAACGGCTCAGGCTTTTTTCCAGGATCGCGCGCTTAGGCGAGGCCAGCACTTGGGCTTGGACGCAAGCCGCGATGGCGCGCGCGGCAAGGCCCGAGGTCGTGATGCACAGAGCCGCTTCGTATCCCGATCCATGCTCGGCTTGGGAAAGCATATCCGCTGCCACCCAATCGGGATTGGCGGAATCGTCGGCCAAAACCAGGATTTCCGAAGGCCCGGCAATCATGTCGATATCCACCGTGCCGAAAACTTCCTTCTTGGCCAGGGTAGCGTAGACGTTACCCGGACCGACGATTTTATCCACGCGCTCGACCTTGGCCGTGCCGTAGGCCAGCATGCCCACCGCCTGCGCCCCGCCAATGCGGTACACTTCGGAAATACCCAGCTCTTGCAAGGTGAAGGCGATGCTCGGATGCAGTCCATTGGGAGCCGGAGTCACGACGGCGATTTGCTCCACGCCCGCGACTTGCGCCGGCACGGTATTCATGATCAAGGTGGAGGGGTAAGTCCCCGCGCCTCCGGGCACGTACACGCCCACACGGCGTAAAGGCCGGATAATCTGCCCCAAGGTCTCGCCGTCCCGGCCCCGGAAACTCCAGGATTTTTCCTTTTGCCGCGCATGGAAAGTCCGCACGTTGGCGATGGCTCCGCGAATGGCTTTCCGCACCACGGGATCCAGCTTGGCCGCCCGTTTTTCAATGTCGGCGTGCGACACCGCCAATCCGCCACGCAATCCGTCATGGGCGCGCGCGTAGTCCAAAGCGGCGGCATGGCCGCGAGTTTTAATATCCGCCAAAATGGATTTGACTTTTTCCGAAATTGCAGGTGACGGACTGGGCTCGCGCGAGGTGATGGCAATGACATCGGGATGACGCAAGCCAGCCACGCTTACGATGCGGATAAGGGACGGTTCGGATTGTCTCATTTTTGAAATTTCCAGATAAGGACGCAGATGGAAACTTAAATGTCTTCATCTTTTATGATGAATCCAAGTCGGCCGGGATTACCGGGGTAAATTCAAAGCGTAAGACAAATCCCTAGCGAGCCGGAACTGAATTTAGGGGTAAACTTCGGCCATTGCCAGCCGATATCCTTGGGAAGCCTTGACCCGATCCTTGGAGTGAAAAATGCGGCTTTCGAAATTTCGCATCGCCTGCGCCTCCGCTGCGATGGCGTCCTTGCTCACAGCCGGCCTAACCGGCTGCGGTTCCTCTCCGGCAGCCGCGGCGGACAAGCCCGCCTACCTGAAGTCGTCGTATGTATTAGGCAAGGTCGGCGCCCTGGGCAAATCCGTCACCATCAATCTTTCCAAACTGATCGTCGTGGCGATATCCAACGCCACGCCCGCCGACACCCTGCGCGATACCAGCGCCGTGTCCGGTAATGCGCAAGTTACGGTCAACCGGTTGTATACCCTCAAGCCGCTGCGCTCCTGGATCGTCACGGCCACGAGCAAGGACAGCAACGATTCCGTCATCCATACCGCCAGCACGATCTCGTTTTATGTCCGTCCGGCGGACACGGCCATCGTCACCCTGTCGCTCACGTCGCGTTTTTCGATGTACCAGGCGGTGTTCAGCACCCTACCAGACAGTATCGGGGCGTCGACCGGATCGGGAAAGGAACAACTCAAGGTAAAGCGACTGACCCTTTCCGTCGACGGGGTGGTCAAGGTGGATACTTCGGCGCCCGGCAGCGCCTACTTCGCGGCTAGGAGCACCAACACCCTGAATTTCGATTACGTGACGGTGGGATCACACGTCGCCTTATTGGAAGCCTACGGCGATTTTTCCAAATATACCGGAAGGCTGTAAAGCGGTTCCTCTACCGTGAACGTCGCCTCCGGAGTCGACGATACGCGCAGCATTACCTTGGCATGGACCGGCCCTGGCACAGGAGTCGCCTCGCTTGCGGTAACCTTAGGCAAGGTAGGCAAAGTCACCATTACGGGCGGACTGCCGGGAACGGTGCTGCCATGAACGAGCGTAAGCACCTATCCCGTCCAGTAAATTCTCAAATGGAGATTTCCATGTTCTGGAAAAACGCCTGCGCGGTCGCGGTCCTTGTCACTGCGGCGGGTCTCGCCGCCATGCTGGGCGGATGTTTGAATACGACCTCGGACACGCCCGCCAAAGCCGATCCGAACCAGGATCCAAACGCCGCCGCAGAATCCAGCGCCGCCTTGTTCTTGTCGCCCGCGTATCGCCTCAACCGCGATGCCTCCACGGAAGCGAGACTGGACAATCCGCCCCAGTCCAAGGAGGAAACCGGCCGAACCGTCGTGGTGCCGGTCACAGCCACCACCTGGACCCCCTCGTCCAAACCGAAAGGATATTCGGGATCGACCGCGACATCGCTCGGGATCGCGTTATTGAAACGTTCCGCCGGGGCCGTAGGCTTGGCAAAATCTTCGGCCTCCGGATCCGCAATAGGCAATGCATCCGACACCGTTTGGCATTACGCGGATTCGGCAACCGGAATTATCCAGCGCATCGTGGTCACCCCTTTCAGCGACACGACCGGCAGCGGCGTCCTCCGCGATTCGATAATCTTCAGATTCCCTTACTTACAATTGTCGCCGTACGTACTCGGCCAAGTCGCGATAAAATCCTATGCCGGAGGCAAGACTGTCACCCTCACCGTCACCGACGAGGACGGCGATCCTCTGCTGAACGAAGCCCCTACGGGATATCCGATCAAGCTCCATAAAAAATGGATCACCCTCCACGGGGACACCACCTGGCGCTCGGACATGCACAGCCTTTACGGGATTACCACCTTCTACGACAGCATCGGTTCCGGTTCGCCGAGCCAGTGGACGGATTCGATTTTCAATAAAGGGGTTTGCATCTGGTGGGAAAAGACCTATGACTGCGACGGGGACGGAATGGTGCTTACGCATGCCGCCGGCGGCAAGACCAAGATCCAAAAGGACTCGTACACCGATTTAGGCGATGGCAGCGTGCGCATGGATTTTGAAGCCTTCGGCCCCGGCCCGGATGGCGATTATATGCGGGAAGCGGATAATGAGCGTTATCCCTTCCGGAGCGTGGTTTTCGACGCGCATGGGAATGAAAAAGTGACGACGCGATTCGGCGACAAGGACGGGGACGGATTTTTCTGGAGTCCCGACGCCGGGGCCGGAAACCTCGCCAGCGTCGTCAATGTTTTCCAATCCACAGACAGCGTAAAATCCCGCATCGACAGTTTGGTGGAAACCGTTCCCGAAGCGGGAAGCCTTCCGGCTTCGGGAGACCTCGCGGCCGCCAAGGTCGTTTACTTCGGCTCGACCCTTACCTACAAGGACAGCACCTCATCGCGCATTTTCACTAAAGCCGGAAAAGACGGATTCTCCGGGTCGGACACCATTACCATCTGGGAGTACCGCTCGTACGCCAAATACCAACCCAGCGCTGCGGATGATCCCCTCAAGGACATCGATTCGACCTTGCGCGTGACCTGGGTGGTGCCCAACGACCTTTCCAATCCCGACGACGATCAAATCGTGAAATGGTATTCCGAAAGTTTCTTCAAATCCGGACACTCCAAGGTTACCGTAACCGACGTGTTTACCCCGGACGCGCCCATCCGTAAAAGTCAAGCCGCCCAAGCCGGCACCGGCATACACGAGGAAATCCTCCATCCGCTCAACTCCCAAAGCGTGATCCGCGCCCTGACCTGGAAAGCCTTCGACCTGTCCCAGCACGCCTCGAACTGGAAGGAAACCCGGTATTTCGAAAACGGGGATTCTTCGATCGCGATGGGAAACGAAATTTCCAAAGGGGTTGGGGGGTACTCCCATGTGCTGGGCGCGCATTTGCTGAATAGCGGTTGGTTCGACGCCAATACCGGCGGCTTCAAGGATACGCTGAAGGTTACGGATTTAGCCGGAAAGCCGTTGTTCACCGAAACCTGCGCGGGAACCCTTTCCCAGGCCGGTACGGGGTCGTTCGATCGCAAGCGCATCATGGCCTCCGGATCGGCAGCCGGAGCCTTGGCAGACCACTTTGAGGTCGGCAAGGACGGCGCGGACGGCGCCGGTGGATTCAAACTCACCATGACGGGAAAAGACACCGCCGTGATTTCCCTGCGCGGCGACAGCGCCACCTGGGCGGGTGCGATGCCGGGAACTAATCTCACTTTGACATGGTCGCATCCGGGAGCGGGAGTGTATCAAGTCTCCGAATCAGGCGCGGACACGAAAACCAAATCCATCACCGGAACAGGCGATTTCAAATTCGGAGAAGACGGTACGGGCAAGGGATTGTATACACCCTACGCGAATGGCAAGGCGCAACCCGACCAATCCATCCTGTTCAGCGCGGAAGGCGGAGTCTTCGAAGGCGGCGTCCGCATCGGGCCATAGACGCCTATTTCACGCGTAGCGGGAGGGTGACCTCCATGCTACGTAGAATTGCCGCTGCATACGCCGCCCGGACCTCGCGCATCGCATTCACGCCCGCGTTTACGCGCTGATCCACGCGGACCTCAGCCTTGCAACAGCTTGTAATTGATCCCGTCCAATAACGCGAGCCACGAGGCTTCGATGATGTTGGTGGAAACGCCCAAGGTACCCCAAGGCTCCTGCTCCGGAAGCGACTTGTCGTGGAACCGGATCCAAACGCGAACCTTGGCGCCCGTGCCCTTATTGTTGTCGAGCACGCGCACCTTATAATCAATCACTTCGATATGCTGAAGCGAAGGAAAAAATCGGCGCAAGGCCTTCCAGGTGGCCGCGTTCATGGCGTCCACGGGGCCGTTGCCCTCGGCGGCGGTATGCTCCACCTCGTCGCCCACCTTGAGCTTGATGGTGAACTCGGAAGTGACCTCGCCGTTTTCCCTGCGTTCCTCGATGGAGCGGAATCCCAGGAATTCGAAACGGTCCTTCCAGAGATCGAGCTTTCTCCGGGCCAACAACTGGAAGCTGGCGTCGGCGATTTCGAAATGATAGCCTTCGTCTTCCTTTTGCTTCACGTCGGCGAGGACGGCCGCCACTTCCGGACTGCGTCGATCCAAATCAGGCTGGATGGCCTTCAGTTTGTCCCAGACCAGACTGCTTCCGCTCTGGTTGGAAACGATGAAGTCGCGGGCATTGCCCACCAGGCTGGGATCGATATGTTCGAAACTCCGCGCGATTTTCATCACGCCGTCGATATGCGCCCCGCCCTTGTGGGCGAAAGCAGCTTCGCCCACGAATGGCTGCCGGATGTCGTCCGAGAGGTTGGCAATTTCGCTGACCGACAAGCTCAAGGCCCGCAGGTTTTTCAATTGCGATTCGGTCACCACCTGATGTCCCATTTTGAGTTGCAGCGCCGGGATGATGACCGTGAGGTTCGCGTTGCCGCAACGTTCGCCGTAACCGTTGATGGTACCCTGCACCTGCACGGCCCCCGCGCGTACGGCAGCGAGCGAATTGGCCACTCCGGTGCCGGTATCGTTATGCGCATGGATGCCGATGGGGCGCTTTAGATGGGCTTGGATCAGTTTGGCGACCTCTTCGACATTCCAGGGCAGCATGCCGCCGTTGGTATCGCATAGCACGATGACGTCCGCGCCGCCGTCCCGCGCGGCTTCCAGGGACTTCAGGGCGTATTCGGGATTGGCCGCGTAGCCGTCGAAGAAATGCTCCGCGTCGTAGACCACTTCCTGGCAATTGTCCTTGAGGTAGGCGACGGAATCGCGGATCATGCGCAGGTTCTCTTCCAGCGTGGTCCGTAACACCTCGGTTACGTGAAGATCCCAGCTTTTTCCGAAAATGGTGATGACCGGGGTCTTGGCTTCCACCAGATGCTTGAGGATCAGGTCCTCGCGGGGATTGGCCTTGGGCCGGCAGGTGCTGCCGAACGCCGCGATGCGCGCATGTTTCCACTCCATGCGGGCCGCGCGTTGGAAATATTCCACGTCCAGGGGACTAGTGGGATTGGGCCAGCCGCCTTCGATATAGTCGACGCCGAATTCGTCCAGCTTGCGGGAAACCGCGAGCTTGTCTTCCAACGAAAAGGATAGGCCCTTGGCCTGATTGCCGTCCCGCAAAGTGGTGTCATAGATTTTTACCGTCTTCATCGTTTCCGACCTTTCTCGATTGGCCTTCGCCGCCATCCCGTCGCGCAGCGCCCTGCGGGAATCACCGCCCCGGGTTTTCGCCCTCGCGGTCCACACATCGGCGGAATCGTTTCTTTGCCGGCCATTTCGGCCAAACAAAAAAAAAGCCCGCTCGGGAGAGCGGGCCTGTGCCGTTATGATGGGTTTATTCCCTAGGCAAGTCCGCTCCCGATCCCGTCGGTAATTCGAATAATAATAATCGCACCGGCCAGACCCATCCGGCAAGGACGGGCTTGGGCTTCGAGATTATCGGCTATCGAGGCTATCCGAAATTGAGTTGCCATGTGATGAATATAGTTCCTGGAAGGGGGTTACTGTCAAGCTACCCCGGATTCAAACGGATTTCAGCCACCCATGCTTATCTTCCGCATCGCCGTATTGAATGGCCTGAAGCGCCTGGAACAGCTTGGTCAACATATCGCCCGCCTTGTCCTGGCGGCCGTAGGTAAACGTCTTGTCTCCCCAGTGAATGGCGTGTACCGGCGTGATCACCGCCGCCGTTCCACAAGCGCCGACCTCCACGAATTGATCCAGGTTTTCCAAGGCGATTGGCCCGCGCACAATGGTAAGTCCCATTTCCTTCGCCAGCACTTGCAACGCATCGTTCGTGATGCTTTGCAGGATGGATCCGGACTCCGGCGTCTTGTATTCGCCCTTGGCCGTAATGCCGATGAAGTTGGACGTACCGAATTCATCGACGTATTTGTTTTCCTTGGGATCGGTGAACAGGATGATCGGGTAGCCTTTTTTCTTGCCGACCAATCCGGGTTTCAGGCTCGCCGCATAGTTGCCCGCCGTCTTCGCGCGACCCGTGCCTTTGGGAGCGGCGCGGTCATACTCATCAATCACCAACGCTTCCACCGGATGGAAGCCATCCTTATAATACGGCCCCACCGGCGTCACCAGTACTATGAAGGAGTAGGTGCTGGAGGCTTTGATGCCCACGGTAGGTTCGGTGCCGATCAAGAGCGGGCGGATATACAGGCTCGCCCCTGTGCCGTAGGGAGGCACGAAATCCCGATTAAGGTCCACCGCCATGCGGCAGGACTCGATGAACAATTCGTTGGAAGGCGCCTCCATGCAAATGCGATCCGCGGAAAGACGCAGGCGATCCGCATTTCGATCCGGCCGGAAGATTACGGTTTTTCCGGCCTTGGTGGTGAAGGCCTTCAAGCCCTCGAAGCAAGCCTGGCCGTAATGCAGACAGTTCGCCGCGATGTGCATGGGCATGAATGGATCGCGTTTTACCTCCGGACGTCCCCATTTGCCGTCCACGAAATCGACCTGGATGTGGCCGTGGGTGGGAAGGTATTGGAATCCAAGGTTTTTCCAGTCAAGATGATGCGAGGGTTGCATGGTCAGGCTCCTAGTGAATCCCTAAGATAATAAGTAGACCCTACCATGCCAGGGGCGCGGAGGCAAGTGGTGGTGAGATGGGGCGCGTGTATTCATAAGCGCTATTTACCGCCACTCACCGGCCCTGCGAGCTTATATTTGGAACCGGAGCACAAAGCATGGACGATTCCCAACCTTCGACTCATCGTTCGGCCCCGGTTACGGCTTTGGGATATGGATTCGGATGGCTCTTACTCAGTTTGAGCCTGACTTTGGTCACGCGACCCATGCATTTGGGTCCGGGTTTCCGGAATCCCCTACCCTATATGGCCTTGGCAGCGGCCCTCGCTATGATCGGACGCGCCTTGCGGGCCTGGTTGGCATGATGATCCAACTTTTGGGGGACACTTTTCGATCAGGCCGATTGTGAAACCTGTGTACACAGCCTTCGTTAATGGACTACGAGCTTTCTTCCGGGATACCGGCGCCGTGAACAACTTTATTTTTTTGACCGTGGCCTATGTTTTTGGCGTGGGAGTTTCGGCTTTATTTTTCGGTCGCGGAAGACAAAGCCGCCCAGCGAGTGGGAGTCGCAGCGCCCAAACGGGATCCGCAGGGAAAGGCAACGCAATCAGCGGTGAGCCGGAATCCCGCCTACCCGACGGCCAATTTCCAAGCTTTCCCAGCTATTGGGAACCGGCGGAAACGGGGAACCGGGAGTCGGATGCGTATTACCGACCTTTTTGATTCCATGGACCGACCCACCCTAACCGGCGCATCCAGCCATTGCAGATCCGCGATGGCTTTCCGAGCGGCGCCGTAGCCACCATGTATATCCTGGGCATCAGTTGCCATTATCACGACGCGGCCGCAACCTTGATCAAGGACGGCGAAGTGGTTGCCGCAGCCGAAGAAGAACGTTTCACCCGCCGTAAGCATGATTCGTCATTTCCGGAACACGCCATCCGCTATTGCCTGGAAAGCCAGGGCCTCTCGATTGCCGACATCGGGCATGTGGCCTTTTACGAAAAGCCCTTCCTGAAATTCGAACGCATCCTGCGGCAGCAAATCGAGAATTTCCCGCGCGGTTTCAAGACCTTCCACATGGCCATGCCGTCCTGGCTGTCGGAAAAGATCCGGATCCGCTCCGTGTTACGGAAACGTCTGGGTTACCGTGGCGACGTTCTGTTCATCGATCACCATTTATCCCACGCTGCCGGAGCCTTCCTGCCCAGCCCTTTCGAAAAAGCCGCCGTCGTCACCGTGGACGGGGTCGGCGAATGGACCACCACAGCCTATGGAATCGGCCAGGGCGGCAAGGTTGAATTGTGGAAGGACATCCGCTTTCCGCACAGCCTGGGCTTGTTGTATTCCACCATAACCGCCTACCTGGGCTTCCGGGTCAACAACGCCGAATACAAGGTGATGGGCCTGAGCGCATATGGCCGCAAAATCCGGTCCGCCAAAGGCGGGTCCGCCAGGGGCGGGGCCGGCAATCCATACTACCCGGCCCTAAAAAAAACCATCGACATCCGGCCGGACGGCAGTTACCGGATGGACATGACCTACTTCGCCTATACTCATTCGGATCGCATGCCGTCTCAAAAATTATACGCCCTGTTGGGCGGACCGGTGCGCAAGCCCGACCAAGACTTGCTGCCTCGCCATCACGATATCGCCGCAGCCGTGCAAATGATCACGGAAGACATCGTGTTTTCCATCTTACGTCATGCCCGATCCGAAACCGGTTGCGACGATTTGGCTTTTTCCGGCGGCGTTGCCTTGAACAGCGTTTGCAACGGCCGCATCCTGGCGGAGACGGGATTCCGGCGGGTATGGATTCAGCCCAATGCCGGCGACGGCGGCAGCAGCATGGGCGCGGCCTTGTTCGCGCACAGCGCCGTGTTGGGCGGAAAACGCAGCAATCCTTTACAGCATGCCTATTGGGGACCCGAATACAATGACGATTTCATCGGTCGGTTCCTGCAAGATCGCGGCATTGTTCACAAAAAGTTTTTCTCGCGGGAGGAATTGCTGATCGAGACGGCGACCTTGATTGCCGGAAACCACGTGGTAGGCTGGCTGCAAGGCCGCATGGAATGGGGACCTCGCGCCTTGGGAGCCCGCAGCATCTTGGCCAATCCCTGTCATCCGGAAATGCAATCCATCCTGAACCTGAAGGTCAAGCACCGCGAAGCCTTTCGTCCCTTTGCTCCTTCGGTTTGCGCGGAAGACGCTGCGGAATTTTTCGAATGCGATACGCCCTTGCCGGACCCAGCCGACTACATGCTCATGGTCTACCCCGTCCGGGAAAAGTGGCGCGAGCGCCTGCCGGCAGTCACGCACGTGGACGGTACCGGACGCTTGCAATCCGTGCACCGAGACCGGAATCCTTTGTATTATGATTTGATCCGCGAGTTCGAGAAACTGTCCGGCGTGCCCATGCTGGTCAATACCTCATTCAACATCCGGGGAGAACCGATGGTATGTTCTCCCGAGGACGCTTACCGGTGCATGATGGGTACCGGCATCGACGCTTTGGTAATGGGCAATTTCCTGGTGCGCCGCGACGACAATCCCAAGGACAAATGGGACAGCGAAGCGTCGGCGGAAGATTGATTCAAGGAGAGATAAGAAGAATGGCCAAAAACCGGGGACTTCTAACCGACATTTGGGACTTCCTGAAAGTCCGCAAAGCCTGGTGGCTGGTGCCAATCCTGATCCTTTTGATCCTGATGGGAATCCTGATCGTGGCGGGTCAAACTGGAGTTTTGGCGCCCTTCATATACGCGTTGTTTTAAGCTGCTCCGCCCGTAGGTCCCCGTGAGGCCGGACCGGAAATCGGTCGTCGTCGTCGGCTGGCCCCCCCCTCATGGCCGGATAGCCCTGAGTCGCCCCTCAAGCCGAATCGGCCCACAGCACCTTGAGCGCCGAGTCGCGTCCGGAAAAAATCCTTCAATTTTCGCAACTCGTCCATTTCTTTTTCCTGGTTCCTGGCTTCGGAATTACCAGTCTTTGCGACCGATAGGTCCGAACTTTTTGGAGTCGATTTCCCCGCTTCCGATGCTTGGTCGCCATTTCCGCCCCAATCATTGACGTCGGGTGGAAGGGCCGGGTGCACCATCAATTCATGCATGCGTTCCGGATGATTGAGAACGCTTTCCAATCCGCGGATATTGGCCGCCAGCGTGAACTTCATGCTGGATCGGAAGCCAAAAAAAACGGGAGTGTCCGCTCCGCGATGCATCCATGCCAAGGCCTGCATGGCCGCGCCAAAGGGGAAACGATGGGTGACATTATGCAGGAAGGATTCGTAGGGGACGCGGACCCGTGGAATTGCGAATTCGATGCGCAGGGATTCCGCGATGTTCCACAAAGCCGGTAAAACATGCAGGTGCTGGTGGCTGTCCAAATGGGCGACGCGTCGGCCACCCCCAATCAATTCGCCCACGTGCCGGATTTGGGCCTTCCACTGACTACGCGCATGGTCCAAGGAAAACCGGCCGGTGAAATAGCTCAGGAGAAAGTTTCGAAAATGCGCGGGGCCGTCGGGATGGCCCGGGGAAACCCCGGGTTCGCCTGGGGAAACCAGGCTCAGGTGGACGCCGATATGGGCATCGGGAAAACGCAGGGCCAAGTCCCGGAGCATGGCGGCGTGGAAATCATCCGTGAAAGGAAACACCGAAAAGGAATTGATCAAGCCCTCTTCCAGGGCCAAGGCGATGGCGCGGGAAACCCGGGGATCAATGCCGAAATCGTCCGCGTTGATGATGAGGTTGGCCGGGATCATGGCTAGCCGTCCCCTGCGGGCGCGAGCAGTGCCTCCACGCCCGTGCAAGCGAGTTCTTCCAGCCAGGGAATACCCGGGAAGCGAATGGGCGGCAATCCGAATTTAAGACGGAAATCCGGACGCGTTAGGTAACCGGAAAAGTACGTGACTCGAAGGTTACTGAGGGGAATCATCCTCCGGAACCGCGCCACCGTCAGGCGCGTACGCAATACGCTATCCAGGTCAGACTCCAATCCGCGGCTGGTCTTGTAGGCATTGCCTTTCAGCCGTACCAGGGAACGGAACCATGATTCCGGCAAGGCCTGGAGCCACGGCACTCCGGAGCAGAACCCCGACCCGTTATGCTGATGCCCGCCGAAAGGCGAATAAAAAGGCGCGAAGCTCGCGAAGATGCGTCCTCCCGGTCGCAACAGGGACGCGGCCTTGGCCAGGGCCCGCTCCGCGTCCGGCATATGTTCCAGCACATCGCGCAAGAGAATGAAATCGAAAGCCTCGTCCCGCATGTCGAAAAAATCGCGGGTTTCCAAACTCACGCGGCCGGAACACAGGGCTTGACCGGAAGCCACCATTTCCTCGTCGAGGTCCACCCCCCGCGCCGACCGCAGTGGAAAGGCTTCCGCCAATCCGGCCAGCACTCCGCCGTACCCGCATCCGACGTCCAACGCGTCTTTACCGGTCAAGTCCATGCCCCGCGCGCGCAACAACGGCAATAAACCGCTACGGCACAAGTCCCGTTCATAGGCATGGAAATCCGTAATCATGCCATCACCTATGGATGCACAGGTAATATGAGGGATTGAAAGTGCCGAGCGTTTCCAGTTCGGATTTTAATCCGGCGGCGGCCGCCAATTCTCGGTAGTCTACGACGGAACGCGCCCCGTTGAGTTCACCGGAGCTCACGGTTTTCTTCAGGACACGGACCATGACCCACTCTTCCGCCACGGCGCGCCAACCGGTAAATCCCTTCGCCTCGTCCATGGATTTGATCACCAGGCTCGCTTCCGACCCAGTCGCCAGGCGGGTAAACGCCCAGCGCAGGATTTCGCATTGCAATTCCCAGGGCATCAGGTAGAGCACGTCCAAGAAGACGATGTTCCCAAAGGTGGCGGGAAAATCAGGTTGCACGCGCACGTCACCCACCCGAAACTCCGGTAAAACCGAAATATTTTTTTCTGCAATCAGGCTTGCTTCCGATACCCGGCTTGCCTCCGCGACACGGCTCGCATTGGCCACCGCGATTTTGTTCGCGTCAATATCCGTTCCGAAATAGCGCAGGCCAGGAAGCTTGGCCCGTAAATACCAGGCGAGATGCCCGTAACCGCAACCTACGTCCAGGATGCTGGCCGGTCCGCGCAGGTGTTTCAACAACGCATCGTAAGGACAAAGATCCAGGCGGCCGCGCATATGCCAACGCTGAAAGCCGGTCGCAGTGGGGTAATAAGAAAGGATGCGCGCGGCTTCGGATTTTTCCAATTCCAGCCCCTTCTGGGCGACAATGACCGGTGCTACACCGGCACGTTCACAACCCCCTCATTCTATTACAGAGCGGCCGGGATTCGCCACTCCAATTACCGCTTCTCCGGCGGGGAAGCGCTTGCTTTTTTATCCAAGGCCACCGGCCGTACCGCCAATCCCCCCAAAGCGGGAAGAAACAAATTCAATGCCGTTTGCAGAAAAGCCGCCAAAACAGCCGCCTCGGAGCCCACGCCCTCCCGACCCAGCAGCAGCATGGTCAAACCCTCCCGCACGCCCAAGCCCGCTAGGGTCAACTGAAACGAATTGGCTAAAGTCACCAGGGCCATGATTCCGGCCAGCCGCACGGGCGAAGGAATTGTCTCCGTTAGAAAACCCAGCAGCGCGGCGAATTGCAGCCATTCCAATCCATAGGCCGCCACGCTCACGCCCAAGGCGCGCAACCAGTCGCCCACCGGAACCCGAAGACCTGCGGAAAGCCCGCCCTGGATCCAGGTTTGGAAACGCCAACGTGACGGTAACTTATCGGTTACCCTGGCCGCGCCTTTCAGCCATAGCGGCACAGGCAGGAACACAAGCGTAAGCCCGACACCGGCCGCCAACCCCGGCATTCCCAACCACCAAAACCAGCCCAAGCAGGCCCAAACCAAAACCGCCAGGAAATCGTTCCAATTGTCCAGCAAAACCAGCCCCGCACCCCGCCACCCCTGCAACTCCGGCTGCGGCAAATACAACCCGCGCGAGTATTCCCCCACGCGCCCGGGCGTCACCAATCCCAGCGCCAATGCCCCGAGAAAACTGCCCAGGGCTTGAAAATAAGTCACGCCTTCACCGGATCGGCGCAGCAATAAAAACCATTTCAAAGCGCGCAAAGCCAATAGGGCCGGCAGGCAAAGCCCGGCTGCGATAAAACGGTTCCAATGCCAGGATAAATCGGAGGCATGGAAAGGCGGACGTGTTTTCAGGTACCAGAGGATGGACAACACCGTCACCGCTGTGAGGACGATGCGCAGCCGGTTCAAGTTGCGCGGCGACAGGGAAAGACGTCCCCGGGGCTCGGAGGCCCCCGGGTCCCCGGAGGCCGCAGGGGTTCGTACGGCCGCAGCGACCGGTTGCGAAGCCGGGTCTTTTTCGTTCAACCCAAGGCCTTCAACACGGCCTCGCCCATGCCCGCCGTGCCGACGATTTGCGACGCGGGAGTTCCGGGCGCGGCAATGTCCGCCGTGCGTACGCCCTGATCGATGGCTTTGGAAACGGCGGCTTCAATGGCTTCGGCGGCGGCGTTTTCTTGGAAGGAGTAACGCAACAGCAAAGCGACGGAAAGGATTTGCGCGATGGGATTGGCGATGCCCTTCCCGGCGATGTCCGGAGCCGAACCACCCGCAGGTTCGAACAAACCGAAGCCGCTTTCCGAAAGGCTCGCGGAAGGCAGGAGGCCCATGGAGCCGGTCAGCATGGCGCATTCGTCCGACAAAATATCGCCGAACATGTTGCCGCACAGCATCACGTCGAACTGGCGCGGATTCTTGACCAATTGCATGGCGGCGTTATCGACATACAGATGGGAAAGTTTCACGTCCGGATAGGCTTTGGCAACGCCGGTCACCACTTCACGCCAGAATACCATGGAGGTCAGCACGTTGGCTTTGTCGATGGAAACCAGAGTCTTTTTCCGCAAGCGCGCGGCCTGGAAAGCCTGGTGCGCGATGCGTTCGATTTCCGCCCGTGTATATTCCTTGGTGTCCCACGCGCGCTCGTCCGGCCCGGAGCCTTCACGACCCTTGCTGCCGGGACGCTTGGAGAAATAAATCCCGCCCGTCAACTCGCGCACCACCAGGATGTCGAAGCCGTCACCGACGATGTCCGCCCGCAGCGGACAGGCGGACGCCAGCGCCTTATACACCTTGCCCGGACGCAGGTTGCAGTACAGTTTGAAATGTTTCCGCAGCGGCAGCAAAGCCGCGCGTTCCGGCTGTTTCTCCGGCGGCAAGGATTCCCATTTCGGACCGCCCACCGATCCAAACAGCACCGCCTGGCTCGCCTCCGCGGCCCGCAACGTCGCGGGGGGCAAGGCTTCGCCATGTTTATCGATAGCGCATCCGCCCACGTCGGCATACTGGTATTCCAGCGCGAAACCGAATTTTTTTCCCGTCGCGTCCAAAACCTTCACGGCTTGTTCCATCACTTCCGGACCGATTCCGTCGCCGGCCAACACCGCAATCTTATAACTCTTCATGGGACTCTTTCTCTTGCAAGTAAAACGTTTACGCCTTCCCCGGTCCGCCTGCGGGCATTTGCGCACCGGCGCGCCGCACACGACCGACGCCCGTGCATCGCGCAAAGGGAACGGGACTGCCGGGTTGGAAATATAGCCCCTGGGCGCCGCCGCTGACAATCTGCGTGGCGGGCTAATATTCTAATTTTCCGTCCGACCGCGCCGTAAGCGCGTCCCCGGCAAAATCAGCGAACCAGGAGCGAACATGCGTAAATCCATCATCCCCGGCGCCGCACTCAGGGCGGCCCTTCTCGCCACTCTTTCCATCTTCTCCATCTTTTCCACCTTTGCCACCCTCACCGCCCATGCCGGCCTGGTCATGGTGCAAAGCATGGGCAAGGCGGACGGCTCCGTCCCGCCCACCACCAATACCATTTACGTCGAGAAGGAATGCGTGCGCATTGAAAACGGCGCCCATGCCGATCAATATTTCATCTATCGCGGCGACAAGCAAGTGTTCTGGATGATCAACACCAAAGACAAATCCTACATGGAAATGACCCAGAAGGACATGGAGGACAACGCCTCCAAAATGAACGATACCATGAAAAAAATGCATGAGCAACTCGACAAAATGCCTCCCGAACAGCGGAAAAAAATGGAGGAGATGATGGGCAACATGATGTCCGGCGGCGCCAAGCCCGTGCCGACCCTTTACAAAAAAATCGGCAGCGGCGAAAAAATCGGCAAATGGGTATGCGACAAATATGAAGGCGATCGCGACGGCATAAAACATTCCGACATGTGGACGCTCGACCCCAAAAAACTTTCCATCGGTGAAAACGACATGCAGGTATTAAAGGACATGGCCAAGTTCTTCGAGAAATCCGCAAAAGGCATGGAAGGCATGTTCGGCGATCCGGGCAAGAACGGATTGGAAGGCATTCCCGTCAAGACCGTCACCTACGACGGCGCCACCCCCAAGTTCCAAACGGAAATCCAGGACGTGCGCAAGGAAAGCGTGGCAGCGTCCCTGTTTGAATTGCCGGCCGGATTGGCCAAGAAGTCCATGGGCATGGGCGCCAAGGGCAAAGCGCCGGAAGCGAAGTAAAAAAAGCGGGGATTCATATCACGCCCCTGCGGCCCTTTACCGGCAGGCTCACTGCGCGGTCCGTCTTCGCGGCCTCAGGATGGGATACGCGCTATGGCTCGGCACCGCCTCGCCAACACATCGCGGCGGGCTTTTCCCATCCTTCATTTTGCCTTGCGATTTTTTGTCGATCAGCCTATTTGACCAGGGCCTGCAATTCCTTGAACTCCGGCGTGCCGGCCACGCGCAGCCATTCGAATACGACCATCTCCGTGGTCAGGATATTCACCCCCTGACGCTCCATCCTCCGCAACGCCGCGTCGCGATCGGAGGGC
>JADGQO010000219.1 GCA_017881725.1 Fibrobacteria bacterium
ATCACGGCATCCGCTATCCCCGCCCATCCCAAGGCCACCGCCCCGCAAGCCAATAAACTCGCGCCTCCCAATCCGATCCAGGTGCCGCTCCAGGAAACGCCGCCTTTAGTTCCGGGAGTCACGCTCCGGAAAGTCCGCAGGGAAATGGTTCTCCCGGCCCGCGCCTTGCCGATTTCGGACGAGACCGTGTCCATGGTCTTGGCCGCGAGAGGCGCGATGCACACCAACAACGCCACGTGAATCAGGGATTCGGCATTGCCGCCCCGGAGGGTATCTCCGGTGTTACCCTGGTAACGCCGCGCCAGATGGACCAGCGGCGTCATCCATACCGCAAGCCCCATGGCGCCGAAGACTTGTCCCGCGCCGCGCCGCCCATGCGCGGGCTCCGCGATGCCGCGCGCTTGTTTGGACGAGAGGCCCCAACGCGTAGCCAGGTTTCCCAACGCGAAAAATCCGCCCAGGAAAGCGATCAGCCAAGGCTCCGCGAGGCACAACGCCAAGGCGAAAAAACCACCCAACCAGGCTCCGCCCGCCGTCAGCAATTTGGCGGCATACGCCAAGGCGCCGAAAGCCGCGGCTACACAGGCCCACAGAGCCACATGCCGAAGATCCATCCCGGCCATGAAAAACCCCGGCCCGATCAGGGATCCATGCACGGCTTCGGTCGCGGAGGAAATTACCCTCGGATTCGGAAACAGGGGATTGGCGAAGAGCGGGATAATCACGCAAATCGTGAATGGGATCACAATATTATCCGCCACCCCGAACCAGGCCGTTTCCGCGACGCCCGCCAGGAACAGCAGAGCCGCGAGCGCCGTCCATTGGGCCATTGTCAGCGAACCAAACCCTAAATACGCCAGAAACCAGGCGGGTAACGCGGCGACGGCCAGCCCCACAATGACGCCTACCCAGGTTTTACGATCGTTCCAGGGCAAACGCGGCCCGCCGGGAAAAAGCCTGCAAGCCGTCCCGATGCAAGCGTCCACAACGGCCAAACCGAACCAAGCCGCCATTAAGGGAAGAAACCACGCCGGTTTTCCCGACCCGGAACGCAGGCCCGTCGCCGCGACCGAGGCCATCAATGCTGCTGGGTATAAAATGATTTCCAGGCTACCGCGTCCAATTTCCTTTTCCCGATACAAGACCTTGGCCAAGCGCGGCAAAACGAACAGATTCATGGCCAAAAGCAAAGTGGTCACGCCCAAAGCGGGGAGGGGATTGAGCCAAGGCAAAAGCAAAGCCGGCCAAAAAGCGGCGAGGTGGGCCAGCTTCCGAAAAGCCTCGGCGCGAGTCAGGGGAACGTCGGGCATGGCCCAAAAGCTACAATTTTGAAGAAAATCCAGGTTTTGGAATTGGGAAGGATTATTCCCATAGTAACTATATTTTTCTCCGTACCAGGAAGAATCATACCTTATCCATTAATTGGAAACCAACTCATGCCAAAAGAATTGCACCAATGCCCCGTCACCACGGCCTTGTCGATCATCGGCGGTAAATGGAAAGTGATCATCCTCTGGCATCTCAAGGAAGGCGGCGTCAAGCGCTTCGGTGAACTGCAACGCTTGGTTCAAGGCATCAGCCAGAAAATGCTGACCCAGGAATTGCGCGACCTGGAAGAAACAGGATTGGTGAGCCGCAAGGTGTATCCTGTAGTGCCGCCCAAAGTGGAGTATAGTTTGACGGAAACGGGATGGTCCCTGAAACCCCTTTTGGAACAGCTTTGCGAATGGGGCCTCGACTATCGCAAGGCCCGCGAGTCGATGATGGTTTCCCTGGACGATGCGTCCCCGCGCGCTTCCCGCCAACTCGAGGCCGTCGCTTCCTAGCGGTTTCCCCGGCTCCGCGTTGACCGACCCGGGGCCTGGACTTCGGCTGGTTTCTTTGCCGCTCACTCCATCGCCACGATGCGCAATTGCAGCTTCCGCACCCCGCGGAAGGAATTCCATTCCGGATAGTAGGCGATTTTCGAAAGCCGACTCCGTTCCAGCACGTAACTCCGGAGATACCCCAGGTTGAATCCGATGGCTTCGAAATTTTTCCCCGCCGTGCCGACCGTGAATTTCAAATGCTTGTCGCCCACGACCTTGGGCTGGGACAAAACCGCCACGTCTTCGGAATAAAACAAAGGCGATTCGTTCAAAGGCCCGAACGGTTCAAAGCGTTGCAGCCAGGCCATGTCCTCTTCGCCCAGGCGGTCCAGCGGGATTTCCAGGTTGGGTTGCATGCGGGGCACGAAATCGTTCCCGGCCAGATATTCGGCGGCGGCGGCGTTGAGGCCGGCGCGCAATTCCACGATCCGATCTTCCGCGACGGTCAGCCCGCAGGCATGGTAATGCCCGCCCCATTTTTCCAGCAGGTGGGAAACTCCGTGCAACGCCTTATACAGGTTGAATCCCGTGACCGTGCGTCCGCTTCCTTTGGCGAAGCCGGTTTTCGCGTCGATGGCCAACACGAAACTGGGCCTGCGATAGCGTTCGACCATGCGCGCGGCGACGATGCCGATGACGCCTTCGTGCCAATCGCGCGACGCCACGACCAGGCATCCCGAGGCGCTGAGTTCCGGATCGTTTTCCACCATGCGGATGGCCTGTTCCGTGATGGTTTGATCCAATTTGCGGCGGCGGCCGTTCTCGGCTTCCATTTCGGTTAGATAAGCGGCGGCTTCTTCGGCGGTCGCGGCGAGCAGCAGTTTGAGGCTGATTTCCGGGCTGCCCATGCGGCCCATGGCGTTGAGCATGGGCGTCACCTTGAACAGCAATTCCCCCGAAGTGGGCCGGGGTCCGTCCACGCCTGTGCGTTGCAGCAAGGCACGCAAACCGAGATTGCGCGTGGCGGCCAGAAGTTTCAGGCCGGCCTTGACCAGGCGGCGGTTTTCCCCCACGACGGGCACGTTGTCCGCCAGGCTGCCCAGCGCGACCAAGTCCAGGTAATGCTCGGCCGTGCCCCGCCCCAGGGCTTGCGACAGGGCATTGAGTAACTTGTAGGCTACCCCCACGCCCGACAGTCCCTTGTTCGGATACGGGCAGCCGGGTTGGTTGGGATTGATGATGGCGTTGGCGGGCGGCAATTCTCCGGAGGCCTGATGGTGATCGGTGATCAACACGCCCAGCCCCAGCTCGCGCGCGCGCGCCACTTCGGCCACGGCCGCGATGCCCGTGTCCACGGAAATCATCCAGGCCGAACCGCGCGCCTTGATTTTCCCCACGCTGGCGAAGCTGATGCCGTAACCTTCCTGGAACCGGTTGGGCAAAAACCAGTCCGCCGTAAAGCCCAATTCCTTGAGCCCCTGATACAGCACCGCCGTGGCCGTCACTCCGTCCACGTCATAATCGCCGTGCACGGTGATCGGCTCCCCCGCAGCATGGGCCTTGATCAGGATGGCCAAGGTCTCCGCCAGCCCGGCCATCGGAACATCGTCGGCCCGGCTCTGACTGTCTCCCAGCGGAGCCAGGAAAAAATCGCGCGCCTGCTCCTTCTCTTCGATGCCGCGTTGCAAAAGCATATCGGCCACGTATTCGGGCCCGTTGATGGATAGCGCCAGGGTCTGGCGTAACGGGTGCGTTGAAGGTTGTGGCGGAATGATGATGGCCGGAATGGTCGGCGCCCGCATCATGGCCGTACTCCGGCCGTACGGGATCCGCGCATCTCGCGCGCTTTGGTCTCCCGCAACTCCATCTCCAGGTACAACCCCAGGGCCGCCACGCGCGGCTTGGCGTAAAGCTGCACGGCGGAGAGTACGTCTTCGATCCAACTCGTCCACGTCGCCAGACTCCCGGCCCGCTCCAAGGGGCCGAGGTAAGCGGCCAAATCCGGATCCAAGCCCTGCGCGCGCAAAGCTTGGGCCGTCCAAGGATAATCCGTCGCGGATATTTCGGCATGTACGGCGTGTGCGGCATATGCGGCCTGGGAACCGTGCCGATCTCGATCCTCACGTCCCCCGGAATGGCTCTGGCCGGGCGCGTCACTCCCTGCATCCGGAGCTGGGCCCGAACCTGGTCCCTGCATCACTTGCAAGCGCAGGAACAGCCGGACCATCCTTAACAGAAAATGCAACAGGCGCGCGGCGGATTCCATTTCTTCCATGGCCTCCGAAGCGTCGAGATACTCCGAAAAAGTTTGCCAATCCCGCGACAAGGCCGCCTCCCAGAAGCGGCGCGCTTCCTCCACCAGGGTATCACCGCCGTTACGGTGGAGCCGCAGCAAGGCCCCGAGCGATCCGTCCGCGAAGGGCAACAGGCGCGCGGGCGGCGCTTCCAGGCCCAAGGCCGGGCCGTCATTTTTCACGATGGCCAGCAATTCCGCCGGCGTCATTGGCGCCACGGACAATTGCGTGCAGCGCGACAGGATAGTCGGCAACAGCGAAGCCCGTTCATCGCTCGCCAGCAGGAAATACGTGTTCGCAGGAGGCTCCTCCAGCGTTTTCAAAAGCGCGTTGGCGGCCTCATGCGGC
>JADGQO010000220.1 GCA_017881725.1 Fibrobacteria bacterium
GAATTTACTCATTGGACCGGACCAGATCCAGCTGGTAACAAAACTTTATGGGGAATTCATGGAAGCGCCCGCGCCTTGCCTGCTCGCTTGCCGGGCGCCGCGCGGGCGCCGCGTGCGCGCTTCGCGTCCGACGGGCAAGGCAGCCTCGGTTGGCGGTCCTTGCATCAGAGCCGCCGCAGGTCAAAAGGGATCTAAGAAGTTTGGGATCCGGCCTTTTCGAGAACCCTGAAACGGTAGGTTGTTCCGGCTTCCTCCAGCCTCGGTGAGACCGCGATTTCGCGGAAGGCCTCGCCCCATTCGGCCAGGACGGTATCGCAGGTGAATTCAGCTTCGATGTCGGTAAAATAAACGCGCCCGCATTCCGGATGACGCAAGGCCTCGGCAAAAATTTCCCCGCCGCCCACGACGAATACGTTGCGCAGGGTCGGATCTCGGGACAGCTCCGTAAGGGCTTCCGGAAAGGAGGGCCAAACATGCTGGGAACCTTGGAACACTCCCGGCGGCAAAGCGCGGCTGAGGATGCCGTTCAGGCGATCCGGCAAGGGACGGAAGCGCGTCGGCAAGGAGTCCCAGGTCTTGCGTCCCATCAGCACGGCATTACGCGCGCCGGGATAGGGAGCGGGCAGTTCCGGAGCGGGCTTGATGCGCGCCGTCAATTCCTCCCAAGTGTAAACGCGCTTGTCTTGATAACCTTGATCGAGGCAGTAACGCGGCCAGAGTTGGGTCACATCCGGGCAGGTGGTCAACTCGCGGAACCAGCGCATGTCGCCTTTAAGTTTCCACGGTAACGCCCCATCACGACCGATACCCCGCCGCTTATCGGCCGCCACCACCACGCTGAACATCAAACCGCCACGGGAAATTTGAGGAAGGGATCGTGGATGTAACCTTCGAGTTGAAAGTCCTCAAAGGCCAAATCGAAAAACGGCTTCGGCTTAATCGTCACCTTGGGCAAGGCTTTGGGCGCGCGTTGCAATTGGGTTTGCAGGCCTTCGAGATGATTGAGGTAAATGTGCGCGTCGCCGAGATTGTGGATGAAGACCCCGGGAGTCAGGTTGCATTCCTGCGCGACCATCATGAGCAGCAGGGCGTAACTGGCGATATTGAACGGCACCCCTAAAGCCATATCGGCGGATCGTTGGTGCATGAGCATGTCCAGGCGTCCGTTGACGACGTAAAACTGGTAGAAGGCGTGGCAGGGCGGCAAGGCCATGCGATCCAAGTCCGATACGTTCCAGGCGCTGACGATGATGCGACGCGAATCGGGGTTTTTTTTGATGGTGTCCAAGGCGACCTGGATTTGATCCACATGCTCGCGCCGGACCTGCCCCGTGGCCGCGTCCTCGACGTACTTGGGCCATTTGCGCCATTGGTATCCGTAAATGGGGCCTAGCTCGCCGTCAGGTTTAGCCCAGGCGTTCCATATCGGAGTGTAGGCCTTGAGCCCGTCATTGATATTGGTTGCGCCTTTGAGAAACCAGAGCAGTTCCCGGAGCACGCCGTCGAACAAAACCTTTTTGGTGGTGACGAGCGGGAAGCCTTCGCGCAAATCATACTTGGCCTGCAAGCCAAACAGGGACAAGGTTCCCGTGCCCGTGCGGTCGGTTTTCTTTTCGCCCTTTTCCAGGATGAGTCGGATGAGATCCAGATATTGTTTCATGGGATGGCCAAAAGATAAAAAAGCCGTGGCCGACTAAGCCGGAGGCACATCTGATTGAGGCAGTGCCGCTTAAGCTAAGGCAGAGCCGCCGCCGACACGGTCTGGCCGGAGGCATGGAGCTTGACCATGGAAAAACCCGCGCCCAATTGCTTATGATTAATGATTTGACCGGACGTGACCGGGAAGGCCGCCATTTGCCGACCTTGCGCATTCACGACGGTGACCGTGGCCCGGCCCTGGAATCCATCGCAGCGCCATCCGTTCGCGACGCAGGCAAGCATCAGCCGCATGGGCCTCGCTGCCCTCCCAACGATGGGCCGACGGATGCCGATGGCGGACGGAAGCGCGATGGGGCTTTTGGAGTTGGTCGTCATGTGATTCACAAACCAGCCTCCGTCAGAGTCGTTGAGATAATTGACGCAGTCGGGGTTTCCCGCTCCGAACAGGATGCCTGTGAATCCGCCGTCCATCCACCACGAGGGATGGGCCAGAAACGTTTCTGCGGCATCGTCTTTCCAGGTTTGCACATTGGTCATGTTGCCTTCCGAAACTTGCCAGCCGCAAATGGGCAATCCGGTTTTATAGGCGATGCCCCTCGTCCATAAGAAATACTTGGCGTAACTGGTTGAATCCCAGAACCAATTCTCGTTCGCGGGCTTATGCCCCGCATCATGATCGGTTTTTTCCACGAACACCACATCGCCCATGCCGTCCTTGCCGAACCCGGATAAAAAGCGTCCAATGGTCATGCTGGAAATGATATGGGCCTCCTTCCGTCCCTGCCCCACTTGGCCGGGAATGCTTACGCCCCAATGATTGGGCATATGCCCGATGATCACGCCTTTCACCAATTTCTGCTTCGCGCGCGCGACCATGAATTTCGCCCAACCCGACAAGTTCGCGTCCCAGGTTTTTCCCGAAAGCTTGTTCGCTTCGGCCATGTTCACGGGAATGGAAGTCGGATCATCCACGGGCTTTCCCGTCGATCCGCCCGGCCCGCGCATCAGAAAGCCATACATGTCCGGCTCTAGGATTATCATATTGTCGGCCTGTCCGGCCATCACCAATTGATCGAGCACCCAATCGTAGCGGTCGAAATATTCAGTCATGTAGGTTTCCGCCGCGAGATTTGTCGTCACCGGGCCCCAGCCTTCGCCGGCCTTGGCCAGGTTGTACCAGACCAGCGCCGTTTTCATACCCAAGGTATCGGAGTACATGGAATAGTCGTACACATATCCTTTGCCGCTGCGCGAGTAATACGTCTTGATGTCCGGCATGATGTATTGGTATCGATAAGGCAAGCCCGCTTGCTGATCCTTGGTGCTTTTGCCGAGTTCGCGGTTGTCGAAGGAACCGAGCAGAAAATTAGCGCCCCAGTTCTTGGGAACCGCGTTGTGGACGGCAGCGGGAATGGCGATGGGATGCAACCCCGTTCCGTCCGTCAGACGGATGGAGTCGACCAACAGATTGACCGCAGTTCCGACCACGTGGGAAAGCTTGATGCCGTACGCAGAATCGCCGCCCACGGAGGACAAAGGGATCACGTATTCTTTCCACTCCGCTCCGACGGGCACAGCGAGAGTATCCATCTTATCGACGAAGGCGCCGGCATTGTCCAAGCCCACGCGGATTTTTGCGGCGGCCGCGCCCTTGTTCTTGATCCACATCCGGATGTCGGCATAGGGCTTTACGGACCAGGCCCGGTCATCGGCGAATTTGATCCCGAAATCCCAGTACTCGCCGTTGGCCAGGGTGCGATCCAATTTGACGACGATGGCATCGGTTCCGCTGAGCTTCTCATCGCAAGTGACGGGCACGGTCTTGTCGCCGTTGGCCTTCGTGC
>JADGQO010000221.1 GCA_017881725.1 Fibrobacteria bacterium
ATATGGATGGCGCGCAATCGCCCATCTTTTACGTGGTCGGACCGCCCGACATGGTGAATGGGTCGCATAAGATGCTCATGGATTGCGGCGTGGACGAGAACGATATCCGCTTGGAGGGCTTCAGCGGATACTAGTGTGTGTTACTGAATCAGGTGGGTGTTCCGATTTTGTCCATGGTTCGCGGGCACGCTTGATTTTCGCAGAAATTGCCTCCCCTTCCGCTTTCCATTCACTGCGTTTCGGATTTCGGTCCAAACCCAAGTAATGGTTTACGCACCAAAGCATGGGAATCGTTTCTGCAATGCCGTCAAAATTCGTCACCCCCACGTCAATATCCCCCTCCTCAGCCCGCTGAATCAACGCCCGATTCGCGGCGGAATACGGCGGCCCGGTCTTGCCGCCGGGATTGCCCGAATCCGTAGCCTCGGTGGTGGCGGGGGAATTGTTCATCGCGGACAGAAGCTCCTGGAGTTCAAGCGGACTCATCAGATCAAATAGCCGGGACGCATGGATATGAATGCGCACGCGTTCCGCCAACACGCGCGACTCCGGGGTTTCCGCGCCGAGGGAACATCCACGCGGCCATCCGTACCCGCATCGTTCCCGAACATGAAGGGGTGTTTAATTGTGCGACTTACTGATATGCCTATCGCAATGTACGGAAGAAAAGTATTTCTGAATGACTGGAATTGCCGGCCCTCACATTATTTTTGTTATGGCTCGACGGGCTTGCGTTTCAGGGAGGTTCTATGGATTCCAAAAAGCAAGTCGGCACAGATCCCATACGCGAGTCGCAAGAGAACCGGGGCGGGAACTCCAAGCGTACTGAGGCGGATGTCCGATTGGCGAAATCGGAGGAGCGCTACCGCCGCTTGTTTGAAACCGCACAGGATGGAATCCTGATCCTGGATGGCGAGGGCGGAAAAATCGTCGATGCGAATCCTTTCCTGACGGATTTTTTAGGGTATTCCCGTGAGGAACTTTTAGGAAAAGAGCTGTGGGAAATCGGGCTCTTCAAGGACATCGAGTCCAACCGCGAGGCTTTTAAAACCTTGCAGGAGAAAGGGTATATCCGTTACGATGATTTACCCCTGAAAACCAAAAAGGGGGAAAGCCTCGCCGTCGAGTTCGTCAGCAATGCCTACGACGTGGCAGGACAGAAGGTGATCCAATGCAATATCCGCGACATCACCGCGAGAAGGCGTACGGAAAAGGCGCTCGCCACCAGCGAAGACGCGCTGCGCCAATCGAAAAAGCTGGAGGCCATGGGAAAGCTTGCGGGCGGCATAGCGCATGACTTCAACAATGTGCTCACCGCGATCAATGGCTACGCCAGCTTGGCCCTGCCAATGGTGGATCCGGGATCCGTATTGCATGAACATCTGGATGAAATCCTCAAGGCCGGGGAGCGCGCGACGTCTTTGACCCGGCAGCTGCTGGCTTTCAGCAGGCAGCAAATCCTTGCGCCCAAGGTGCTTGGCCTCAATGCCATCGTATCCGATATGCATGGCATGCTGAAAAGGCTGATCGGAGAATCCATGACCATCCGAAAAAATCTGGATCCCCACCTCTGGCGCGTGAAAGCGGATCCGGTGCAGATGCAGCAACTTCTTATGAACCTGGTGATCAACGCCCGCGACTCCATGTCCCTGGGCGGCGAAATAACCATCGCGACGCGCAATGTGGTGTTGGACGTGGAGTATGCCACCCAACATCCCAATGTTGAGCCCGGCGAATACGTGATGCTCTCGGTGCGCGATGCGGGCATTGGGATGACGGCGGAAGTCAAGTCGCGCATTTTCGATCCCTTTTTCACGACCAAGCAATTGGGGAAAGGATCCGGAATGGGCCTGGCGACCGTCCAGGGCATCGTGGAACAGAGCAACGGCCACATTACCGTGGAGAGCAGCCAGGGAGTAGGGACTATTTTCCGGATGTACCTTCCCCGCACGCAAAAAGTGGAGGAGGCTCCGGTAAGCATTCCCATGGAATCCGGCGCGGGCCGGGGATTGGAAACAGTGCTGCTCGCCGAAGATGAGGAGATGGTGCGCAAGTTCATCAGCAGGGTATTAGAATCGTACGGCTACACGGTCCTTGAGGCGCAGAACGGCGTGGCCGCGTTGGCCCTGAGCGAGGCCCATGAGGGTCCCATAAAACTTCTTTTGACGGACTTGATGATGCCCAACATGAACGGGCGCGAGTTGGCCAAGGTTTTCCTAAGCCTAAGGCCCGATAGCCATGTCCTGTTCATGTCGGGTTATACCGACGATATCGTCGCCCAGCAGAACCTGATCGAGGAGGGCGTCCGCTTCATCCAAAAGCCGTTCTCTCCGGAGCAATTGGTCGCGGCCCTGCGTGAAGCCATGGATGGGGTCGTTCTAACAGCGGGCTGATGGACGCCGGAGTACCCTTTTACCGAGTAGAAGGGGGTATTACAGGGGTGAGGTTGAACTCGCATCCATCCTCACTCGCACTTCTCTGCCGATATCCCGCTAATTCCGCGCTTGGGAGCAACCTCTTAGGGTAATCTGAGTGTTACTGTTGAACTCATTGGATTCAAGCGCAAAAGAGACCCTATCCGATGCAGGAGGATTCGCATCTTCGGATTGCATGGTAAGACCAACATGCTCGCCAAACCTACCCGGCTGATGTTTGCGGGGTGTCCACGTTGTGTCCACTTTTTCGGAGGAGACCAGGGTATTTCGTAGGGTCTGAGTGAGGCGCAAAAAGAAAAGCCCCTTCCAGACTCCCGGATTCTCACGAGAATCAGGCAATCCGAAGGGGCCGTTGGAGCGGATTATCGGATTCGAACCGACGACCGTCAGCTTGGGAAGGAGGTCGCCAAGTATACCCCGAGTACCCCGAAGTGTACCCTTTTGCGTACTACTGGATAATATTCGGAGGGGTTTCGTCGGGAAGGGCAGAAATAAGAAGGCCCTTCGAAGTTATCAGTTCTCTAGGAGAATCAACAACTTGAAGGGCCTAATTTGGTAGCGGGGTCAGGATTTGAACCTGAGACCTTTGGGTTATGAGCCCAACGAGCTACCGGGCTGCTCCACCCCGCATCGATGGGCATGAATATAATTAAAATGCCTGGAAAATCAAGCCCGGACGCTCCAGGATTAATCATTTCCTGGGAGGTCCAATTCGCTCAATAGGTCATTCACGGCCCTCTGCGTTTCCAAGAATAGCAGTTGTTCAGACAGATGGTTCAATGCGATACGCACAATATGAAACGCCTCGCTGAGCGTTGTAAAGACCGCTACCATGTCGTACTGCCTGGCCAGGGCATGCCCACCGGCCATTCGGTAATGCGAGCTACCCATCTCCTCATAGAAACGAATATCGGGCGCGCCGCGCCTTTCGGTGCGATTTTGTACCGAGCCCGGAAACACTCCGGAATAAAAAAGCGCGTAATTAGCGATATGGGATTGCATGGCAAATCGTTCGCCCTCGCCCATGCCTTGCATTGCCTCCAGCATTTCATAAAAATAGTCCAGAGGCGGCTGAGCTTCCGAGCGCGGATTCCTTAAGCGTTTCAGCATCGCGAATTCCGCCAATACCTCGGCGACATAATCAGCGACTTCTCGATTGCGGATACCTTCCCGCAAAAGCACGTGGCGGACGAGCAGGTAGAAATAGCAGTGCATGGAAATGGAAAGGCAGCGGCGGACGTCCAGCAAGGCGCGGAACAAGCGCGGATTATCCAATATTTGATCCAAACTATCAGACTCGTGGAAGAGGCCGGCGATTTTCCTAGGCGCGATTTCACCAAGCCCCAACGCTTCGCGGACAAACTCGAGATCACCGGAGGTAAATTGACTGCGACAATTTGGTCGGATAATTCGCATAAGGCCCGCTCCCCTTCCAGATCTTATCGCTAATACGACCGATGCACTTAAGTCCGGCGCGTCGGCAAGGGTACCCAATTCAACTATTTCTCTAAATACTCAAGCCGATCTCATCGGGGCTCGGCTTTCCACAGGCTTTTTATGGCAGCCGGCAGCGTGTCCCACGACTTCAATAGGGATTGCTCCAAATGCTTATCCAGCGCATCATCCAAATCCATTCCGGTGGTTTTCTCCGCATACAGTTGGGCCCATTCCAATCTTCCCCGACGCACATCCCAAAAGACCAGGTCCAGGCCCCATTCCAATCCGCCCGTATGGGCATTTGACGCGTCCGGGGTAACATGCACGAACACGCGCGCAGGCAACAATAAATAGTCGCAATCCAATAACCCGCCGAGTTTGTCCAACCGTTTTTGCTCCGCCGGGCTCAGCATGCGTTCCCGGGGCCTATAGATCAAGGTCTGCCCGGTGCTATCCAACCAAAGGTCCCACGGAAGCCTCAAACTATCGAGACTCGCGAGCAAATCGATTTTCCGGCTTTGCAAGATTCCGGCATGCGGCGCAAGCAATTCCACCTTGGCCTTGGGAAATCGCATTGTCAATCGATCCTTGAGAAAATTTTCCAGGTAAAATTCCATCCCGTTGGCGGACAAGCGGTGGCAAGAATCGCAGGGAATGGACTCGCGGTAATCCAAGATTTGCAGGGGCAAAACGCCCACTTTCACAGACACGGCGGCCGAATGAGCCGCATCAGCCGGATGGTCCACGGTGACCGAGCCGGACAAGTTCGGCCAGAAAAACTGGTCGGTTCCAAAAATGGCCTGGCGTGTGGTAAAGGTGAAATTTTCCATGGCACCGGAATCGATGACCAGGAAGGCGAACAGAAGCGTAAGGGCGAGGAAGCGCATAAAGATTAAGTTACACAGGAAACCAATCCCATGACAAGAGCGGCTTCAATTCATCCTCGACCGAATGTGAAGCAACGATGCGGGCCCTTAGGCGCTGGCGGCGATTTGTCGGTTCGGTTCTTCCGCTCCGGATAGGGGCGCGCGTAAACGTTTCAACGTATCCACGAACCCCATATAAACCCCAAAGGCCTGCCCCGGCCTCGGAAATTTTTCTGAAAATAAATCCCGGATTTCCCGCAGCGGGATAAGCCCTTTTTTCACGGCATAATAGAGGCGATTGCCTAACATGTAGCCCAATTGCGTGCTGAAAATTTGGGGTAAGGCGGATTGGTCCGTGAATACCTCGGCGAATTTTTTCCGGAACTCAATTTCACCGGCGGAACGTTTTTCCAAATGCGCGTGTTGAAGAATCAGGCGCGAAACCATCACCGTTTCCGTCTGATTGGGACTTTCCCATCCCTGCTTCACCTTTCCCAAGAACAACCGCAACGACGATTCCGTAGGCGCTTTCCGTTTCTCATTGATCATTTTCGATCCGAAAAAACCCAGGG
>JADGQO010000222.1 GCA_017881725.1 Fibrobacteria bacterium
GACTTTGCTGCGCAAAGTTTTGGGAAAGGAAAAAGCCTGATGGGTATACTCGACGTGCATGATTTGCGCATCCGTTGCATCGTGGGGGTGCATACCCATGAGCGCAAAGTCGAACAGGATTTGCACGTGGACGTGCGCCTGGATTTCGATTTCGAGGCTGCGGCCAAAAACGATCAATTGGCCCATACCATCGACTATACGCGCTTGACGGAGCGTCTGGAGGCCTGGATGCGCCAGGAGAAGTTCCAACTGATTGAAACCATGGCGGAAAGGGCCTGCGTCCTCATTCTGGAGGAGTTTCCGCAGGTGCGCAATTGCAGCGTCACGATTAAAAAGCCTTCGGCCCTGCCCAAGGCACGTTACGCGGCGGTTACCTCGCAGCGGACGGCTCAGGCATGAAGCGGTCGGGGAAAAAGCCTCCCAAAAACGTAGCCGTGGCTGCGGCATTCGTCGCGGCTGTCACCACAGGGAAAGTCGCGAATATTTCCAAAGGTGGCGCCAAGGGTGGCGGCAGGTCGGAGCCCAAGAGAGGGGTCAAACCCGGTTCCACTTCGCCGAGTAGTGGCGCGTTGCCGGACAGCGGCGGGAGCGGGAGACCGGTCGCCTGGGTCACGGGTTCGGCGAAACGGCTGGGTAGGGAAATCGCCTTGCTGCTCGGCCGCCGGGGTTATTTCGTATGGATCCATTATTTGACCTCCCGAAACGATGCGGAGGGGGTTTTGCGGGAGTTGCGCGCGGCCGGCGGCGATGGCGCCGTACTGCGCGGCGACGTCGCGAAGCCCAAGGACGTGCGCGCCATGGTCGCCCGGGTACGCGCGCATTCGGGCCGGATCGACGTGTTGGTCAACAACGTGGGCATTTACCGCACTGGAAATTTATTGGATTATTCCCTGGCGGATTTCGAATCCACCTTGCGGACCAACCTGTTGGGGACTTTCGATCTGACCCGCGAGTGCCTGCCTTTGTTTCCCGCTGTGGGCGGCGCCATCGTCAATATCGGATATGCCGGCGTATCCAGCTTGGCGGGCACCACGCACAATACCGCCTATCTGATTTCCAAAAGCGGCCTGCTCGTCCTGACCAAGTCCCTGGCCCTGGAACTCGGACCCCGTAACATTCGTGTTAACATGGTTTCCCCCGGAATCTTGGACAACAGCGTGGAGATTCCCCGTCGGCCCAGTGATTTCGTGCCCTTGGCGCGGCTGGGGAAAACCGGCGACGTGGCCGAAGCCGTGGCCTTCCTGGCGGGCAATCAAGCGGGATATGTCACAGGCGTGAATCTGGACGTGGCCGGAGGCTATATGCTGAAATTGCACGAATTGGATGCGGGTTGAAATGACGAAATCCATCCCTTCACGCGACCGCCTGATCGGCTATGTCGAGGGCTATTACTGGAAGCTCCTGACCTGGGAACAACGCTCCCTGATTGCCGGACAACTGGGCCGGTTAGGCGGAGGCCATTACCTGTACGCGCCCAAGGAGGATCCGTTGCATCGCCAGGAATGGCGGCCGCCCTACGGTGCGAAATGGATGCGGGATTGGAAACGCTTCGCGGCGGAGTCGCGCCAGTGCGGCGTGGAAGCCCTGCCGGGATTGGCTCCGGGACTGTCCTACGATTATAGTAGTGAAAAGGACTATGGGATTTTATTGTCGAAGTTCAAAGCCTTCCGTGATGCCGGCAGCCAAACCGTGGCACTGCTCATGGATGATATCCCTTCGGTTTTGCCCAAGATGGCGGAAGGACGTTTCACCGGCTTAGGTCAAGCGCATGGACTGTTGTTGGCGCGTCTGTGGAAAGATCTGAACGGAACGACTCCGGGTAAAGGCGCCCAAGGTGGTGGGGTGCTCAGAAATCCTTTGAGCCGCGCAGGGAAAGGCAAAAAAACCGGAGACGGAATCAGCATGTGGTTTTGTCCCACCGTCTATACCGATCAGTTCGCCAAGGGTCCTGCCGCCCAGGATGCCTACCTAGTCGATCTCGCGGCCACCATGCCGCCGGAAATCACCATCCTCTGGACCGGTCCGAAAATCATTTCCGAATCCCTGCCGGGCTCGGCTCTCAAACCCATCGCAAAATTATTTCGCGGCAACGTCCTGATCTGGGACAACTTTTACGCCAATGATTATTGTCCAAACAAGTTGTTCCTAGGCCCATACACCGGGAGGACCACCGGAATATGGGATTTGACGCGCGGCGTTTTGCTCAATCCCACCGGGCTTCCGGTAACGGACATGTTTCTCCTGACCTTGCTCGCCGGATTCCGCCAAGGATTAACTCCAAAAAACGCTTGGCTCGCGGCCCTCAAATCCTTCGACGTGCCGGTTGGGTTCCTGCGCATCGCGGAGTTTCTGAGTTCGCCCTATTTCCAGATCAAGGCCAAGCATTTACGGCCTAAAGCCTTGGCTGCGGCGAGAAAAATCCTGCATCCCTTGATTTGGGATTGGAAAGGCCCGTTGCATCAGGAATGGTCGCCTTACCTGTTCATGTTGGATGCGGACATGAAGGCTTTTCTGGACGGTTCCGAAAAACCCGACGCCGCCTGGTTGCGAAAAAGGTATTCCCCGCTGATGGCGCATGCTTTATTGGAAAGACAATCGGTCCTTCGGCCCATGAAATGACGTGACGCGCCCTTAGCTATATTTGCTTTTCCAAAATCGACGCACTTTCGACAACTTTGCAATCGGAGTATCAAAATGGAAAGAAAGAACATCTCCACCGGATCGAAATGGGAACCCATTATCGGCTATTCCCGCGCCGTCAAGGTCGGGCAGCAAATATTCGTATCCGGAACCACCGGTTCGGACGCATCCGGCAAGGTTGCGGGGGATACCTATGCGCAAACCAAGCAGGCTTTGCTGAATATCGCCAGCGCGTTGCAGCAGGCTGGCGCGTCCTTGAATGATGTGGTGCGCACGCGCATTTTCATGACCAATATCGGGGACTGGGAAGCCGCGGGCAAGGCCCATGGCGAGTTGTTCGGCGACATCCGTCCCGCCACGACCATGGTGGAAGTCAGCAAGTTGATCGCGCCGGAAATGCTGGTCGAGATCGAAGCCGACGCCGTCATCGGCTAATCGGCCTTAATCGACCATAATCGGGCTATCCCGGGAAGGACGAAGAGGCCGCCCGGCGCGGCCTACCACCGAATGCCCATGATTAAAGCCCGCGGGCTGACCAAAACCTTCAAGGTGCATAAAAAGCAGCCCGGCTTCGCGGGCTCACTGCGCTCCCTCTTCGTCCGGAATTGGGAAGAGGTGCATGCGCTCAAAGGCGTCGACCTGGATGTCGAGGCGGGTGAAATCGTCGGACTGGTGGGCGCGAATGGGGCGGGGAAGACCACCTTGGTCAAGGCCCTGGCCGGCATCATCCATCCCACGGGTGGAACCGCCGAAGTGCTGGGACACGTGCCCTGGCGGCGTCACAATGAGTTCCGTAGGCAAATCGCCCTGATCATGGGGCAAAAGGCCCAGCTATGGTGGGACTTGCCCGCGGCCGACGGCTTCCTGCTGTTGCGGCAAATCTACCAGGTGCCGGAGGCGCGTTTCCGGGAGAATCTGGCGCGGCTGGTCGACGCCTTGCAGGTCTCCGATAAACTCAACGTGCAAATCCGCAAGCTCAGCCTCGGCGAACGCATGAAGATGGAATTGATTGCCGCGCTCTTGCACCAGCCGCAGGTGGTGTTCCTTGATGAGCCGACCATCGGTTTGGACTTGTCCGCGCAAAGAGCTATCCGGGAGTTCATCCTGGATTATCGCAAGCGCGAAAATCCGGCCATGATCCTGACTTCGCATTATATGGAAGACATCGAGAGCCTATGCCAGCGCATCGTGCTCGTGCGCCAGGGCGAGAAGGTCTATGACGGCTCGACCGTGAAATTGGTGGAAATGTACGCGCGGCACAAGGTGCTTACTGCGCATTTGCAGGTGGGCGAATCTCCCCCGGACGGCCCGCCCCGGCCTGATCGGATGGCGGGGGAAATCCTGGAGTGGAACGGTACGGCCCTGAAAATCAAGGTGGAGCGACGAGACGCCGCCGGGGTAGCGGCGCAGTTACTGGGTAATTATTCCGTGGCCGACCTCTCCATCGAGGAAGAGGACGTGGGAACCGTGATTGAATCCATGCTCAAGTCCGGACCGGCGACGTGAACGTCGGATTGCATTTTTATTTGCTGGAGATTAAGAAAATTCTCTCCTATCGGGCGGAGTTTTGGCTGGGGTTTATCGGCAACGTGGCCAGCCAATTCGGTGTGGCGTATTTCCTGTGGAAAGCGATTTTCCTCGCGCGCGGTTTGACTTCCTTGCAAGGATTCGATTTCGGTGCGTTGATGCTTTACTATTTGCTGGTGCCGCTCGTGGAACGGGCCGTCAATGGCCAGGAGCTGGGGAATGTGTCGGGGGAAATTTATGAAGGCGGCCTGACTCGTTACCTGCTTTATCCCGTATCTTTTTTTCGAATAAAATATTTGGGGCAGTTGGCCCAATCCACGGTTTTCCTGGTGCAATTGTTTGTGGCCATGGCCCTGTTCATGCTGATTTTCCGGACTCCGCATGCCATCGGCATCTTTTCCATTCTGAAAACCATCCCCGTCATTTTCTGCGCCGGCATTCTGCATTTTATCATGACCATCAATTTGGAGATCATCGCTTTCTGGGCCGACAATGTTTGGAGCCTGACGGTTTTGAACCGGCTCATCACCCATTTACTCGGCGGCGGACTCCTGCCTTTGGCCTTCTTTCCGGATCGCGTGCAAAGCTGGCTCGGCTACCTGCCCTACTCCCGCCTGGTATCCTTCCCGATCAATTGCCTGCTGGGCCATGTCGGTAACCGGGAATGGTTAATCGGTTTAACGGTTACCGCCGCCTGGTCACTGGGGTTGGGCCTTGTCGCCGCATGGACCTGGAGTCGCGGCTTGAAAACCTATACGGGAGTGGGCATCTGATGCTCCGTTATCTCGTCCTGTACGGGCATTTCGTGCGCTTTTCGACCAGCAAGGCGTTTGAATTCCGGGTGGACTTTTTTTTTCGCATCTTCATGGACCTCATCTATTACGGCGTGAACATCGTTTTTTACCAGGTGGTTTTCCTGCAAACGCCGCTGCTGGGCGGCTGGACGCGCGATCAAAGTCTGATTTTCCTGGCAGGATATTTAGTGGTCGACGCCCTGACCATGACGATTTTCTCCAACAATTTATGGTGGTTTCCCGTCGCGGTGAATCGTGGCGATCTGGACTATTACCTAGTACGTCCGGTCTCGGCCCTATTTTTCCTACTGCTCCGGGATTTCGCCGCCAACTCTTTTCTGAACTTGCTATTCGCCTTGGGCATCCTGACCTGGGCTTTGGTCCGCGCGCATATGGAAATGCATGGACTGGACATCGCGGCCTATTTACTCCTGTTGGCGCTGGGCGCTTGGCTACATGCTTTGATGCACCTACTGGTCGTACTGCCGGTATTCTGGACGCAAAGCGGAAGTAGTCTCCATGGCATCTTTTACAATCTGGTTCGGTTCATGGAACGACCGGATCGGATTTATACCGGATGGGTGCGCAAGCTGCTGGTGACGGCTCTGCCTTTCTGCCTGATGGCGTCGTTTCCCGCCCGCATGTTTTTGGAGGGTTTCGCCTGGAGGCTTATGGCGCATTTCGCCCTGGTCGTGGCTGGGTTCACGGTGATGGTCTTGTCCCTGTGGAAAATTGGATTGCGATCCTATGCTTCGGCGTCATCGTGAGGGAAGGAAGCGTGACATAAAATGGCCTACGCCGATTTACGGGAAGCGTTGGATGATTTGGCGCGCACGGGCCAATTAAGACGTGTGACCGAGGAGGTCGATCCTTACCTGGAAATGGCGGAGATTCAACGGCGCGTGCATGCGGCGCAAGGGCCAGCGCTTTTATTTACCCGCGTCAAAGGCACCGATTTTCCCTGCGCATCCAATATTTACGGGACCCGGGATCGGACCCGGTATTTATTCCGCAATACCTTGGAGCCGATCAAGGCCCTGCTCGGCCTCAAACAGGATCCCTTGGCCTGGATCCGCAGTCCCGGCGCGCATGCGGGCATTCCCTGGGCGGCGTTGCACGCGCTCCCTCGCAAGACCGGTCGCGGACAACTCGACCAGGTAACTTCCTTGTCACGTCTCCCGCAGATTACCTCGTGGCCCAAGGACGGCGGCCCGTACATAACCTTGCCGCAGGTTTATTCCGAGCATCCCGATCAACCCGGACTGCGCCATTCTAATCTCGGCATGTACCGCATCCAAATGTCCGGAGGAGAATACCAGGCCGAAAAAGAAGTCGGCCTGCATTATCAAATCCATCGCGGCCTGGGCGGCCACCATCATGCCGCCATCGCGCGGGGCGAGAAACTCAAGGTTTCGATTTTCGTGGGTGGCCCCCCGGCCCATGCCTTGGCGGCAGTCATGCCTTTGCCGGAGGGAATGCCGGAAATTTATTTCGCCGGATTGTTAGGCGGCAGGCGGTTTCGGTATACCCGTGAAAATGGCCACATGCTGTCCACGGACGCGGATTTTGTCATCACCGGATCCATCGACCCTGCTCGGACCTTGCCGGAAGGGCCATTCGGCGATCATCTGGGCTATTACAGTTTGGCCCATCCCTTTCCGGTCATGGACGTTGAATGTGTTTATCATCGCCGGGGCGCCATTTGGCCTTTCACCGTGGTCGGACGCCCGCCCCAGGAAGACTCGCATTTGTCCGAGTTGATCCATGAATTGGCCGGACCGGTCGTGCCCGCCGAGATACCGGGAGTCCACACCGTCCACGCGGTGGAAGCCGCGGGAGTGCATCCCCTTTTGCTCGCGCTGGCCGCTGAACGATATGTTCCCTATGCGCCTCGCCGTCCGCGCGAGTTGTTGACGCATGCCAACGCGATTTTGGGTTTCGGGCAATTGTCGCTCGCCAAATATTTGCTCATCGCCGCGCAGGAAGATCAACGCGGCCTGGATATCCGTGACGTAGCGGCTGTGTTACGCCATGTCCTTGAACGCGCAGATTGGCGGCATGATTTGCATTTTCAGACCCGCACGACCATGGATACGCTGGATTATTCGGGAACCGGATTGAACGCCGGATCCAAACTGGTGGTAGCCGTCGCCGGACCCAAGCTTCGCGATCTGGCCCTGGATATTCCCTCGGCGTTGGCCGGTTCGTTGCCACCGGGTTTTTCCGAACCGCGCATGGCTTTGCCCGGCGTGGCGGTGGTTTCCGCTCCGCCTTACCGTGACCCAGCATCGGGATTGGCCGACGCCATGCGGTTGGTTTCGGCCCTGGAAAACGCCTTTCCGGATTCCTTAGCCGCCGCATCGACCGGAGGCAACGGGACGGGCGCTGTCGGAACCGAAAAGGGACTTTCCGGAATTTCCTTGATCGTGCTGGTCGACAACTCCGCCTTTGCGGCCAAAAATTTGGACAATTTTCTTTGGACGACCTTTACCCGATCCAATCCCGCCCGTGACATCCAAGGCCTGGGGGCCTTTACCGAGGACAAGCATTGGGGTTGCCGAGGATCCATGGTCATCGATGCGCGGATTAAGCCGCACCATGCGCCTCCGTTGGAAACCGATCCGGACGTGGATAAACGCGTGGATGCGCTCGCCGCTCCGGGGAAGAGCCTGCACGGATTGTATTAAGCGAATTGTATTAAGCCAGGACAGTCCCAGGGTTGTTTGATTTAGGCTCGGGATTTAGTTTTGCCCCATGTCCCAGACCACGCATGCGACTCCCAACGACCAAGCCATCAATCCCAAGCTTGAGCCGTCTTGGAAAAAACAATTGGCCGCCGAGTTCGGACAACCCTATTTCGCCGATCTGAAAAAATTCCTGCTGGAAGAAAAGCAGAAGGGTGAAACGGTCTATCCTCCCGGCCCCATGATTTTCAATGCCTTCAACGCCACACCGTTCGACGCCGTAAAAGTCGTCATCTTGGGACAAGATCCCTATCATGGGCCGGGCCAAGCCCACGGCCTTTGTTTTTCCGTGCAAACCGGCGTTAAGCCGCCGCCCAGCTTGGTGAACATGTATAAGGAAATGCGCGCCGACGTGGGCTTCGAAATTCCGACCCATGGCAATCTGCAGAAATGGACGGAGCAGGGAATCTTGTTGTTGAACAGTTGTTTGACGGTTCGGGACGGCCAGCCGGGATCACACCACGGAAAAGGCTGGGAGCGGTTCACCAATGCGGCCGTGCAGCGATTGAACGAGGCGAAAAAAGGCATCGTCTTTTTATTGTGGGGCAAGCCCGCGCAAGAAAAGGGATCCATCATCGATTCATCCAGGCATCATGTCCTGACGGCCGCGCACCCCTCTCCGTTCTCGGCGGATCGGGGATTTTACGGATGTCGGCATTTTTCGCGCACCAACCAATTCCTGAAGCAACAGGGACTTGCTCCCATTGATTGGCAACTTTGATTCCGGCCGCTGGTTTTCCCGTCTCTTTGCCAGTACTTTTAGCCATTACATTTATCCGATTCCATTAGGATTTCATGCAAGACCCGCTCCTGAAGCAATACGACTTTGCCGTCATCGGCGCCGGGCCCGCCGGCCTTTTAGCCGCTTTGAATTTGACCCAGGCCAATGCGCAACCGCGCGGCGGAAAAACATATTCCATCGCCTTGCTGGATAAACGGGATCCCTGGCGCGAGCCCGTGTCCTGTGCCGAGGGCGTGTCGGCCCATGGATTGAAAGCCATCGTGCCCAAGGTGTCATCCTCGTGGATTCGCGAGACGGTGGACGGAGTGATTTTCGTTTCTCCCAATGGCACGCCGGTGACCTTCACCCAGCCGGGGAGCGGCTTGTTGATTGACCGGGCCTTGATGCACAAGGACCTGGCGGAACAGGCGCAGCGCGCCGGCGCGCATTGCAATTTCCGCGCGCGGACGACGGCGGTATCGCGTTATACCGATGGGTGGCGCACGGTCAAATATGAGGGTACGGTAACCGGCGAGTTACAGGCGCGCGTGGTCATCGACGCCAGCGGTCCGGGAGCCGGATTCGGCCAAGGCGAGAATATCGTCCAGGGCGATTTCGACGTGGAACCCGCGCTCTTCGCTTTGGTGAGCGGCATTGACTACCCCGTGAATTACATCCAACTTTTCTTCGGAAGGAATTATGCGCCTGGCGGCTATGCCTGGCTTTTCCCGCGCGACCAGCACGTGGCCAACGTCGGGCTCGTCATCGGCAAGCGCTTCGCCAAGGAAGCTCCGGCGCGAAAGGCCATGCAGGATTTCCTGGCCCGGACTTACCCCAACGCCAAGGTGGAGACGATGCAAGGCGGCGCGATTCCCTGCGGCTATACGCATCACCCTCTCGCAGTCGAGAATCTTTTCAAAGCCGGCGACGCCGCCAACATGGTCAATCCCATCAGCCGCGCGGGAATTCTTGAAGCCATGAAGGGCGGGGCTTTGGCCGCCGAAGCGGCTCTAAAGGTGATTGAGCTGGCCAGCGAGCGGGAAAAAGAGCCCTTCTATCGCAGCTACAAAAGCCAATGGGACGACGCTTACGGCAAAGCCAACATGCGCATTCATAAAGCCAAGGCCGCGTTTACGAATATTTCCGACGCGACTTTCGACAAAGCCGCCGGAAAATTGGCGGCCATACCCAAGGAAAAGCTCACGCTGGGAAAAATCTTCATGACCACACTGTGGTCGTCGCCTTCCTTGATTTGGAAAATGCGGAGTCTGTTTTAGGGAGCCGTCGGCGGCGGACATACGTTGTCATACTTCGCGAAGTCCAACCATTCCATGTTTTCGGCGTGCGACAACAGGACGTGCGTCGCTTCCACGGGCCCTTCGGATCCGGCGACGTAATTGGGGAAATGCGATCCCATGGACTGGGCGGCCCAGCCCTTGATCAACGGATCCAGGTATTTCCAGGAAAGTTCGGTCTCGTCCGACCGCACGAACAACGTCGGATCGCCCAGCACGGCATCGATCAGCAGGCGCTCATAAGCGTCGGCGCTGGTGTCGAAATGATCGCTGTAACAGAAGTTCATCGACGTGTCGGATAAATCGAAGCTTTGTCCGGGGTTCTTGCTCGTCAACTCCAGGAGAATGGCTTCCTGCGGCTGGATTTTAAACACGATACGGTTGTTGTTCACCGGCGTCGATTTGGTGTTGAAGAGGATTTTTGGCAACTTCTTGAACGTGACCACTACCTCCGTGCCCTTGCGGCCCAGGCGTTTTCCCGAGCGCAAGTAGAACGGCACTCCCGACCAGCGGAAATTGTCGATATGCATGCGCATGGCTACGAAGGTCTCCGTGCTGGTTCCCGGCGCAACGCCCTTTTCTTCCCGATAACCATTCACGGGTTGTCCCTTAATGAGGCCCGGCCCATATTGTCCGCGCACGGCCACCGGCGGCTCCTCGGTTAAATCCAAGGGCCGCAGGCTGCGCAATACTTTCACTTTTTCGTCCCGCAAGGAGTCGGCCGACATGCTGACGGGAGGTTCCATGGTGACCAGGGACAGGATTTGCATCAGGTGGTTCTGGATCATGTCGCGCAGGAGTCCGCTTTGATCGAAATAATCCGCGCGATCCTCGGCCCCCAGGATTTCGGAATGGCTGATTTGCACATGATCGATATAATGATGGTTCCAAATGGGTTCGAAAACGGAGTTGGCGAACCGGAACACAAGTAGGTTTTGAACCGCTTCTTTACCTAGATAATGGTCGATGCGGTAGATTTGTTTTTCGGCGAAGCAGGAAAGTAAATCCTCATTGAGCGCCACTGCGCTTTCGATGTCGCGGCCATAAGGTTTTTCTACGACCAGCCGGCACCAATGCGACCCTTTGGGTTGATGAACCATGCCGCCTTTTTTCAAAGCCGCCGCCACCTCGGAATAACCGGCCGGGGGAATGGCGAGGTAAAACAGGTAATTGGGGGGGATATTGTTTTCCTTGCAAAGCCGGTCGCAAGTCGCTTTAAGCTTTTTGATGCCTTCCGGGCTGTAATCCGTTTGCAGATATTCAAACTTCGCGGCGAAATCCTCGGAGTATTTCCCCATCGATAGGAGCTGCGGAATATCCATGGGTTTCCGGCCCACGGCGACGATTTTGAATTGTTCCGGCAGCAATTTCTTGAACATGAGATTGGCCAGGGCGGGAAAAAGCTTGCGCTTGGCCAAATCCCCGGAGCCGCCGAAGATGATGATCAGACAACTGTCCTTGCAACGGCCTTTGTTATTGAAAAAGTTCGAGCTGCTGCGGCTCTTATCGTCTACGCTCATCGGCATCGCAAATCCCGGGTTGGTGTCGTGAGAATTTATAATTTTTCGTCCGTGAGTTCGCCCGTTTCCCCGTCCCAAGATTTTCGAAATTTGCTGGAAACAGCTTGGACCAAGCGCGCGAACGTGCGGGCGCGGACCGATGCCTTCCGGGTATTAAATGGCGTCGCTTCGGGAGTCCCGGGATTGGTGGTCGATTGTTTTTCCAAATTCGTGGTGGTATATGGGTATGCCCCGGATTTGCATTCACGCTATCCGGATTTTGCCAGGCATCTCTCCGAAGTTTGCGGAGCCCAGGGCATCACGTTCAAGGATCGGATTGCGAAGGATGAGGCCGGTCGCGATACCGGGCACGACCTTTTCGGTTCCCTTCCGGAAACCGTTATTGTCCACGAAGGGCCGCTGTGCCTGGAAATTCATCTCCGGCATCCTCGCAATGTCGGATTATTTCTGGATACACGTCCGTTACGCGAACTGCTGTCGCAGACTTGCATGTCGCATTCGATTCTGAACCTGTTCAGCTATTCTTGCTCCTTGGGATTGGCGGCCGCGCGGAATAATTCTGGAGACGTCGTCAACGTAGACGTGTCGGGAAAATACTTGGATTGGGGCCGGAAGAATTTTGGTTTGACGGGGCTGCCCATGGATCGCACTCAGTTTAAGAAAATGGACGCGGAAAAATATTTGGATTGGGCGGCGAAAAAAAATCTGCGGTTCGACGTCATCATTTTAGACCCACCCAGTTTCTCGCGATCCGACGCGGGCGTGTATTCCTTCGCGCAAGATTACTGGCGCTTGACGCGTAAATGCGCGGGTCTCTTGCAAGCCCATGGCCGCTTATATGCCATGACGAATTTCGGGCAAATCAGCGCCGTGGATTTTTCGAAACGATTGCGAATGGAATTGGAAGTGGAGGGACGGAAGATCCAATCGATTTCACCGCTGCCCCGCGCTGCGGATTTTGATCTCGAGGATGCGTCTCCGAGGGAGTGGGTGGCCGGTACGCTCATTGCCTGCGAGGTGATTTTGGAATGAGCTTCAGGATAGTATTTTAGCCTTCCGCGAATCCCGCCGGAATCAGCCACTTTAAGTTTGCGGAATTTCAGATTACGCGTAAATGCCCCTGGATTTCACGTTGTTCCTTAAGGGTGTGGGCAGCTAATTAGTTATTTTCATTGACGACAGGGGAAGTCGCCATGTCCTACCACGTCACATTAAATTCTCGGAACGTCCTGGTTCCCATCGCTTTGGACGATCGTAACGGCGAACGCATGCTGGGGCCATTGGCAAGGCTTGAGACCGCCACGGCCATGGTCATTCAAATTTCCGCGACGGGCGCTTTCACCCAGGAATTCTTTCCTCTGATCCTTCGCCAGCAACCGATGAATGCCTATTCCGGCGACGATTGGGAATTATGGAGCCAGAAGCTGGGTAACGGGCTCCATGCCTATTACATCGGCGTGCCCAACCGGTGTTTCGCCGTCGCGGACGAATCGCTAGCGCCGAAAACCATATCGGTCCAAGTCATCGGCAACTCGCCGCTGTCTGGACAGCAAAGTTTTTCCGGCGGCGTGGATATTTCCCTGCAATCGCGGGTCGCCACTCCGTTGATACCAGGATACCTCAATTCCTGCGAACGCTTCCTTCCGACCTTGCTGCCCCACAATTTCATCGACCATGCGGTATTGGACCACTTTTCTTTCGGCGGAAAGGACAGCGTCATTCTGATGGTATCCTTGCAAAGCGATCCGGCCGACCGCATTCCCGTCAGCCTGGAAAAGCATTGGGAGCCGAAAGGATGGATAGACGCGGTGATTGAGAATTTGGCGACCGGGGAAGAAAAATCCGGAAACGGGAGATACGCCACCATACGCGGGGGATGTTTTTACGGACGTAACCGCAAGGTTTCCCATTGGTTTGGGAGCGGATTCGGTTTGGAGGAAAAAGGTTTTCGTGAATCCGCCGTGGAAAAAATTAGAGGTTTGGGCCCCAGCGGGAAGGGAGCCTGGATATTTTGGCTGCGACCGCAGGGGAAAACCTTGGGCGGGGCGCCGGGTAACTGGGCGGTTCCCGGGCGCATAGCGCGCAGCATTTCCATTCGTCACCCCATGACGCATCGGCTGCTCGGCAGCATCGGGACGGCGCCCAATGCCATGCCCATGGATATCGGGTGGGCTAAGGGTGAATCTTCCGAGGCCTTCCATCCACGCGAGGCGCTCGCCGCCTTACAAAGTTTGGCCGGTATCCTCATCGATCACCAGCAATCGCTGCAATCACTACACGTGGAGCCGGCTCACGCGGATTGGTCGCAACACGACAACATCGCGCGGGACATTACCCGCGAGGTTAGCCGCGTAGAGGGTAACATCTCCGTTACCGACGCGAAGGGTATGGGCGGCTCCGACCGAGGCGCCGACACCTTTCGATTGGAGACCGATATTCGTGCCCTGTACGCCTTGCATGGCGAAACCTTACGGATCCTGGAATCGATTTTCGACGAAACCTATGGCTTTTCCGCCTGGGACGCGGTGGGGAACCCGCTGCGGGAGGCAATCGCCGGCATGCTCGTGGAACCGTCTTGAACGTGAGTTTCATCGTGCTTGCCAACAGTTCACGCGTGGTATTACCCCTGCGAACTCGTTTGGAACCCACGGCGCAAACGCCTCATTTGGTGGGAATCCTGGTTTCCCAGGCTAAACAATCCGGCCATTGCCAGCAATCATTCATTGAATTGGGCGCGCCCGGGCTTCCCCGTCCCTTTCGCGGCGAGCGATGGTGTTATGAATGGCGCAACGACGGCGAAAACCTTATCGCTTGTTGGCTGGGTTTTCCCAACGTATTTTTTTCCGGAGGAATCGATCCGCAGATCAGGGTTTCCGTCGAAGCCCTGGGTCGTTACGGCAAGGAAACGTCCATGTTACGGTCTTTGTCGCGAATCGCCATTTCCATCAAGGCTGGCACGACGGATTCAGGCGCGGGCGCTTCGCCGTGGATTCCCGAAAACACCCCTAAAGCTTATCCCGCGCTTTAAACGAATCCGAACCGATTATTTCAATCTTCCCCTGAGCTTCAAGGCGAATGCGTTTTTGGGGTTGATGGTAAGAATTTGCTGCACGGCATCACGGGCCTGGTCCAGCATGCCCATCGCTTGAAACGTAACCGCCAATCCACCGAGCGCCGATATTTTTTGTTTTTCGGTGAGGTTGGCCGCTGCCATCGCCTTGGCGTAAGCCATGTTCGCCTCAGCGGTTTTTCCCAAGTCGTTAAAATCATCTCCGGCGCGTAAACGCTCGGCCGCCGACGCCGGCCAGGTTTGTGCCGTGATCATGGCCATTAAATCGGCTTGCCGCTCGGGAGAAACCTTTGAATTTGAGGGAGGGGAAGGTTCATTAACCGCGACCTTCGGTGGCTTTGATGGGGACGGTCTTGGGTCCGGCGTGACGGTCGCCGGGGCGGAGGTCGTGTTAACCTCACGCTCCGCGGCCGACTCCGAGCGCACTGCGGTTGGGGCCGACCGATTTGCGTTCGGGTCCGACCGGAGGCCGTTCGGGTCCGAGCGCACTGCGGTCGGAGTCGGATTCGGAACAGGTTGGGTTTCCGTGGGCGGCAGGGAGGATTCAGCCACTTTGCCGGCCGTTGAATTACGGAGGTAGAGGAACAATCCCCCCAATCCCAATAAGACGGCGACGATACCCACAATGATTAAGGCCATCATCAGTTTGGCCTTGGTCGCGGCGGCCTTTTTTTCGGGTGAAAAAATTCCAGTGCGGTTTTCACCGGCGCCTTTAAATCCAAATTGGGTGAATCCCGTGGCGGACCCATCATTGGATGCTTCCAGCGGATCCTTCTCTAAAGATGAGAGGCTCACTGCCATGGGTTTGGGGGCCGCGGGTCGAGTCGCTTCAAATCTCGGCTCGGGTTTAGCCGGCGTTGAAAACAGGGGAGGCGCGGACCCGAATAAAGTGCCGGGAGCTTCAAGGCTTTCTAAGCCGGATTTTGGAAATGAAGCCGGTGAAAATGAAGGTGGAGCCGCAGGCCTCTGTGCTTGAAAGTTGGGCGGATTAGACGCAAAGGATCCGAAGTCCGGAGTCGGTGGGTTATTATTTGGGGTGGATTGGAAAGAGGGCACGCCGAAAAGGGTGTCGCCCGACGACTTACGCTCGGTTGCATTTGCCGGTGGATCCGTAAAATTCGGCTCGACGGTGTGGTTCGCGGGCTTCGCAGGAGTCTCGGCGGCTGGAAAAAAATTAAAGAACGTCTCGCTTCCGGATGCGGGAGCGGCCGTTCCCATAAAAGTCGGCTCCTTCCCGGGGAAGGCCTCGGCGAATCCTCCGGATACGGGAGCGGGTGATTCCTGAAAAAATGGATCCGGCGCAGTCACGACGAGTTTGGGTTGAATGGGTGGGACGACGGGTTTGGGCGCAGGCGGCGGCGAGGTGGCTCCGCTCCGCGCATTGCGCTCCTGGAGACGCTGCATGGCGGACTGCAAATCCCAAAGCGCGTCCGAAAAGGCGGAGGTTTCTTGAAACCGTTCCTCGGGACGCGGATGCATGGCCTTCAAAAGAAAATTGGAAATATCCCTATCGAAGCTTTTGATTTCCTGCAAGTTAGCCGTGGAGCTTTGAGTCGGATGATCACCCTTGACCAGGCGATAGAATAACCCGCCCACGGAGAATAAATCGCTGCTGGGATAACACATGAAGGCGCCGCGGCCGAGTGTTTCGGGAGCCCGGTAGCCGACATATTCGGGCCGGATCGGCAGGGCATCGGGCGCTAATTCCGATAGCCCCAAGGCACGCGGATCCCAATCGCATAGCTTGGCGGCGAGCGGGCCCACCAGGACGTTTCCGGGGTGAATGCTGAGGTGCCGGGTGCGCTCGTGAAGGGCGGTAAGCCCTTGGCATGTCTGCCACAAAAGCTCCAGACCTCGGGAAAAATAATTACCGTCCGCGCGCTTGCGCCGCAGCCAATCCTCCCAGGATTCGCCTTCGGCGAAAGCACGGGCTACGAAAACCTGCCCCATTTCCTCCTGAACGTCCAAGGTTGAGCAAAGGTTGTCATGCTCGACTTCGGTCATCACGCCGGCTTTCAAAAAGAAATCCGTCGCAGACATCAACCGCTCGGAAACCTCTTTCCGATAGACTTTGATGCACAATTTTTGCGATCCGAAGTTTTGGTTGGCCAGATAGGAGCGCGCGGCGGGCGACTCACCCGCCAATCCTTCCACGACATACTTGTTCGCAATGACTTCGCCAGCAGCATATTCCGGGTTCGCGCCCATTTTCACCTCATCACCGGCGTCTCAAACATCTCGTGCCGGCCCTGCAAAAGTATACATAATTAGAAAATCGTCTCTTGGATTGAACCGCTTGGGCCAACCGCCTTTTTATATATTTTCATTGCCTGGTGGAGGGTGCCGCAGGCGTCCTTTTTGTCAACAGCGCCAATGTTTTTAGGGGCAGCTTTGTTGGCCGTAACACATTTACTTCCATTTCATTCCCTGCCAAGCGCCGAAGCATCGCTATGACTCAAAAAGGGCTCATGCTTTCTCTGGCATTATTACTCTGTTTGACTGTTTGTGGCTTCGCTCGTAATCGTGACCGCGATCGCGACATCAGCGAAGACTCGCTCCAAGCCATGGTCACGCGCGAACCGGACAATGCCGGAAATTGGTTCAAGCTCGGCGCCTTAGCCGCAAGAAACAATCAAATCGATTTGGCCAAAGGGTATTTCGACGAAGCGATCAAGCTGTCGGACAATTCCGCAAAAGCCATTTTGGACGTCGGTGATTTTTGGATGACGCTCGGAAAATTGCGCGTCAGCATGGCCTACCTCATGCCGAATCTCGCCCACATGGATCCGAGTCATTTGGATCAATTGCAATTCGCTTTGGAGAAGGAAAAACTTTTTTCGGCGCAGTTGCTCGTACTCCGCAATCTCGGCGTGCGTACCAAGGAATTCAAGCCTGTGAATCAGAAAACCGCCATCCTGGCCTTTCGCCTGGGGGAGCTCCCCCTGTGTCAGGTGCTTTTGGCCCATTTCATCGATCAATTGGATTACGAGAGCGCTCGCAATTTGTTATTGGTGAGTTTTTTCACCGGCGCGACGCTGGAGACGAAAACCATCGCCGGGGTGCAGAAAAAATTTCCGTTGGGAGAAATCGGAATCCTTTCCGCCCTGAATTACGCCCAGCAGGCCAAATGGAGGGAGGTCCGGGATTTTCTCAAGCGCGAAGCCAACTCCGTGTCCTACCGGGACTACTATTTTCTCCTCAAGGCCATGGAAGCCGCTTCTGAAGACCGTAACGACGAAGCGGCGGAGGCCCTGATCAAGGCGCAGGAGGTTGCTAGTTGGGACAGGCTCAGAGTGGTCATCGACGCGGAGCTCTATCGACTTTATACGAGCACGGGCAATAAGTTCAAGGCCGACCAGATATGGGAAACCTTGAAAGAGGAATACCAGGAAAAGGACCCGGATGTCGTTGAGTTCATGGGGAAGCAAATGCAACAACGGGGCTATGAAAAACAGTCCAAATATTTTTTCCGTGTAGTCCTTCGCCGCAAGCCGGGTGATGCCGCGGCCATGACCGCCCTATGGGATGATTTGATGGGGAACGAAGACTATCAAATCCTGACGGATAATATTAAAGCCGTTCTGGATCGCGATCCATTGTCCTGCGAGGGAAATATGATGGCGATGAATTTTCATAATCATCATAAGAATGACAAGGAGTTGGTACCCTACGCCCGTAACGCAACCGTGTATTGTTATGATGCCGTTGAGCCGTATTACGTGCTCGGCAATTCCCTGATGAACCTCAGTAAACCCGACGAAGCCAAAGCCAGTTTCGCGACTTTCATTCGCAAGGGTGGAGATGCGAACCGAGTGCCGCTAAATTTGCGGTAACCGTTTTTCGGTTCTGGAGCCGCCGCGACGTATCCAGACGCGGGTGAGCCAAGACATAATCAAAACACCGCAGATGACCCCGACGGAATCGGCCATCCAATCGAAAACGTCGCACTCGCGCGAGGGGACGAAATATTGGTGTAACTCATCGCTGGCGCCGTAAGCAATCCCAATCAGGACGCCACGCCAGTCGAATCGAATCAGGTCGGATGGGATGGCCGCGGACGGGGAATCCGATGCGCTCAAGGGCCGAAAATAGCGCCTTATGCCCAGCCGCCAATTGATGAGACCGCCCAAAAGTCCATAGGCTAGACTATGGAAGACTTTATCGCTGAAATGGAACTCTGGAAGGTGAATCTCATTTCCGGGAAGTCCGGAGACGTAAAAGATTGCCGTAATTCCGTACACGGCTGGAAGCCAGGGTAGGAAAACAGTTTTGAAAGTTTGCATCGCATCAGGGGATGCTGGGTTGGGGACGCGTTGGTTGGATTCCGGTCGAGTCATGGTTTCTCTTCTACGTGTAGGTGCAAGCGCCCGGAAAAATAAAGGTCAACGTCCACCGTACACCCCGGCCGAGCTTGGGTAGGGCCTTCCGAGTAGCGCAGGGCCGGCAACTGCTCCCCCGCCGACTGACGGCCCCGGACGATTTCCAAAAACCGGCCATCGGGCAATTTTCCGGCTTGGATGTCCTGTAGTTGCCAGGACGGCCAGGTGAAAAGGACAGGTAACTTCTGAGCTACTTTGACCAGGAACATCTGCGCTTCGCCGAGCAGCATTTGCGCCAGATCACGGGCATATTCTGATTGGGCATTATCGGGGATGGATTCCAGGGCCTTGCGGATGTCCTGTAGGGA
>JADGQO010000223.1 GCA_017881725.1 Fibrobacteria bacterium
CCGAACAGGACGCCGAACCCCGTGAAGGCCGCGTCAAACGCTGGGTCGAGCGGATGCAGCCGTGGGTGGAAATGAAAAAAGCCTTCAAGTCCGAAGGCTTCTACGAACGTTTCCCGGCCAAGGGCCAAGTCGAACGCGTCGGCCGTGTCGCGAAGGATTTGGCTAAGGCCATTGGCTTTTAGCCAATGGGTCGCTATCGGCTTTTAGCCGATAGCTCGCACTCGAGCTTCTAACTGATAACTTGGCCATTCGGCTTTTCGCCGGTGGCCCACCATCGGCTTTTCCGGCTGACTGATTCAAACTACCTCGATAACTGATGAGTAACCGCAGCGCCGTTAGCGACGGCGTAGGCGTTTTCCGCTCGGCGGGTTGATTTTCTTTCCAGAATATCGTATATCGTAAATATACGATATAGTCGGCGGGGAGTTTACCACCGCCATGGGAAAAAAAATCATCAGGGAGCCTGCCATGAAATTCTTCGAAAAGCAAAAAGAGGGCGCTTGTTGTGAACCGGGTTGTTGCGGAGCGGTAGAAACCCAAGCGCAAACCGAATCGTTAAAAGAATCGCAGACGGAATCGGAAACGGAAATCGAATCGGAAAGATTGAAAGCCCAGGTGCGGGAAAAGTACGCATCCATCGCCGTTCAGGCGGAGACCTCGTGCTGCGGGGGTGGAGGCGGTTGCGGCATGGCGGAGGTAACGACGTTCAGCGAGGAGTATAGCGGGATGGACGGCTACGTGGCCGACGCGGATCTGCATTTAGGTTGTGGCGTCCCCACTGATTTGGCGCGGTTACGCGCCGGGGACGCGGTAGTGGACTTGGGATCCGGGGCGGGTAACGACGCCTTCGTGGCGCGCGCCTTGGTAGGCGAAGCGGGCCGCGTGATCGGCGTGGACATGACTCCGCAAATGGTTGCCAAGGCCAGGGCCAACAACCGCAAGATGGGTTACGCCAACGTGGAATTCCGCCTGGGGGAAATCGAACATGTCCCGGTGGAAAGCGGCAGCGCGGACGTGGTGCTCAGCAATTGCGTGCTCAACCTGGTTCCCGACAAGGATCGGGCTTTCGCCGAGATGTTTCGGATCCTGAAACCGGGCGGGCACTTCTCCGTTTCTGATATCGTGCTGTCCGCGCCCCTGCCGGACTTCGCGCGCAAGGCGGCGGAGCTTTACACCGGCTGCGTATCGGGTGCGCAGGAAAAATCCGGCTACTTGGAAACCGCGCGGCGGGCGGGGTTCCAGGGCATCCGGGTGGACAGGGAAAGGGAAATCAATTTGCCGGACAGTTTGCTGGAGGAAAACCTGACTCCCGATCAGCGGGCGGAATTCCGCGCCTCAGGGGTGAAGATACTGAGCATCAATCTTTTCGGAGAAAGGCCCGCGTTCCCTGAGACCCGGAAGTGAGCCTACGGTTTGCCGACCGCAATATGGTGCATGATGCATTTAGAAGTTACGTAACCTTCGAGTTACCCTAGCTTCAGGGGTCCCGTTGGGGCGACGCTTCCGGCGGGGGCGGCCGTGTTTCCGGCTTGCAGTCTCCGGTGGAACAGCTCGAAGGCCAGGGCGTAGCAGATGTTTGCCAAGGCGGCGTCGTAGCGGGGGCCCTCGTCGCGGATGAAGGCATGCTGGGCGTTGAATTCGTGCCACGTGAAATTGACGTTGGAATCGGTCATGGTCTTGTAGATCAAATCGCGGCCGACCTGCGGAACGTGGGGATCCTGTTTGCCGTAAATCATGAGCATCTCGGCTTTGAGCTCCGGGATGCGATCGAGGGAGTTGTCGCTCATGCCTTTGCCCAGGCTGCGTTTGTGGATGTCGGTGGCGTAAAAGCAGACGCCGGCGGTGATTTCCGGATTCATGGAGCAGCGGAAACTCAGGTGCCCGCCCAGGCAAATGCCGATGGCGCCCAGGCGGCCGTTGCAGTCGGGAAGGCTTTTCAGATGGGCGATGACGGCGCGCGCATCGGAGTCGTAGGCGGCCAGGTCTTTCTCGATTTTATAGCGGTTGCCTTTGTCGGTGCCTTCTTTGTCGTAGGCCAGGGCGCAGCCGAGCGGTTCGAATTCGTGGTAGACCTCGGGCGCGGCGACGACATAGCCTTGGGCGGCCAAGAGGCGCGCGGTGCGTTGGATGGGGCCGGTGACCTGGAAGATTTCCGAGAAGAGAATGAGGCCCGGAAAGGGGCCGCCTCCCGTGGGACGGTAGCGATGCACGCGCATCGGACCGGTGGGCGTTTGCAGGTCGGCGAAATCTTCTTGAATCAGCATGTGAGGTTCCCCTGGCGTAAGTGCGGAAATAACATAACCCTTTGCGGAGAAGGGCTAAAGGGTGGAGTGGGGCGGAGGCGGGAAAAGTCGCCGGTCTCCTTTTTACGGGACCCGGCGGAGGTCTTTACTTTTTCAGGCGGGCGGTAATCGGAGCGGTGCCGGCGTCGCGGAAAACCAGGAATCCCGTGATTTCTTCGCCGGGCTTCAACGCCTTACCGTAAACATTGTTGTCGGAAACGTCCTTCACGAACGCGTCGTTGGCGGAGGAGGAAACCATGACGTTGATGAGGGTGAGCAAAGGACCGACGATGATGCCGATGGGAATGAAGCTTTGGTCTTGGGTGCAACTATTCCGTTGCGTCGAATCGACAACTTCGGGTTTTGTCCCAGGTTTCGTCCCAGGTTTCGTATACCGCTGCTTAGGCAAACCGGGGGTTTAGTGATATCTTAACGGGAGCTCAGTTGAGTTTTTTGGCCAGCCACAAAAAGAGAGCGTAATACTCCATCTCTTGGCAGCCTTCCAGGATCTCCAATGTTTCCAGGGCCTCGGCATTCCGTGGGCCACCTTGACCGCGTCGGCGAAGGGTTTTGGAGATGGCGGCGGTGAGTTCCTCCGGCCTCCAATATGTCAGGCGCGCGAGCGAGGGGAAATGCGTTTGCAGCCCGGCCCGAAAGGGTTTTCTCGATTTAAGTGCGATGCGGTCGAAATCCAATTCCTGGAAACAAGGGTGGTTGCCGGCGGAACGGAACCAGTAAAGACTGTTGGCGAAGTCGCCTTCCCGACGATGGAAAAAAGCATGCACGAGATCGCAATCGGCAGTCCCTTCCCGCGATTGGGCGGCGGCGTGGGCTTCTGCAAAGCGATCGTTCCAGAGCAGGATTAACCCCAGTAATGCTTCCGTGCGACCGGAGTCGCCTAGCGTCGCGGTTCCTTTCGGCCTGGGTTCCGGCGCATCGGCGGCACGGGGAGCGGTGGATTCCAGCGCGTCGGCCAACTGCGTGATGAAAACCGGGAGCGCCTTCCGGATTTCCTGCGAGCTTATAGTTCCTTCCCTTGGGGTCAAATCCAAACGCGGTCTGCCTGCCGGAAAAAACCGGAGCCAGGCTTCTTCTGTCAACGTATCGATTGCCGTTCGTCTGGTTGCAGCACGCGGGTTTTCCATGGGAGCCTCCGGGAGGGAAATATAAGATTCAAGGTCCGGGGGAATCGTGCTGGGGCGGCGAGGAGCGGGAGGGAACGCGTGTCGACTAGGGCTCGGCGGCTTGCTAAGTTTCGCGTTGAAGGAGGCGATGGAAAATGGCTGGGAGGATATCCAGATGGAAATTTAGGGCTGTCCTGGCGGCGACTGCGGCCGGTTGGCTTGCATTGGAATCAGCTCGGGCGGACGTCGAAAACCAGGTCCATCCGGGATTCGATTTGATTCGCTTCCGGCCTTCGTCTTTCGAGCCGCGCGTGACGGGGATGGATTTCCTGTCCGGCAACCGCATGGTCATCAGCACCTGGCGGCCGAATGAAGTGTACATCTTGTCGCCCACCGACGGGCCCCCGGAAAAAATGATCGCGCGCAAGGCCGCCAGCGGTTTCAAGGAAGTCATGGGATTGTGCGTGGTGCATGACACCGTGTTCCTGGCCGACCAAGACAAACTCTACGCCCTGGTGGACAAGGACGGCGACGGGCTGCCGGAAACCAAGCAGGCGGTGGCGGATATCCCGTTCAGCGGGTCCATGCATGAATGGTCTTTTGGTTTAGTGTATAAAGGCGGTAAATTTTATACTGCGTTTTCCGTGGCGACGACGGGTATGGGGACGACCTTGGTGCCGCAAAAGGAAAATAGGCGCGGCGTGTTGATCGAATTGGCCCCGGGAAAGCCCGCGGAAGTCTACGCTTCGGGGCTTCGCGGTCCCGATGGCTTGGGGCTCGGGGTCGACAGCGAGTTTTTCGCCACCGATAACCAGGGAAGCTGGTTGCCCGCTTCGAAATTCATGCACGTGCAGGCCGGGCATGGGTACGGGCATCGAACCCAGCCGGAAGGGTTGTTCGAAGCCGGTTTTCCCACTCCGCTGGCAGTATGGTTGCCCTACGGGAGTGTCACGCGGTCGCCCACGCAGCCGATTTACATGCGCGCGGGACGTTACGCAGGCCAATATTTTTACGGCGACATTGCGTCCGGAGCGGTCCGCCGCGTGTATCTGGAAAAAGTGGCCGGAGAATACCAGGGCTGCGTGATGCGCTTTTCGGGCGGATTCGAAGCTGCGGTGCACCGCATGGTGGCCAGCCCGGACGGGTCGATTTACCTGGGCGAGCTGGGCAACGGCGACATCCAGGACTGGGGCTGGCAAGGGAAGCGATTCGGGTTGCAAAGGCTGAAGCCGAACGGCAATCCGGCATTCGAAATCGATTCTGTGCGCATCCGGAAGTCGGGATTCGAATTGTTCTTCTCCGAACCGATCGAGGAATCGGGAATACGGCCCGGGGGATTCTCCGCGCGGCAATGGTGGTATGAGCCCACCGCGGCCTACGGAGGACCGGAAAAGAATAATTCCAACGTGCCGATCCGGGCCGTGCGCGCGGCTCCCAACCGGATTTTCGTGAAGCTGGATGGGATGCGGCCCCAGCAAGTATTGCATATGCATTTGGACGGGATTAAATCCAAATCGGGCCGCGCGTTGTGGACGCCTGACTTTTGGTATACCATGAACGCGTTTTCGGACCAGGAATTCCGGCCGTAAACCCGGGTGTTACGGGGAGAGCGCGCCCGCAGCCGGCCTACGCCCGCGCGGATTTTTTCAACACCCTGACAATGAATCCCCCAAAAATAGTGAACAAAAGGGCATTTGTTCCGGGTCGCGAGGCCTCCGTCGCCGGCCGAAAGTTATCACTCGGTAAAAAAAATCATTAATAATTATGCTAAAACTATTCCGGGAAATAGAGTATCATTTTAATTACTTTAATTTAGTATTCTGATACTTCCTCGAGAAAAGGACAAGCAATTGGCTAGCAAGAAAAAAGCAAAAGGCAATACCGGAAAACGTTATACCGATGCCCAGAAGAAAAAAATCCTCGCCTTCGTGGAGAAGAGCGGCCGCGGCGGCATATCGGCCGCAGGGAAGAAATTCGGGGTTTCCTATATCGCCCTGCGCAGGTGGATGAACGGAGAGGGCAGCGGACGTAAGGCGGGACGCCCGGCCGGTACGGCCAAAGGCTTGGAGGGCCAGCAAAAGAAGAGCGTTACCACGGCGCTGGCTTCGCTCAAGAGCCTTAAGAAGCAGTTGACGCAATTACAAGTCGCCCTGAGGATCCTCGCGAAATAACGAGATGTCCGGCGGGCGCGCCCGCGCTCGGCGCGCCCGCGGCTCGGCGCGGCCGTGCCTGCTGGAAGCTTCAGCGTCCGTCCGGACGCGAAAGCCGTCCGGACGGAATCTCAGCGACCGGCGAAGACGGCCGTTTCTGGCCAGCGGGGCGGCGTGATGGAAGCATTGGCCGGATCCACGTACTCGCGGTAAAGGTGGTTGGCCAAGGTGAAGCGGAACCATCCGCGTCTCCCCGGGCTGAAGGCTTCCGCGCTGACCACTGGCATTTCCTCCCGTACCGGTTTATCGCCTGCGGGAGTGATGGAAAAACTTCCCCAATCCCGCTTGCGTAACAAATAATAAGGTGATTGTGCGTCGCCTTTGCGCAACGTAGCCGTTCCCAGTTCTCCTCCCATTTCCGATTCCAGGTTTTCGCAGAGCGGGAAATAGTCCTCCGGGGACTTTTGCAATATGTTCAGGCTGATGGCCCATAATTCATTTTGAGCGTTGAATTGCAGGCGGAGCTGAGATTCGGCCGGACGGCGACCGGAAAAAACCATGGCGCGGGCTTGGATTTCTCCCGTGCCGACGCGTATGTCGCCGGCTTCCAACAGAGACAGATTGGCTCGGCATTCCTCCGGGCCCATGCCCCAATAAAACCCAGCCAGTCCCACCGGAACCCGCGCCTGGGCCGCGCCCAAAAGCTCCAGGATTTCCTTCGCTTTGGAGTCGGAAGCGGGATTTCCTTCCTTGAATTCTTTCGCCGCCATGATGCCGCCCTCCGGCGCGAAGGTGCGATAGGCTCCGTGCAATCGGCCTTGTTTATAATTCGCCAGTTCCAACAGTCTGCCTTTCCGATACCACACCTTGCTGGGTCCGTCCTTGCGGCCCGCGCGGAACTGGCAATGGAGCCGCAGGCGATCGGCCGGATACCATTGCCAGAAATCCCCATCCAATCGGCCCTGCGCATAATGCGCGGCATACAGTCTGCCGCCGTCGGGGTACCAGGCGTTTTCGTTGCCTTCCCGCCGGCCCTCCGTATAATTCGCCAATAGCCGCACGCGGCCGTTGGGGTACCATTCGCGATACTCCCCCTCCTGTTTGCCGGTCCGGAATTGCGCCTTGGATTTCGGCTTGCCGTCGGGAAACCACTCGCGCGCGAGGCCGTTTTTTTCTCCATGCGCATAGGCCGCCGTCCAGGATGTCACGCCGCCGCGCATCCATGTCCGCCAAGCGCCGGAGGGCAGACCCTGCGCATACTCGCCTTCCATCCACGGCTTGCCGTCGGGAAACCAAGCCTTGACTGGGCCGTGTAATTTTCCGGCCTGATAATAACGGGTGGACAAGGGGTGGCCATCGGCGTAAGCGACTGCGCATAATCCCTGGCGTATTCCCGCCGGACCATCGACATAGGCGCAGCTTTCCAAGGCCGAAAGGGAATCGCCATCCGGTCCGAGGGTCTGTAAAGGGGCGGATTTTACCACATAACCTTGATCGAAAATCACTTTTCCATCTGCCGCGTAGCGCTTTTCATGCATCAAAAAATCCCCATGGTATTTCCCCTCGAAGAGGAGGTCCCCGGTTGGGCTCCAATACCGCGCGCCGCCTGCTTTCTTTCCGTCATGGTATTCAAGCGCGGATTCACGGCGGCCGTCGGCGTAAAAGGACGCGAACTTTCCTTCGCGCCGCGTCGGCTTCCCGGCCGGGCCTTTTTCCGTCCACATTTCGCGGATTTTGCCGTCCGGATACCGGACCACGTGGACCGTGCCGGGGTCGCAGCCCCAGAGGCAAAGGCCGCATGCGAGGGATATGGAAAACCGCATGGACATGTAAAAAGATCTCCCATGCCGCCGGAGTTGGAGCGCGGCAATCACCTCTTCCTATCGGATCCACGCCCGCATCGCTTTAGGATTTTCCAACGCGAAAATCGGTGCCCGGGTTTTCCGGTTTTTCCCCGGCCGAATTCCTCCGTTAAACCTCCGTTAAACCTCCGCTAAACCTCCGCTAAACCTCCGCTAAAAATGATGGGCGGCGCGCATGCCTACCCGTATACTCAACATCGCCATGAATGAGAAACGGAATCACGCGGGCGCCTTGCTTTTCCTCTGGGGAGCAGTATTGGCCGCATTCGTAGCATTCGCCGCGTTGGCCGGCGCGGCGGAAGGCTCCCCCTTGGGACCGGGGCGGACGCAGGACGCGGCCGGACGCATCGCGCAATATTACGAGAACATCGCGCAGCGTACGTTGTCGCGTTATTACGAAGAAGCCACCTTTCTGGTGAAGGCCAGGGTTGACGCCGAGGCGCCCGTCGAGGCGGAGCCTCCGGCGGAAGAGCTTGGAGCGGCAGGATCGGAAACGCCGCCGCAATTGCCCGGACTGCCTTTCCTGCCCGAGACCATGCAGCCCACACCCTCCGAGAAGGACGCCAAGCCGAACGCCCAGGGTAACCCATCGGTTACCTTGGACGTGCTGGTGGACACGAGTTATTCGGATCGGGATTTGGAATTCGTCCGCAACCTGTTGACCATGGCCGCGCACCTGGACGAAACGCGCGGTGATAAGGTGAGCGTGCACGAAGGCGTGTTCCCGCGCGACAATCGGGCCTTGCAAAGCTACCGCAAGCCCATGGAGCCGCCTCCCCTGGCCGCGGCCAAAAACGATTCCACCGCGCGCGCCGGCTCGGACCGTGATAAGGACCGCGACCGCGACAAGGACAAAGACAAGGAGAAGCCGGTGAACCCCTTCAGCGCGTACATGGATTACCTGCCGTCGTTGATTCCGCTGGTGCTGATCTGCCTGCTGATCCTCGCCTGCGTCTGGATGGTGTCTCGCGCCATCTCAGGTTCATCGCACGCGGAACGCCTGGAGCAAGCGCGCGCGTATCTGCACGCGCAACCTGAGTCTACGCCTACTTCCCAGCCTGTGGATACCAAGGTAGGAGCCGCCTCCGCCAAGCCGCAGCCTTCCGAAATGTCAGGCTTCCGGCCCTTCCTGTTGAACTGTTTCGTCGGCAGCCCCAAGCATTGCGGGCAAATCATCAAAAGTTGGATCCAACGCGATCCCGAAAAAGGCTTGCGCGACGCGGCCGCTTTGGTGGCCAGTTTGGACGGGCGCCTGATGGGCGTTTTGGCTCCCGAGATCGGACGCGAACTGGCCCAACAAATGGAAACGCATTTGTCCGTCGGCGAGCCGCAGTCGCAGGAAGAATTGCTCGTCACCTACAAGGAGTTCAAGCGCGAATTCCAAAACCTGCAGGGCGGCGACGATAACGATCAGTATAAGGATTTGTTCGGCTTCCTGCGCCAGATGAACGAGCAACAAATCATGCATATCCTGCGGGATGAATCGCAGGGCATCGCCGGCCTGGTGATGGCGCAATTGCCGGGAGAAACTTCCGGGGCCATCCTGCAAAAGATTGACCCGGAAAACCGCGCCAAGCTCCTCATCGCCATGGGGAACATCGACCATATCCCGCTCAACGTGTACAAGGAAATCGCGGATCGGCTTTCGCTCAAAGCCCTGGAAGTGGGCAATATGCGCTACGTGGCCGCCGACGGCGTGGACAGTATCTTGGAGCTCATCGACAGCCTGCCGCTGAGCCTGCAATTCCAATACATCCATTCCATATCCGAAATGGACCTGGGCCTGGGCGAGAAGCTGCGTAACCGCTATGTTACCTTGCCGGAGCTGGTGGGCCTGCCCGATAGGTTCCTGTCCGGCATCCTGCAGAACCTGGATCAAGAGACCTTGATTATGGCCCTGTTGCACGTGGACGAAGCCATCCGCGGTAAGGTGCTTTCCCTGTTGCCCGAGCGCATGCAGATGATGGTTTCCAGCGGCTTGGAGGGCGGCAAGGACGCGACTCCCAAGGACAGCGAAACGGCCCAGAGGCGCTTGTTGCACCGCATCCGCGACGAGATCAAGCATTCCGGGAGGCCGGCGTGAGCGTGTTCCGGTCACGTTGCCGCACACGGCCTCAAGTTCGGCCCCGAGTTCGGGCCGGGCGCTTCGCCTTGCGGGCGGCATTGGCTTTCTGCCTCGCGGTATTCTCCGTCCAACCGCGCGCATCGGATCCCGCTCCGCCGCCCATCGATCCGTTCGCCCCCAGTTCCACCGGCCTGCGCCAGGTGGCGGAAATCATGAGCCGCCTCTCCAAATCCATGGGCGACATCCCGCCGGATTTGGATCGCATCGCTCTCTACCAAATCAAAACCGATCCGCGCGAGTTCAGCCCGGGACTGGCGCGCTACATCCAGGCCCAGGTCGAGGACGTTTTCCGCCGCGACGCCCGGCGCACCTTGGTCACGGCCCCGGAGCTGCGCACCTTCCGCGTCATCGCCACGGACTCGTCCTTCCGTTTCTCCAATTCCCTGCCGTCGCTGGAAGAGTTGTGGAAACTCGGCGACAAGCTGCATGTGCAAGGCTTTATCGAGGGCTCCTGTTCCAAGAGCGCGGACAATGACGTCATCCTCAACTTAAAGCTGTTCCGGCATCGCACGGGCGAAGTGGTCTGGTCGCAAAGCTTCGTAGCCGGTCCCAACGAGAAGAAACCGGACATCTGGAACCTGGATTGGAGCGCATCGGTGGGCACGCGCTTTTTCCCCATCAAGAGCGGAATCATGCCCCGCAAGGATACGCTGGATAGGCTCGGCAATTACGTGCTGGATACCTTGTCCACCTTGATGCTGACGCAATACGCGGTGGAAGGATCGGTGAGCGAGGCCATGACGGCGGACAAATGGCTGTACTTCACCGTCTCAGCCGGCGCCGGATATATGAACGGCACGGGCGGTCCGGACAGCCTGAACATCGCCTTCAACATCAACACCATGAATTTCGGCATCGAAGTGCTGGGTGTGTTTTTCCGCAAGGCCAACCCCGATCTCGGCTATTGGCTGGGCACTTACGTCGGCTACAAGGAGATGATTCCCCTCCTCAACCGCGGGCACTTAGGCATGCTGACCGTGGGCTACAAATCCCGCGTCAGCCGGCATTTCACGCTGGGGGGCGGAATCCTCTTCCTGCCCTTGAACAACACTTTGAAAGGTTTGAATTCCGATTCCGATCGTTTCCTGACCCTGGAACCCGTGGCCTATGAAATCACCTACCTGCACTATACTTTCTAGGCCGGCCGCGCTGGGCGTGCGGGGCCGCGTCCTACGCGGATCAGCCGTGCTGTGCGCTTACGGCTGCTTCGCGCTGTTGCAGGGCTGCGGCGGATCCGCGCCCGCGCCCGAGCGCCAGCAGGCTCCGGGCATGCCGCCTTTTCAGGACGATAAGGCGATGGATAAAGGCCAGGGCAGTCTGAACTTCCATTACGCGAACAAGAGCACCGAAGCGCGCATGGATTTGGATTTGGGTTCCACGGACGTGTATTTGGAAATGTCCGGCCAACGCGTGACGGACCCGGAAGAAGAAAGCAGCAAGCCTAAGCAAGTCCCGTCGCGCCACGGCGCGCCCGAGCCCCGGCCGATGTCGCCGGAAGGGGCAGCGAACTCGCAGCCTCCGGAGTCCCGCCAACCCCAAACCTCCAAGGCACAGCCGGACGCGGGCGAACGTTCCGATGGGACCGACCGACGTTCGAAAGCAGAGCGCCCTCCGGAACCGCCGCCGGAAGGAGATCAGGGGAGTAACGAAGATGTTACGGGCAAGGTGCTGTCCGGAATCCGTCGGGCCCAGGAATTGTTTTACCAGAAGCGCTATCCCGAAGCCTTGCAAATGGTCCGCCAAAGCCTGGACGCCCAACCCACGGCGGAGGGCCATGCCCTGGCGGGCAGCATCCATTACATGATGGGCCAGAACGGCCTGGCCCGGCGCAATTGGTCGGAAGCCTTACGCCTCAATCCCGACCTGCCCTCCGTGGTCAACATGCTGGAACGCACGCGCACGCCCGGTGGCCGGGGATCACCCGCCCCGCGTCCGGTGGCCTATCATCCGCCCG
>JADGQO010000224.1 GCA_017881725.1 Fibrobacteria bacterium
AAGCCATTCCTGTAAATCTGCCAGGCCGAAGCCCAGCCAAAAGTCGCCGAACTTGGCGCGCATCCATTCCTCGCCATGAGCGAGCAAATCCAATATGAGAATGCGTCCGCCCGGCGCGAGCAGTCGATACGATTCCGCCAGCGCTTCCTTGGGCTTGGCCGCATGATGCAGCGATTGCGACAGAATCACGACGTCGAACGAGGCGTCTTTCAGACCTGTGGCTTCCATCGGCGCATGCAGGAATTCAGGAATCCCAGGCGTTTGTCCTAAGACCGACAAGTGAGCCTGCCCGTACGCGGCCGCAGGGGCGTGTCCAAAATTTTTCCCTGATCCTTGTCCGTGCGTTTCCACGGGATGCTGTGTATTCACCTGCGCAGCGTCTTTGGCGTTTTGGCGCGCCAGCCGGATTTGTTCCTCGCTGTTATCCACACCCGTCACGGCGTTGCCGGACTGGGCCAAAAGGATGGACAGGCGTCCGTTGCCACAACCCAAATCCAAAATCCGTTGCCCATGGATCAAACGGATCAAACCGTGATACAGCGCACGCCAGGTTTGCCCCGGCGACGGCATGTTTTGCACGGCCTGGGTGTTGAAAAATTCTCGCGAGCGTTCGCTGCGCTCCTGCAAAATCTTTTTCAGGTTGCGCCGATCGCGCGCATGCCACTTGGCCCCCGAAGCGCTGTGCAGGGCGCTTTGCAGGATACCGGCTTTAGGGTCCAGCGCGTCGGATTGCGGCAGGCGGTACAAAACCTTTTGCCCTTCCTTGCGGCTGGCCACGAGGTCCTGCTCTTTCAAAAGGCCGAGCTGCGTGGACAAAGTGCTTTGACCCAGCCCCAGGATTTTCTGAATCTCCCCCACCGCCAGCTCCGACTCTGACAGGGCGCAGAGAATGCGCAGGCGCGTCTCGTCGCTGAGCAATTTGAACATGCCGGTCAATTCGTCGATGTGGAGCAACTGGGCCATTCCGCTCGGTTCCGGCGCAGGACTTGCGCGCGTGAATCATTATATCAATATATCTTGAAATATAGATATAATATTTTGGAACGCGGATCGACCCGGCCCTTGGCCGTCCGGGCTCTCGGGGTCTCGGTAGGCGTGCCTTGGTAGGCGTCCCTTGGAAGGGGGGCGAGGTGGGCGCTGCGGAGGAGAAAAAATACCTCCGGAAATCCGCTATGGACCGTACGCGCCTTGCGCCACGGGAATCCACCTGCCGATCGCATCGATGGCAGCACGGCTGCCCGGGCCTTCGGTAAAGGTGGGGGTGCAATTCTTTCCGGCCCCCATCGCGGGACCTCGCCGTCCCTTCCCAACGAAGAAAACTCCAGTCGTTGCACGAGTCTGGAAGGAGACCTGGTCCTTGGCGAAGGATCGCATCGAGCTGATACGCAAAGTCGAACGGTCGGCGACACTTTCAGGAACCGTCCAGCTGAATTCTTTGGAAAGGCTATCGGGGCGCATCACCACCGGGTCGTAGTAACCACTGCGGTTGAAGTATTCGATGAACACGTCACCGGGGATGCCGATGGACTCCCAGCGGATGATATGGGATGTTCCCGACGGCCAGACCACGTCTTGGGCGGGGGATTGAATGCGGATGGAAGTTCCGTCATTGCAATCGATGCTTTGGCCGGACTGATCGTTTGCAAGAAAGATTTCATTGGGGATCCCGTTCGGGCGGACCAGATCGAGCGTGGAATCAATGATCGAGGCGGAGATCCATTGTTTCAGGCTGGAGTTGAACAAGGCCGTCCTCATGTTCGTCACCAGCGGGTATTGGATCGAATCCTTCCAGAGACTGTCCCAATACACGGCGTAAGCGACCGTCATCAAAGTGCTGTCCGCCCGGGTATCCCGGCGGATCCGAAGGACCTTCCGGGAATTCGGATTGTATTCCAGGCGGTAGGATACGCTGTCCGAAGCGCCTTCCACGACCCACAAGGAATCCGAAACCGAAACCGGCTTTGCCGCCGGAATGCTGTCGATCAACTTCGCGAAGGGGAGCAGGAGATAATTGGCCGTGTCCCGGGAATGATAGGTCAGGTGCGCCTTCTGATCTTGATAGGCGGCTTGGTTTATTTCCGAGACATAACATTTATTGGATCGCGTGAGGATGAGAGGGAACGCCCCGGTTTCGATTTCCTGATAGTAGGTCACCGAATCCCTTAAAATGGTGTGCACCTGCGAACGATGGCTGAATCCACTGGTGTAAACCAACTGGTTGGAGCGGAAATCCAGCTCGCGGTAATCAGGATCGCTCTTGGCTGATTGCACTATCTCCGCGAACTCAGTTGGACGCGCCTGAACATTTGAGGCGATGCCTGCCAGGAAGAGGGCGATTCCGACGAGCGTGAATATGGGTGGCATTATTTCTTCACCGCCAGGGAGGTTTTTCTTAACGCGCGGGACTGAAACCATTTGGTCAGGCAAATCACCAATCCGAGAACCATGGTTATTTTGAACCAAATGAATCTTTGGCCATAGACCGAATTGAAACCATGCTCGAAAAAGCCCGTGACATTTCCCATTGGCATGGAATCTTCCGAATAAGCTCCAACTATCGGCACAGCGATAAACGGCAAGAAGGTGGATTCGGGGAAAAATCCAAATGTGAAATAGACCAGTACTCCGATTATCGCCGCAGGCATTTGCAGCCTGGATAAAAACATTGAAAACAACAATGGAATCGACAATACAGCCATGACAAACGGCCACATCAACGTGGCTGAAAAAGCTTCGCCACGCATGTTGTAGGTAAAATCCAAAAAAGCCAAAGTCGCCGAGATGAGATAAGCGAAAATCAGAAGTACCATGCCAAAAGTTTTGGCTTTATCCATTGGAGATTTTAGGTCGCCCATCAAAGCGCCATAGGCAACGTCGTTCCTGATTTTTTCCTCGATCATTTATCCTCCCAATTGACTCACTAAATTCGGCATCGGTTTAAACATGTCCCAACTCTTGGTCTGCGCTAAATGGATCACGGATTCCTCTGAAACCGTTTCCTGGTATTTCATTTCCTTCTCGATGTCCGGGGTGAGCTCACCGGGTATGATCATCCTCAACATCCTGTCCTTTGCCCCGGGCTGACTCCAAATCCCGATTTCAGTATCCGCTTGCATTTTTAAGTGCACAGCATTTTTGATGATGTCATCGTAATAGGCGCTCTTTTCCGTCTGCGAAATAGGTTGCCGCGATTGCGGAGTGGATGTTGAACTTTGGACGGCAGGCTTTACCCTGAAATCGACGGCATCGCGTTCCCGCTCGCTCTTCCAAATCCCAATGAGTTCGGCCTCTTGTTTAGAAATGGATTTATTCATTTCCAGCCAGGGGGCAGGGTCGCGCTCCCAGGCGCGTATCGCTTCCTTCAATAGATGAAAAAGGTTTGCGAAATACCCGGACATGGCGTGGGGCGTAATCCCCTGACTGAAAGCAGTAATGTTTTTCACGAATTCCCGTGCCAACAAAGCCTCTTTCGAATTCCAACCGACGCCATCCGTGACGACGATTTCCTTGGTGAGATTGGTTTTGATCACCCCGACGCCCTTGGGGCCCTCGCGCAAAAGAATGCCCTGACCATGATGGACGAAGGCGTCGCTGGCATCATCGGAATTGAAAATAGTTTCGCCGATAATCAGGGCGGTGCCGGCTACCGCACCGCCTTCCAGGCCGCTGATTAGCATAACCTGTAAAGACGGCATTTTCATGGAGGAATGGTGCGGTGGCAGCATGGTAATCGGGTCATGCACCCTGCGATGCCGGAAATGAATGAACTTATCCGAAAAAGTTTCGACCCACTTGACCACGCCCACGCGCGGCGACCCATAGGTATAAAGCATGACTTGTCCGCAAGGCGCGCTCGCGTAATTCATGGAAATATAGGCCGCCGTTAAAGTCGCCAAGGCCCCGCCCAGGGAATGGCCAGTAATAATGGTCTTACATTGGTTATTCTCGGGCATGTTCATGATTTTGACAATCTGGTTCTTGATGGCTTGAAAGCAATCCAGAAACCCCTGGTGGACTTCGCCGGCCAGGAAAAAACATTTCGGTGCGAATCCATCGGCGGCGAAGTCCCTTAACTCCTGGGTGCCGCGGAACACAAAAACGTTGTATTCGTCGTCGTTGTAGTGGAAGGCCTGGGTGTCGATGAAAGAAATAAATTTCTCTGCCTTGATATCGGTGATGCCTTCGGTTGCATGTGACTTTTTGCCGAGGTAAGGAACGAGGAATGGCTTGACTTCTGGCGAAGAATCAGTACTGAAATTTTTCCGATATTTGAAAGATAAATTGGAAAGAATATCTTTTACTCCGATATCAAAATCACTGTAAACAAGTTTAGAAAGAGCGGCCAAGTTCACCGCATTGACTAGCGAATACTCATTTGAAAAATAGAGAGCTTTTTTAGCATGATGAGATTGTGTTAAAACAACGGTCTTGCCGTCATTTCTCGAGACTTTGAAGGCCATTACTTCGCCTCCTGGCAACTGATAGTAAGCGATTGATTTGAACTGTTAAGGCCGAAATCGGGCCTATTTTCACAGTCGTCCTTACACCCCCAAAACATGCTCCTTTTTCCAGAAACTTCAATGTGGAGGGAGTTGTCCGAAATTCGATTGGCACTAAAATAATTATTCCGCTGATAGGTTGATTCTTCAATGGATGAGTCAAGGGTTCCTATTAGTATATGTTCAGGACCTTCGTTCGAGCTGAAAGAATAGGAGTCTGATTTTGAACACTCAATAGCGAGAGCTGAAAATTGGTACATGCATATGCCAGCCCATTTCTTTTTGATTTGAAATTCAACTCCGGACTCAGATATATCATTGAAAACACCATCCTTTACCTTCAATCCCTCTCCAAAAATTCCTGTACAAATAAATTTAATGGGATTTGTTGGGTAATAGAGCAGTCTTGCATGGACATGGTACCCACCACTAGTCACCGCATTGACTTTAATCTTATCCGGGAGATTCCTGGTATCGCCGCTGCCGCAGTTAAAAACCATCAGCGAGCAAAGCATTGCCGGCAATCCGAAGCTTGTTGTTTGACTTTTCGATTTTAGATTCATAATTCCCCATGGGGCAACCAGCCCGATCGAATGCAACTACTCTGCGCGCCGCCAACGAATTAGCGGGTCGTTAAACCAACTCCCAGTCCCCATGCTTGGTTTCCGAAAAGATAACCTCGATCACTTCCCCCTTCTCATTCCGCATTTCCAAAATATATTCGGTGTCCGCATCCAGGTTTTTGAAATCGAATGAAATAATCCCATCTTTTTCGATTCCGTCGCTTGCCTTTAAAGTCGCATGAACGGTACCACCCGCGTCCTTTAAAACCAGGCTGTAACCGGGCTTTTTAATGTCCGAGTGCTTGTCGAATTCGCAGACAAGATTTCGATCCGGTTCACTGACCTTTAGTTTTGGGCTCTCCACTTCTTTCGCGGCATCCCGGTGCGAGGCGGTGAAGACAAAATTGAATTCGGGTTGCGTGGATTTACTTGGGCGTTTGGCCGTGAACTCGCCTTCGGCATTCCCATCTTTGGCATGGACATCCTGAGTGGAAATTTTTTCCTTCTTCCCATTGGCATTTACCGAAAAATAATCCAAGGTGATGCGCGTCAGGTGTTCATGGCTTTCAGGTAAATCGACTTCCACTGAACACTTGACGACATCTCCGAAACTCGCCTTATCAGACGCCCATTTTGGATTGGAGAGTTTGACGGGATATGCCTTTGGGGGCGGGGGCGCAGGCTTTTCGGGTACGAGATCCTCTTCTTCAACCGCTGCTGGCGCCGGCTGCTTCTTGCCGCCACCACCACCGCCACCACCACCACCACCACCACCACCACCACCACCACCGCCGCCACCGCCGCCACCACCGCCGTTCTTTGACTTTTGAAAAATATCGTGAGGGGCGTATGGATTCGGGTCATTCTGTTTCTTTTTGAATGGATCCCCTCCGGGCATGGCATAGGGGTCTTTTTCATTTTTGCTCACTCAATACGCTCCTACCTGGGATTCATGTCGGCACGGGTTTCCGGACTATCCGCCTACAAATGACATCAACATTAACCGGGTACTACGGAATGATAATTAACTGGAACATCGCGCGCTTGGCTTTGACGACCGGCGAGTTTAAATATGTGACCCTTGTCACCAATTGACGGGTACCGGCCCCGAAGACCCGGAAGCCCAGGCCCTTACGCCAGCGACTCCAGGTGTCCCCAGACCGACAAGTGAGCCTGCCCGTACGCGGCCGCAGGGGCGTGTCCATATTCATGACTTTGATTTTGCCTTGGCGCGAATCGACGCGGGCCCGGCGGTCTCGGTAGGCGTACCTCTGACGGCGGCCGATGCCTTCGGGTATTAGGCGCCGGCCAGGAGCGGTCCGTCCTACGTTTCGTTAAAAAGCCACGCCCTGGGTCGAATCGATCCGCGCCGGACTGACCTTATAACAGCCTTGGGAATCGACCCGGATATCCATCACCGTTGTCTTGGACAAATACTCGACGTCGTATTGCAGCCCGGTATACGCGGCGACACGCAAGGAATCGGGCTTGCCCTGCGGCACCTTGAATACGATGCCGCCCCCATTGAACCATGTGGCCGAATCCATTTCGGCGGGCTTCTCGTCGATATTGCGCATTTCCGCCCTTCCCGGGTACCATACGAGGGTATCCACCTTCCCATTCCATACTTGGCTCTTGTCGGTATAGGCGATGACGCTTTCCGTGGATCCATGGTACCAACCTTCGATATGGAACCGGATCGTGCCGGCGCTCACCATGGTACTTGTGAAAGTGGACACGAAAGTCAAGGTATCCCGGCAACGCGGGGCCGCATCCGTGCTGCCGCCCTCCACGAGGCTGGTGGTAAAGAGATGCAATGGGGATCGATGTACCACGATGGAAACCGGATCCGAAAATGCCGCCGATTTGTTACCGTCCTTGTCCAAAGCCTTGATCCGAAAGGTAACGGTGCCGGTATCCTGGTGGACCCAAATCTTACCCTGATAGAATACGTACCACGCCAATTTATAGATCGAAATCGTAGAGGTATCCGGAAGCATGGATTTATCGAAGATCTCGGATTCCTCGAAGTATTCATTCGCCGTGTCCCCGGTATAGGAGACCTGGAGGATATACCCGGCAAGGTCCGCAACGGCCGGCTTTTTCCAAGTCAGCACCACGTATCCCATCGCGTTGAGGGAGGCGCTTAAGCTTTCCGGCGTCGGCGGCTGCAGGGCGATATCGTACGCCAACACCTTGGTCGGCAACGCGGTAATCCCGGCCGATACCACTACCACGGGGCTGTCGATGACCGTGGCATAGCCCGCAGAAGTGTAAGCGAGTTTGTAGGATCCGGCGGGCACCCGGTCCAAAGCGAAGATTCCCAGCGAATCCGTCATGGTCACGCGCGCGGATCCGGGCAAATAGCAGAATACACCCGCCATGGGCTTGCCGTTGGCCATCACCTTGCCGATGATGGTGCCCGGCGGCGTCAGGGTATCGACGCCCAGATCCAGCTCCATGGCCAGATAGCTGACGCGCGGGATAAGCACGGAAGCAACGCCGTGGCCTTGCTCGCCGAAAACATTGTATTCACCTGCGGCCAATTCCGTGAGGGCATATCGACCCTGCGCATCAGTCTCTCCCGAGGCGGCGGGCGCAGAGTTGGAACTTTGCGGGTTGCCCAGCAAGATCGCGCCGGAGGGCCAGGCATTGACCATAGCTCCGGAGACGGGATGGCCGGATTTATCCACCAAGGTTCCCGTCAACTTTTGCCCGTTGGTGGTCTGGGTCGCGCTGCCTTCGCAGCCCCAGAACGACGACGCGGCCAGGCCCGCCGCAATCAGGGCCGCCAACAGGTTTTTCCCAGCGGTTTTTCCGGTGACTTTTTCGTCGACTTTTCCGGCGGCTTTTCCCATCCGGTTTGCACCCGGCAACCGATTCCTGCTAAACATACCGCACCTCGTTTGAATGTTCATGATTACTTTCGTGACAAGGGAAACATTTGGATGTTCAATTGGATCACCTGATCCACCTTTTGGTCCCGCTCCGCCAAAGTTATGGCGTACTGACGCAAGTCGCGAATGGCGGCCTTCAGCTTTTCCACACTCTCCGCGGACAGGGTGGCGGTCAAGGTGGAAATATCCCGTTCGCTCGCGGGATGCCGCTCCAACGCTTCCATGCCCAGCTTCATGGTCTCGACCTGGAAATTCTGGACATGCATCGAAGCGCCCAAATCATCCGTGCTGATGAGGGCGGCGGTCTGACGGTACCTACCGTCCGCGCCCTTGTCGATGATTCCCAGCTTCTCCAGCAAGGCCATGGCCTTCTTCACTTGCGCGGCGGGAATGGACGGATTGAGCTTGCGCCCCAAGGCCTTGAAGTCCCCTTTGCCTGGGAAGAAGTAGATCAGTTCGCGCAGCGCCGCATGGAACCATTTTCCGAAATATTCGTATTTGTCCCGCGCGATGATGTCCAACTTGGTGCGGCCCATGGAAAGCATTTTAGCGTAGTGATGGTTCTTCACTTCCAGGCTGCTCGCTTGGTTGAACGCCACCAGGTGCATAAAGAATTCTTCCTCCTCCCCGTTCAGATCCAGGGCCTTGGACAGGCGCATGGCCGCAGCCGGCGTAAGGTTTCTCCGCCCCGTGAGTACGTCCGCGAAACTGCTCGACGATCCGTAGCCGGCTTTCTTGCAGAAGTATCGATGGGAGAACTTGGGGTCGCTCGCCTTGCGCGCCGCGTAACAATCTTTCAGGTATTTCCGAAAATCGGAGTAGGCGCTGACTTCGGGCATTTGCGGTTTCATATGCAACAAAGGTATGCCGAAATCCGGGTCGCCGGTACCAAAGCGAGGAAATATTCGCTCGATTTTTGCGAACAGATAATTATTGAAAAATCCATATTTCACTGATTTATTGGAAATAACTTGTGAAAAACCCATGAAATCATGACATGAATCAGGGGGACTTGCGAACGAAAAGGCCCGAATGCGATCACGGCCGGACGATCGGAGACAGGCCCGGGAATAAACGCGGTTGGAGGCGGTGTGCGCCATCCTCATTCACCAAGGTAACACCAAAGTTACGTAGGCGGACGCGGATCGACGCGGGCTTCGGGGTCTCGGTAGGCGCGAGAATGGGGTCGGTTTCCCCGGCGGGAATTCCGGTTTCCCTCGGATGGAATTACCTTTCTGAAACCGTATTCTGATCGAAAACCTTTATCCGGAAGCCGCCGCCATGTCACGCATATCCCTCGCGATCGCATTTTTTTTCGCCCTCCTTTTGAGGGTCCCCGCCACCTCGCAAAGCCTTGCGGATACCTTGAAGGGTCAAGGTGATGTCGCGCTGCTGCAAAACGGGAACGGCACAGAAGCGCTAAGGCTTTATAAACTGGCTTCAGAAAAAGGCAGTGAGGATGCGGAGTTAATGCTCGGTAGCATGTACATGGAAGGCAGGGGCGTGCCTAAGGATACCCGCGAAGGCCTCCGCTGGATGAAAAAGGTGGTCGACCGCAAAGGGATGTTCGCGGATATCGCCAAGCTGGCGATTCAAATGCAAGAAAATGAAGCCAAGGGCCAGTCCAAGGAAGCGGCGGCCGCCAATGCCCTTAGGGACGGGCTTCGCGGGTCTCCCGCCCCAAAGGATTCGACCGAAGCCTTGACCTTCATGGTGGACGGAACCACGGCCCAGCGGGCGAAGGATTATGCCGGAGCTTTGAGCTTGTATCGAAAGTCTTTCGCCAAAGGCAACTTCGACGCCGCCGTATTGATCGGTGACCTGTACCTTTCCGGCCTGGGGGTGACTAAGGATTCGGCGCAGGCCCGTGACACTTCCCATTGGCATCGAATCTTCCGAATACGTTCCAACTATCGGCGCAGCGATAAACGGCAAGAATGTGGATTCGGGGAAAAATCCAAATGCGAAATAGACCAGCACTCCGATTATCGCCGCAGGCATTCGCAGCCTAGATGAAAACATTGAAAACAATAATGGAACCGACAATACAGCCATGACAAACAGCCACATCAAAGTGGGCGAAAAAGATTCGGCACGGGGTTCCGGACTATCCGCCAACAAACGCCACCATCATTAACTGGGTACCGTGGAATAATAATTACCGGGACCATCCCCCCTTCCCAAGACCGACAAGTGAGCCTGCCCGTACGCGGCCGCGGGGGCGTGTCCATATTCTTGATCTTGATTTTAACTTAGCGCGGATCGACGCGGGCTTCGGGGTCTCGGTAGGCGCAGCGTGGGAAGGCACGCCTTGGAAGGCGGCCCGGGTCGGACGCCAGGGGGAGTTCGGTTTTCTTATGCCGGTTCCCAAGGGGCCACCGGATGGGATTACTTTTTAGGGGACCGCATTCCGATCCGATGGATCAGAGTTCAGAGGAAGTGGGTCTCCAACTCGGAGGCATCCAACAGAATTCCGCCCAGATAAAGTTTTTTGCTTTCCTCGATTTCAACTCTGAAATTATCCGGGGATAGGTCTTTACCTTCGGAGTGCATGATGTCCAAAATCCGGACGGCCATGGAATTGACCTCAATGCTGCCGCCATACCTGTAAACGATTCCAAGTCCTAACAATGTCTTGGTGAAATTCGCCTGGACCTCCAAGGCTCCCATCGGCCTGGGCATTGAATTCGCAAGGGTCCGGTAATCATTTATGATTTCGACGGAAGAGTGGGGGTTTTCTCGATACGCGGATAAAAATTGTTCGAGGTTATCGATAAGCATTTTTATTCCTTTGAATGTCTAATGAATCTAATGAAGTGATGCGAAATCCATATCTGGAGTATTGTTTCAGGATTAAACTAGCTAGGGAGGGAGGGGATCGGTCGGTTTAAATCTTGTATTCATAACGGGATACGTTAATTCGCCAATTTGGACTCCTTGAAATAATTTTGAAACAAAAATTTGATTCGCACCATAGGGGGGCTTTTTGATAGGAAAATCTTCGGAAAAAGCTTTCGAAAAATCTTCCGCGTCCGATTCGCCGGGAAATTCTCTCCCTACCGAAAACGATCCGTTCATTCCCGCCGGAGATTTTATCGCCTGGCTGACGGCCACGCGTAGCGCCTTGAAAACAAACTCGGAAGCCGAAGTCGATTGCCGCGATTGCACCGGATGTTGCAACTCGGCCTATTATATCACCATTCGGCCCGAGGAAAAAAAAACCCTCGCGCAGATACCATCCCGATTGCTCGCCGCCGCGCCGCAAGGATCGCCTGGGCTTAAAGTGTTGGCGCATGATGCGCAAGGAAAGTGTCCGATGCTCGTGGCCGGACAATGTTCCATTTACGCGGCCAGGCCGCAAGCTTGCCGAAATTATGATTGCCGGATTTTTACCGCGGCGGACATCGCGCCCGGCGGCGCCGATAAAGCGCGCATCTCCGAGCGCGTTGTCCGGTGGCGATTTACCTACGCCAATGCGGAAGCCCAGGCTGCGCATCAAGCGGTGCGGGCTGCGGCGCGGTTCATCCGCGACCATGCGATCCATTTCCCGGGCGGGAGAGTTCCCGACCAGCCCAGCCAATTGGCCGTGTTGGCCCTGAAGGTTTACGAAGTATTCCTGAATTCCGGATCCGGTCCAACAGGGTTGGGCCCAACCGAGTTGGGACCAACAGGGTTGGGGCAGCCTCGGTTGGGCGCAACCGAGTTTCCACTCGATGCCGCTCAATTGGCCGCGGCGGTGGTCGCGGCCAGCCGTCGCTTTGATGAAGGGCAATAGTCAAAGGCTAGCGGGCCTACGTCCATCCACCCTGGCGGGAAGCGCTTCCAGAGGCAGGCCTAAGGCAAGACTTAGGACCTGCTAAGAAATAACTGAATCAGTTCGC
>JADGQO010000225.1 GCA_017881725.1 Fibrobacteria bacterium
AGCTACCGTAGCCACAGCTGCTCAGGCCCAAATCCATTTCTTTCCGCTGGAACCCCTGCCGGCTACCATCGCTTGTTTCGCTTGCACGGAATCCTTTTTCGGCTTCGCATCGGTAAGCGTGTCGTTGCGGACCTGGCTCTGGCGTTGCATCCCCATGAACATGCGGTTTTGCTCGAACTCCTCCTGGATATTCCTGAAAATCATATAGATCATGTCGCTGGCATACATGTCCATGATTTTGGCGGTGGGCTCCACCAACAGCACGCGGTGCATGTAATATTTCCCCTTCTCGCGGGTATCATATTGAGCCGCGTACATCACGCCCAAATGCTTGTAGATGAAAACGCTGTCCTCGTGGCGGTACTGACGGGTTTCCTTGAGGTCGGCCTCCAAAACGGCGATGGCGGCATCAAACTCTCCGTCCAGGTATAGGCTATGCACCTTGGCCGAGTCCACGCGGAGCGGGCCCAAGGAACGCGTCGCGGAATTTTCCTTTGATTTCGGAAGGGGGGGTGACACCGGCTTGGCCCCTGCCCCGAAAACGGAAACCATCAGCAGAAGCCAACTGACCGAGGCGATGCGGAACGCGAAAAAGCGCATGGGTTGGGAACCATTCACAGGTTGGTTTTGGAGGTAAACATAATACCGTCGTCACCCTTAAACAATGACGGGCGTCACACTGGGGTTCGCTTGGCGTAAAAAACGATGAATATGGCCGCCACCTTCAGCCTGGACCGTCAACCCTTTTAAAGCGATTGCTAATATAGGCCCATGGAAGGCCCCATCATTTTTTTCGACGGGCACTGCGCCTTATGCAACGGCTTCGTCGACTTCATCCAGTCGCGGGATCGACGCGGCCAATTTCACTACGCTCCCTTGCAGGGCGCCACTTATGCGGCGCGAGTGGGAATTTCCGACGGCGGGAACGATTGGATGCGGAGCATCGTACTGTCCGATTCATTGGGCTTGCACCGGAAATCCGACGCCGTGCTGCGGGTACTTTCCGGTTTGGGCGGTCTCTGGCGTTGCCTTGGCGTCCTGCGCGCATGTCCCCGCCCGTTGCGCGACCTGGCTTACGATTTTATCGCCCGCAACCGGTACCGTTGGTTCGGGAAACGGGAAACTTGCAGGTTACCTTCGCAATCCGAGGCTAACCGGTTTTTACCCTGATTAAAAAAATCAGTAGCCGAATGCCCCGGATTTTTGGAGAATAGGATCATGAAAACCCCGCCCTTTGATTCGCATACCCTGGAACTGGTTAATTCCCTTATGACTTCCACGGGAGTGACCGTTGATCCCATGCAGCGCGAGCTGGTGGGAGAGATGATTCGCGCCGCCTTGCAAATCGGGAGCGACCACGCCAATACCGGAGAGCTTAAACTGATGACGCGCAGTTTTCGCGAGCTGCGTCATGCCCTGAATGTTTTCCGTCCTTTTGCCGGGCGTCGAAAAATTTCCATTTTCGGATCCGCGCGCACGCCGCACGACCATCCCGATTACTTATTCGCCCGGGACTTCGCCGCCCATCTGGCGGGCCGCAATTGGATGTCGATTACGGGAGCGGGACCGGGCATCATGAGCGCCGGCAACGAAGGCGCCGGTCCAGGAAATTCTTTCGGCCTTTCCATCCGCTTGCCTTGGGAAACCAACGAGAATGAATTCCTGCGCGGCGATCCCAAGCTTATCTTTTTCCGGTATTTTTTCACGCGCAAACTCATGTTCGCGATGGGCGCCGACGCCATGGCGGTTTTTCCCGGCGGCTTCGGGACCATGGATGAATGCTTCGAATTGCTCACCTTGATCCAGACGGGGAAATCCGGCCTGATTCCCATTGTGTTACTTTCGCCGGAAGGCAATGACTATTGGTTGGACCTCAAGGCATTCATGGAGCGGCAACTGGTCGCCAAAGGTTGGATCGACCAGAAGGACATGGGTTTGTTCCGGGTTTTCTTCGACGTGAAATCCGCCGCCGATTATATCGAGAATTTCTACCGCAATTACCAGGGCTCGCGCTTCGTGGCCGACCGATTCGCCATCCGCATCTTGCGGCCGCTGACCGATTCCCAGCTTTCCGACCTTAACCGGGAGTTCGCTTCGCTGTGCGTTAAGGGAACCATTCTGCAAGGCCCCGCTTTGCCCGGCGAAGAGGACCAGCCTGAATTAACACGACTGATCTTCAACTTCGACCGCAAGCATTTCAGTACCCTGCGCATGCTGATTGACCGGATTAACGAATTCGCGGATCGTTAGTGTCGGGGCGGAACCCATCGGATCAGAAGAGATCGCCAACTCGACTTCGCGACGATTGCTTATCTTAACCGTATGGCTTATATCGGAACCCTGGAAGAATTGGAAAATCGCCTCGCGGCCGATCCCCGTTTCGTGTCAGCGTTCGCGTACTTGAAACGCTGCTTGCATACGGGCACGCCGGAATCGCAGCGCGTTGCCGCGTTGGCGGCCGATTCGGTAGGCGAAGTGCCATTGGAAAACGGAACCGTGGCTATTGAGCAAGTCTATCGGACTCGGAGCCGGTCAAACTGTTTTTACGAATCCCATCGCAAATACATCGATGTGCAATGCGTATTGGTCGGGGAAGAAATAGTCGATGTGCGACCCATTGGCCAACTCCATGTCGACAAGCCCTATCGCCCGGAAAAAGACGTGATTAAATATCACGATCCTGGTTCGGGCGATCCCATTCGACTGGGGCCGGGCCAAGCGGCCGTATTTTTCCCCGAGGATGGCCACATGCCGGGCCTATTGTCTTTAGAACCCACCCTGGTCCGGAAAACCGTAGTCAAAGTCCCCTGCGAAGCGGCTTGACCGGACCGGCATCCTGGATTTCCAGGATAGTTGCCGCACCATCAAGGTCCCCCAACCTGAATTTCAGTTCGACGGCTTGACCGTCCCTTTCGGATCCATCATTTCCATCAGTTTCAATCCCAGCAGTCCGTCCAGGGCTGAACCTCCGTTGGAATTCGAGCCTCCGCTGATCAGAACATCCGGAATCAATTTGATGTGACCCTTGGCCAATTCCTCCGTGATCTTGTAACGCGTGAAATTTTCTCCGCCCAAAGCCTTGACGGCCAATTCATAGGCCTCCGCCGTGGATTTACCGATGGCCAGCACCTTGCCCGCCTCCGCGTCGCCGGTCAACGTGATTTGCGCCGCTTGCGCCGAGGCTTTTAGTTTGGTCGCTTCCGACTCTGCCTGCGCCCGCGCGCGTGTGGCTTCGGCTTCGCCATGGGCTCGCATCTTGATGGCTTCCGATTCCGCCCCCACCGCGAGTTTGACTCCCGAGGCGTCGCCTTCGGCCTTCTTCACCGTCGCGTTGGCCGTGCGCTCCGCGATTTTCCGGTCCGTCAGCGTCTTCATCAAGGATTCCGGCGGCACGATGTCGCCGATCAAAGTATCCACGGCGTTCACGTTGTATTCGTCCAGCACCTTTTTGATATGCGCCTTGGCCGATTCCTGCCGCTCCTTGCGCGTGCTCAAAAAAGCGATCACGTCGCTGTCCTGGGCCGAGTTACGGAAATAATTTCCGATGGTCGGTTCCAACACTTGCGAGACCAGGTTGACCATATTGCCGAAGCGGGCGATCACCTTGGGCGCTTCCGTCGTCGGCACATGGATGATTTGCGCCACGTCCAGGTTGAACGGGAAGCCGTCCTTGGAGCGCACCGTGATGGTGGAGAGGTTCTTGTCCAGATTATGCGCCTCGCTGCGCGCCGAAGCCCAGTTCAACACGAGGTTGGTGGTGGGCACCAATTCCACCTTCATGATATAGATGTTGATCGGATACTTGCCCAGACCCGGCCAGCACCACCTGCGGCTGCAAACCACGACTGCCGCCGTTCTTCAGGAAGCGATCGAAGTCCTGGAAATTGTTATGACCTTCCACCAACTTGCCGGCGATTTGCCCGCTCTCGATAGGAACACCATCTAAAGTGGTGATAATGCCCACCTTGCTTTCCTGGATGCGCACCATGCTGGTGATGGAAACCTGAAACAGCATGCTGTTGATGCGATAGGCCCCTGCCGTGATGAAACCGGTTTGCCGGCCGCGCTGTCCGCCATTGTCCAGGAACTTGGTGGCATCCTGGAAATTATCGCAATCCACGCTCCGGCCCAGGATGTTTCCCGTCGGCACTTCCCGGCCGTTCCTGACCAGGACCAAGCCTAGCTTACCCTCCGGGATGACAGTGAACTTTTCCATGGTGATGTCGTACTGCCAGAACCATTTCCAGAAATACAAACCCGGCGCCAGGGTCTTGGCCTGGAACCCGGCCTCGCCTTTGGTTGCGATGATGCGGCCGTCCGGCAAGGAGCGTTAGCGTTGATTTGGTAAGCATTTGAAAAATCGAGGGATTATTATTCCGGTATGAATATTTTGGAACGCTTCAAGGATTTATTTGAACCCAAGCTGCTGGCGGAGTTGGCCGCGCATGGCCACATACGCCGGATTCCGGCCGGGGAATCCATTTTGGATTTCGGGCAAACCGTCACCTTCATGCCCATCGTGCTTTCCGGCCTGGTCAAGGTATCCCGCGCGGAGGAGGACGGCCGTGAGCTGTTCCTCTATTACATCAATCCCGAGGAAAGTTGCGCCATGACTTTCACCTGTTGCATGCAGGGACATCCGAGCGAAGTGCGCGCCGTGGCCGAGGAGGATGTGGAGATGGTGACGATCCCCATCGGCGTGATGGACGAATGGCTGATGAAATATCCGACCTGGAAAAGTTTCGTCATGAAAACCATCCGCAACCGGTTCAACGAACTTTTGAAAACCATCGATTTGATCGCCTTCCAGAATTTGGATCAACGGCTGGTAGTCTTCCTGCGCGAAAAAGCGAAGGCTTCCGGATCCAGCCTGGTGAATCTCTCCCATGAGCAAATCGCCAATGAACTGGCCACGGCCCGCGTGGTGGTTTCCCGGCTCCTGAAAAAGCTCGAACAGGACGGGAAAGTGCTGTTATTCCGCAATCAGGTAAAATTGTTGGGGGAATTGTAACCGATGTGACTGAAGGTCCGCCCGCCGGATGATACTTTAGAATCATCAAGGAGGTCCCCATGGTTCATGAAATTGAAGCCCAATGGATGGGCAAAATGCAATTCAACGCGGCGGTGAACGGCCACACCGTCATCATGGACGCGCCGGAGCGGGTCGGCGGGGATGATCATGGGCCGATTCCCAAGCCTTTCGTATTGACGGCCCTATCGGGATGCACCGGCATGGACGTCGTCGCGCATTTGCGCAAAATCGGAAAACCTGCCGATGAATTCAGTATGAAGGTGATCGGGGAAATCAGTACCCGCCCGCCCATCGAATACGTCGCCGTGCATGTCGTTTACGAATTTACCGGAGCCGAGGAAAACCGCGCCGCCGCGCTGGAGGCTGTGACCTTGTCGCAGGAGAAATACTGCGGCGTGAGCCATATGCTCAAGAAAATCATGCCCGTAACCTGGGAGATACTCTACAACGGCCAACGGATTTTCAACAACAAACCGGAGCCGGCCCGCGTGGCCGCCTGAAAGGAATCCCCATGATCGATTTACTCAAAAACCTGTTCGGGTCCGCACCGGCCGTGGATTTCACCGCGCTGGTCAAGCAAGGCGCGCGTATCGTGGACGTTCGCTCACCGGACGAATACCGTGGCGGCCACATTAAAGGATCCGTCAATATCCCCGTCCAGGTCCTACCTTCGCGCATCGGTGAAATCCCCAAGGGCAAGCCCGTCATTACCTGCTGCGCCAGCGGCGCGCGCAGCGCCTCGGCCAAGCGCATACTCGAGGCGGCGGGTTTTACCGAGGTCCATAACGGCGGCGGATGGCGCGGCCTGCAAGGGCGATTGAATCCCTGAGGGGCTCCGGCTTGTTACCTTCTGGGAATGGTCAATAAAATCGTCGTGAAAATTCCCGCCCTCACTATTTCCTTTTGGGTCATGAAAATCTGTGCCACCACTTTGGGCGAAACCGCCGGGGACATGGTCTCCATGACTCTGAAGGTGGGCTATGCCGTCAGTTCGCTCATCCTCATCGCTTTCTTTTTCGCCACGCTCGCCGCGCAACTCTCGGCGCGGAAGTTCCACCCGCTGCTCTACTGGATGGTCATCCTCTCCACGAGCACGGCGGGCACTACCATGTCGGACTATATGGACCGGAGCCTGCAACTGGGTTATGCCAAGGGGTCGGCCTTGCTCGTGGCCATCCTCATCGCGATTTTTTCCTTTTGGAAATGGACGGGGCGTTCGCTTTCGGTTACGGAAATCGATTCGCGCAAATCGGAAATCCTGTATTGGACGGCCATTCTTTTCTCCAACACTCTCGGCACCGCGCTGGGGGATTTCCTGGCCGACAGTTCCGGACTGGGATTCCTGGGCAGCAATGTTTTGATCAGCGGGCTCCTGGCTTTGGTTTGTCTGGCCTACGCGTTCACCAAGACATCGCGTGTTTGGCTTTTCTGGATCGCCTTCGTATTGACCCGCCCTTTTGGCGCCACCATGGGGGATGTGCTCACCAAGAGCCATGATCATGGCGGACTGGATTTGGGAACCATGGGTTCTTCGGGGGTTTTATTCGCCATCCTGATCCTATTCATCCTTTTTTCCATGCGACGGAGGCCTTCCGCACCGGAATTATAAGGTTCCGAGCGAATCCCAACCTGTAGAATGAGAGCGGTCTTTTCGCTCACCCCTTCCGGAAAAGCAGTTGGAAATGTCGACCATACCCTTAAATTCACGTCGTCCAATAAATTTCCATCGACCAACCCCGCCATGAATAAATTGGTTTCCGGACTTTTTTTCGCCGTGGACCGCTTGATGCCCGTCTGGGAAAGGCGAGGCTCGGAGTATGATCTCCGCAATGCCCGCATCGTTTACATCGCCCTGGTGCTGTTGCTCGCGAATGCTTTGGGTTTCGGATTGCTGGGAATCTACCAAGGCGATCAAGTTCTGCCCTGGATTGTCCTGGGGTCCGGACTGGCTTGCATGATAACCCCGGAATTGCATAAGCGGACCCGGTCCGTGCGCTGGGCCGCAGCCTGGATAGGCTTCCTGGGAACCTGCACGCTCATGTTCACGGGAATTCTATCCGGAGGCATGCACTCGACGTCCAATGTATGGTTCGGCGCCTTGGCGGCTTTCATTTTGGTGACCCAGGGGACCCGGGTCGCCCTCGGGTGGGCGGTCTTGCTCTCTGCGTATGCCTTGATCGTATGGTGGCTGCCGGCTCACGGCGTCGCCCTTCCGGATTTCGAGAACCCGGCGGACAAGGCCTTTTCCTGGGCGCTCTCGTTTCCCGCTTCGCTGGCGCTCACCCTGTCCTTGCTGCATGGTTTTTTCGAGGCCCATCACCGCGCCATTGTGAACTTGGATGAGCAAACCCGGAAACTCCGGCAGCAATCGCTGGAGTTGGGCCAGGCCAAAAATGCCGCCGAGGCGGCTTCGCGTTCGCGCAGCGAATTCATCGCTACCGTAAGCCATGAAATCCGCACGCCCATGAACGGCATTCTCGGCGTGGCGCAATTGCTGAACGGCACCGCCTTGAATGAGGAACAGCGCAAATACCTGGCGGCGTTGCAACTATCGGCGGAAGGCCTCTTGTCCATAGTCGGGGATATTTTGGATTTCTCGAAAATCGAGGCGGGCAAGCTGGAGATTACCCCCGAACAGTTTCATCTCAAGTCCCTGTGCGTCGACTCCCTGTCGGTATTCGCCGGCATCACGCAATCCAAAGGCATCACGGCGACCTTGTCCCTCAATCCGGGGCTGCCGGACTTGGTGATGGGCGATCCCGTGCGCATCCGGCAAATCCTGCTCAACCTGATCGGGAACTCCGTCAAGTTCACGGAAAGGGGAGGGATTAACCTGGAGGTTACCCCGGACGCCAAACGCGAGGGATGGGTGCGTTTCGCCGTGCGCGACACGGGCATCGGCATGTCAGAGGCCACGCTGAAACTCTTGTTCCAACCCTATATGCAAGCGGACGCATCCTCATCTCGCCGTTATGGCGGTACCGGGCTGGGCCTCGCCATTTGCCACCGTTTAACCGGCATGATGCGCGGCGCGTTGACGGTGGAAAGCAAACTTGGAATCGGCACCGCATTTACCTTGGGCCTGCCCCTGGACTCCGTGGCTCCGCAAAATAAACCTCCGGGAAAATCCCGGCCGCAGGCGCAGGAACACGAAGCCGCGTCCAATCCGCAAGCGGAAATCAAGGGCAGGAAAATCCTTCTGGCCGAGGATAACGCCATCAACCGCATGGTGGCGGTGAAGATGCTGGAGTCGCTCGGGGCCAGCGTGGAGGTAGCCATCGACGGCAGGGACGCGGTGAATCGTTGGCTTACGGGCCATTACGATCTTATCCTGATGGATTGTCAGATGCCCGGCATGGACGGGTACGACGCTGCCCGCATGATCCGCTCCTTGGAAAAAGAAGCGCCCGCGCGCGCGCGCGTTCCGGTCATCGCGCTAACGGCCCATGCCATGGAAGAGGATCGCCAGCGCTGCCTGGAGTCGGGCATGGACGAGTATCTGACCAAGCCCGTTAAGGCCGAGACACTGCGCCAAGCCCTGCGCGTCTGGGTGAAATAAATCCCTCACTTTTCTTATCTTTCGCCGCATGGATAACCTTTCCCATTTGCTCACCAAGAACAAGGCCTGGGCGGATCAAATCCAAAAACAGACGCCGGATTTTTTTCGGACCTTGTCCACCCAACAAGCTCCGGAATACCTCTGGATCGGCTGCGCCGATAGCCGCGTGCCGGCCAATGAAATCGTCAACCTGCTGCCGGGCGAATTGTTCGTCCATCGCAACGTGGCCAACCTGGTCAAGCACGTGGATATGAATTGCCTTTCCGTTTTGCAGTACGCCATCGACGTCTTGCGGGTCAAGCATATCATCGTATGCGGCCATTACGGATGCGGCGGCGTGCGCGCGGCCATCGACGACCGACCCCACGGCCTGGTCGACAATTGGATTCGCAGCGTCCGGGATATTTATCTCAAAAACCGGGAAGTCTTCGCCGCCCTGCCCAGCGACGAGGAAAAAATCAACCGGCTCTGCGAGATGAACGTCATCAGCCAGGTTTATAACGTGTGCCAAACGACGGTGGTGCAGGAAGCCTGGAAACGGGGCCAGGAGCTTGCGGTGCATGGATGGATTTACGCCCTGGAGAATGGCCTCATCAAGGATTTGGAAGTCCGGATTTCCACCAACGAGGAAATCGACAAGCTCGAATTCAAATAAGCCGTCGGAAAAGATTCTGGACACGCGCCAGGCATCGGCAACGGGCAGGCTCACTTCCGGGTCAAAAGCTATGACCCATGCTTTTCCACCGTCATCTGGAAATGATCAAGGTGTTGCGCCGCGAAGCCAGGGTCCGGTAACCGGGACGTGACCCTCCTGCGGTTGCCGCGCTTTGGCGCGCGTTGACTTGGTAAAAGTACACCCCGTTCCCCAGCAATTGACCCCATTGGTCCCGGCCATCCCAGGCCGTGAGGCCGGAGTGCGCGTTCGGAAAGGTCCGCACCAAGTGACCGCTTTGGTTGAATATGCGGATTTCGAATTCCACCCGATCGGCGGTATCCACGGCATCGCCGTAACTGAGATCGGGAGCAGGCAGCGCGCCGGAGAAATAGAAAGTGGTGCCTTTGCGTTTCATCGGATTAGGCACGTTATAGGCCGCCAGTAAATTGATGGAGCTATCCAAAGTGGCGTCGAAATTTAATTGTCGCACGCTGAAATTTCCGTATCCGTCCTGGGCCGTCACCTTCAAGAGATGGCTGCCCGGAGCGATGTTTTCCCGGGTCAGGCTGTACTGGTAGGTTTTGAAGTAAAGTTCATCGGTGCCGGGGCTGGGATGGAACGGCTCCACGCTGCCGGGGATTTCCAGCGTCGTGCCTGCGCCCGGGCCTTCCGCAGTGAGAACGCCGCCGAGGCTGTCGCGCACCGAAATTTGCAGGCAAAAAGGCAGGGCCAATTTCACGTGATCGGGAAAATCCACTTCGCCGGTTTCCTTGGCCCGGCACCCGCTGATGGCGATGGTGGGCCCGCGTCCATCCTTGTCCGTGGCGCAGGGCCCGCTGGCCGTGCCTTGGATGCGCAAGCCCCGCACCGCTCCGGAGCCTTCGCGCTCCTCCCGCGCATCCCATGCGAAGGCTTGGATTAAGGCGTTGGTATCGCCGAAGGAAATGGCCTTGGGGATAAAGTATTCCGTCTCGAATTTGAAATCATGATAAGGCAAGGTGCGTTCGAAAAGAATGTTGCCGCGTTTGTCCACGACTTGGGAATCCAAAGGGGTCGGCAGGCGGTAAACAATGTGCGTGCTGCCCGCGACGATTTTAACGTTCACGAATCCTTCCCCGCCGCCTCCGGTAATTCTGCCCTGCAGGGTATTGCAATCCAAGGCCTTGAGCGTGTCGGGCGTCTTGGTTAAGGAGACGACAAGTTGCGGCTTGCGCAGGAGCAAAACAGGTTCTCCCAGCAGCGCGTACTTGGCGTCATTGAGCAGATAGTTCGGGGTTTTCGGACTGTTTTTTGCGGCCATAAGGGCCTGGCCGACCGTGACAATTCGACCCGAACTGTCCGGCGGGAAAGCGCGCCGGTAGAATTCCCCGGCTAGGTCGATATTGTAGTCCGCAAAGGTTTCGCGCGTGGCGGAAATCGCCGCGATGGCGCCGATCTCGGACTGTTTTACGAATTGCTCGCTCATGCCTTCGCTGGTCAGGCTTTCGAAGCGGCCCACGGTGCAAGAGAAGGCGTTGAGCATGGGGAGTCGTCCCTGATTATGCAACCGGGCCAGGGCGTCGCTGGTTTGCAGCAACACTTCATCGGCCCATTGGTTGCTGGCGCCATGTCCGACAAAATTGACCAATAGGGTTCCGCGATTCATCAAGGCCAGGAGATCCTGCGCGGCTTCCGGCTTGTGGAACGAGGAATTGAGCGGGTAGTCCAGGAGATAAATCTTGTCCGCCGCCACGCCGGTTTCCTGCGCGGAAATCAGGTTCGCCAATTGGTCGCTGGAGGTGGTGTGGCCTTGTTTGATCCCGTCGAGGTTACCCGTGTTTCCCCGCTGAGTCCCGTCGTCGGCGGCGAAGGTGACGCGCCCTCGCCAATCCCCTGCCAGGGCCGGGTCTTCATAGGCCTTGATTTTGCGAAGATACGCCTCGCCTTCGGAAGCCGTTTGCACGGGCAGTCTGCCGATAGCCAAGTCCAAACCGGCGCTACCCAAATCATTGTCGGCGGAATCCAAAGCCGCGTAAAAATCGTCCGTGGCCAATTCGTTGTTGTCTAAACCGGAGTCGAATTCATACGGCGGAATCAAATTGGGCGGAGCGGATTTCATGCCCATCGCCCGAATCCCGCGATAATCATAGTTGCCGTCGCCGAACAAAAGGACATATTGCAACCGGCTATCGCCTGCTGCGGACGCGCCCCACTGCCCATAGGCCCAACGCAAAAAATCCCGGATGGCGATGGGGGACATACGCCCGCCCGAATATTGTCGATAGATATCCTCCAGGCGCACCACAGCGGTTTTTACTCGCAGCGCGCGATGTCCGTCGTTGCGGAAGTCGCGTAATTGGCCGGCCTGGCCGAGCAAGGCGTCCGGGGCCAGGATAAGGTATTCCGGATCCAGCCCGTCGCCGTTGGTCAAATCGCGGATGGCGGCCTTGGAATCCGGAAGTCCCGTAACACTCAGGTTACCCAGGGGAAAAGGCGTGTCGTCGCGATAAAGGTAATAGCGGGCGTCGGACCCCGCGTCGAGGCTGTCCAGGAAAATTCCCTCGGAATTGAGATCGAAGCGGCGCGTGGCGACACCGCTTTCCACGCGCAGCGCATGCAAACGGGCGCCGTTGCCAATCCGGTAGGCCGTCCGCGCGCCGTACTTTTCCGGAAAAATCCACAGCGGCTTGCCCGTAAACCGGAAGCTGCGGCGGTAGACGACGGTATACCCGTCGAAGGCATGGCCGTCGGACCAAACCAGGGAGTCCAAAGGCAAGGGCGCCGGGTGGCTTAATGCGCCGGTCCAGGCGAAATAGCTGCCGGAGGAGGCTGCGTCTTCCGCCGCGAACCGCAAGGTGTGACCTTGGAAAAAAGGCCGAAAGCTCTGGTCATGGAGGATTCCCGGAGCATAAAACCCAATGAATACCGGCGCATCGGAACTGGAAATTTCCAAGTCGGGCAAGGAATCCATGCCGGTGGTTTGCAGCATCGCCCGTGTCAAGGTGATCGTAGTGTCGCCGCCTTTGCATTTGCCTTTCCAATACCAGTACCAATGGGCCGCGGCCTCCTCGTCTTTATTCCCACTCACGTCGCAGGTTCCCGCTTGCGCGTCCTTCTGGGCACGCAAGTAGGCATAACTTGAACCGGTTGGCGAAAGGGCTTGGCCTTCAGGCAACCCGGAAGCCTCCGCATACCGCAGGGCGGGCCCGGATTTTCCCGTTGGGCTGAAGTCCAGGTAATAGGTGTTATCGAACGAGTACGGGTCGCTCGAAAATTCAAATCCGATGGGTCCCTTTCTCGTCAGGCGTTTCCAGATTTCCGTGCCATGCCCGAAAAACCGGAGCGAATCCCCGGCGTCGAAAGTTCCATCCCCGTCCTTGTCCAGAACTTCGATGGGAATTTCCCGCAGTCTTCCCGGCGACACCTCCGAATTCATGCGACGCGGTATCGTATCGTTCGGGCCGCAGTACATGCGTAGGTCGGCGACACGGGCGCCATTGATGTCCGATCCGGCTTTCTGGAAATCCGTGAAGGCCAGGCCGTACCATTGGTCTTCATCCTGGCTGTCGATTTTTCGATCCCCGATCCGGAGAGCATAGAACCGGACGCCCAGCTGGTCCGTCGCAGGTCCGGTTTTGGCCAATGCGGGATGAGCACGGGTCAGGCGGGCCCCAAGGTAGGCTCCACCGACGGGATTTAGGATTTCAGGCAGCACCGACGCGGGTATGGAGCCGGGGAAAACGATGCGGCTCCGGCTTCCGTAGGCAATGCGCAAGCGGGCTTTGCGGATGCAGGTCAGCGTGCGGGTTTTGGCGTCCCATAGCGCCATGGGCATCGCGACGCCCTGCACGCGGAAACCTCGCAGAGAGCGGACCGGGAGGAAGTCCAATCGGCAGGCGGCTGCGGAAAGGAACGACGCAGCATCCGGCTTTCGCGTGGAGCTGTCCGGAGTGATGTAACTCGGATAGGCTGCCACGTCTTCGGATAGGATTTGCGTTTCGGCGGAAAGGATTTGCACCTCCCCCTGAGGCGATTCAGATCCCATTAGGACATTGAATCGATAGACCGGAAGATCCGGAGCTCCCGGCCGCATCATCTCGCCGCAACCGGCGCAATGGACTCGCTTGCCATCGCCCGCAGGGAGAATGGCGAAGGGTCCGGAGGAAATTTCCCCGACCCATTGGTCCGGAGAATCCGTGATCACCTTGAGGTTGGTGATCTCGCGCGGAGACGTGTTCCCAGGCGCGGCCGCGAGGGAACCAATGCTTCCGGCGATGCAATATCCAAAGAGTACGAAGCGGTTAATGCCCATGATCCTCTCTCAAATGGGATACGCGTTGTAAAGGGCGGCGAACGGGTCGATTTTCGTCCAATGAATTACAAAATCACGCGCCGGAAAAAACAGAATCACGCGCCGAAAAAGCGCGGGTTGCCAAAGCCACCAAAGCCACTAGAGGCTCGCTGGGAGCCGGGAGAATGCGGGTTTCGGAAAAAACGACGGTCGCGGATCTTGTACTACCTTTGTATTCACATGGTTTCCGGCAAGAAAATTTTAATGGCGTTAGCCGCCACCGTCGTTCTCTCCTCCGCGGCCGCGCGCGCGGAGGTCGGTTTGGATGCCCCCTCGATTGACGCTGCGGATACGCACGGGGGCGAACGCATGAACGGCATGGTGGGCCTGTTTTATTCCACCTATAATCAATTCGGATTCGAATACGATCTCATCGCCCAATTCCAAAAAAGCAAACAATGGATGGGAAATTTCACCGGACCGTATTTGTCCGACGAGGTTTTCATGCACGCCAACCGCTTCGGGGCCGGATTCGCGTTGGGGATGCGGCAACCCGAAAAAGGCACTTTCGGGATTTGCTTCACGGGCTTCGCGGAGAACCGCTACAGCCAATTCTCCCATACCGATTGGGGCGAGGAGATGAAAATCACCTTAGCCGTCTTCGGCGTGAAAATCGGCCTGCTCAATCAGGACAAACTGTATTTCGAATTAGGTCTCAGCTACTAAAAGGCATAAAAGGCCCCCACGGCCGTTTGGGCGAACTCTTTCCGGGCGCACTTTGATATTTTCCCAGGACCCCTAACCTGGCGGAAAAATGGACGCTCTCATCCTGAATGAATTTCCTCTCGGATTCCCATGGAAAACCCTGGATCCTTTCTTGTTCTGCGTCCACCACGATGACCGCTATCCCGCCGGTAACGAGGCCCTGGGGCCCAACGCCTCCTTGGTCGGCCGCGACCTGGGGAATGATTTCGCCGGCTTGGACGGTTGGCGCATGTACCATGGCGAAACCGTGCCGGGGTTTCCGCCCCATCCCCACCGCGGGTTCGAGACCGTGACCGTGGTGCGCAAAGGGTTCATCGATCATTCCGATTCGCTGGGCGCGACGGCGCGTTTCGGCGCGGGCGATACCCAATGGCTCACGGCGGGCAAGGGTATCCAACATTCCGAGATGTTTCCGCTCCTGAATCCGGACGCGGGCAATCCCATGGAGCTGTTCCAAATCTGGCTCAACCTTCCCGCCCGGGGAAAAATGTCCGAGCCGTATTTCACCATGTTCTGGGAGAAAGACACTCCGCGCCGTGATTTTACTGACGATCAAGGACGTCACACGCAAGTTACCGTAGTCGCGGGTCGCCTGGGGGAAACGAATCCTCCTCCTCCGCCGCCCGACTCCTGGGCATCCCAACCGGCGTCCCATCTGGCCATTTGGACTTTGCGCATGGAAGCGGGCGCGCGCTGGATCTTGCCGAAATCGGAGACGGGGGTGAACCGCGTCCTCTATTTTTTCCAAGGCGAATCCCTGCAGCTGGGCGTGGCCCAGCCGCTGGGCGCGGCCCAGCCTGGCGTAACGGATGCGGGGCCGGGCGCGGCGATGGGCGAAAGCCGGATCAAGCCGGGCCGCGGAGTCCAATTGCGGCCGGATAGCGACGCGCTGCTCGTGAACGGCGGCGCGGCGGCGGAATTGTTGTTGCTGCAAGGGCGGCCTATCGGCGAGCCGGTCGTACAATACGGGCCGTTTGTCATGAACACCCGGGACGAAATCGAGCAGGCCTATGCGGATTATCAGCGCACGCGCTTCGGCGGCTGGCCCTGGCCCGGCCAGGAGCCGGTGCATCCGAAATCGGAAGGCCGCTTCGCGAAGTATCCGGACGGCAGGGTGGAACGGCCTAACCAGGCTTAAAAATCCATCGCTTCCCCTTCATGACTTCATCGATGGGGATGGTTTTGCTCCGGTGCTTGAGCACGGTGCCCGGATAGGCCGTTCCGGACACGGAGATATGACAATCGCTGGGGTTGTAGAGGACCGCTTCCAGTTCGTTGAGCTTGGCGTTGAGCCCGGTGCGCACCCGTTCCAGGAAACTCACGACTCCCCTTACCCGCTCCTTCAGCAGCCGGTTCTCGGGATTTTTGCCGCCTTCCCAGCGAACGATCACTTCCAGTTTATCGCGCCGCTTCTCCAGGAATTCCAAATCGGCCCGGACCGACTTCAAGGTTTCGCGCTTGCGCATAAGTTCGGCCTCGACTTCGAAGTCCTTGCCTACCTCGAGGATGGTCTTCGCGCCCGCGTCGTTGCCGGCGTTGTGGATCTCGATGCTCTCGTAGGCGACCAGGTGCCCGCCGATCACGGAGTGGGAGCCGGACTTCATCAGCACGGACTTCCTGGCCAGGAGTTGGCCGTTCAACACTTCGTTGTATACCACGATGTTGGCGTGGGATTCAATGCGCTGGTTATGGATGTATCCGATCGTCACCGAGTTGAGTTTCGACTTGATCAGCCCGGTGTCCCCTCCGATGACGCCGCCTTTGATGATGATGTTTCCCTCGGATACCACCACCCCGTTCTCCACCACTCCGCTGATGCCTACGTCTCCTTTGGCTTCCACGGAAAACTTGTCGAGTACGTTGCCATCGACCTCGATGGAACCGGGGAATTTGAGATTTCCGGTCCGGAAGGAAACATCGTTGCTGACCTTGAGCGTGTCGACTACGTACGGAACCCCGTCTTCCACGGCGAGCTTCCCGCTTTTGGAAGCCAAAATGATGTCCGGGGCGTCGGGGGCGAACTCCGTGTTCTGGCCGGGCTTCACTTGCACGGAGGTTCCGGCCTTGGGCAAGGTGATGTTGCCGAACACATCCCTCCCGGCCAGGCCTGGCTGGGGAGGCAGGACGCGGGCCAGCGTCTCGCCCTTGGCTACGGTCCGGAAGAAGCTGAAGGACTTGAAATCCATGTTGTGGACCGAGTCCGAATCGGGAAGGTCCGGCTCCGGATTGACGAGCAACTGGACGCTTTCGTTCTGGCCCGGCTTCGGCAGGTTCCCCGCGACCAGCAGGACCTCTTGCTCCAGGCCATCCCGAAGGAAGGCCGTCATGGCCGTGCGGACGCGGTCTTCATTCTGCATGAGCTGGAGGCCCATCCGGGCCATGGTCATTTTCATGGATTGGACGGCCTGCGTGACCTCGATATCGCTGCGCACGATTTCCTTCTGCAGGACCAGCCAGGCATTGAGCTTGTCATCGGAGACCCGGATCAAGCCGGGCAGGGATCCGGTGGCTCCCAGAACTTGGAGGGTATCTTCCACCAGGGCCAGGATCCCGGCATCCTTCGCCACCCATTTCCGTTCCAGTTTGACGATGCCGCGTCCAGCGGCCGGCAGGGACACGGTGTAAGAGTGGAATGGGATCGCCTTGCCAAACACGTCGCGGCCGGGTTTTCCTTCGCGTATGGAAAGAAAGCTGAGGAGGGTCTGCCGGGAATCCACCAGGCACTCCGGGTTGATCCCTTTCTTGACTTCCTCGTATTCTTGCTCTTCCAGCTTCCGCTCCGCGGCCTCGATCTCGCGCGGTTCGGATAGGTAGGACTTGTGGAACATCAAGCCTTCGGCTTCCTCGTGCGCGGGAGTGATTCCGCTGGCCAGAATGGAGGATTGTATCTCTTCTAGGATCAATGCGAGTTTGCCTTTGTCCGACGAGGCGTCCTTAAGCAGCGAACAGATCGTTTCCACCGAGCCCGTGTCGATCAGATCCGGCGCGAGCCCTTTGGTGATGAGAAAGCTGCTTAGGCTTTGATGGGTGGGGAATTGCGCGCGCCACGCGGCGGGATCGAAGTCTCGAATGGAGAGTTTCGCCTCCAGTCCATCGTTGCAAACGAGAACCTCAACCAGCATGCTTCAGGCTCTTTTCCCATTTAACCAGAACGGCGAGAATCTTTTCCCTTTCGCCCGGCTCCAGCGCCGGCGGTTTGTCGGCGTAGTCCAGGCATCGCGAGAACTCCTTGATGTCCAGCGGCTTCGCGAGGATGCCCATGAGGTTCGCATGCAATCCCATCAGTTTCGCATCCTTGGCCGGGGTTTCGCTGAGGAGGTAAACCGGTATCGTGATGCCGGCCCGGGCCAGCCCCCTCAAGATCCGACCCGCATCGATGCGCTGCGCATGCGCGCCGATGAAGATCACCTTATAGTGCTTGACGAGCGCCTGATGCAAACCCAGCGCCTCCGAATCGGTGGAGTTGACCTCAAGTCCCCGGGACTGGCAATACTTTTCGACGAACCGCAAGAAGGGCGGCGGCGCATCGATATGGAGCACGCGCGTGCTACCTTTAACGTCCATTAACGATCCTTAGGTAAATACCCTAATAGATTAACATTGGAACACCTGGGAAATCTCCTTGTCAATCCGACAGATAGAATTATAGATGCTTACAGTTTGTGCGCAATTTGACTCGTGATGGTCTTATTTGACTCGTGATGATCTTGAATGCCATCGTCCTATTTCGGCAGAGCCAATGGCGAAGTAAAATCCTAGCCTCCGGTGCCGCCAGGTGTATAATTAGGGGGAAATGAAAGAAACCCAACTTCGTGAGCTGCTCGGCAAGGGGCTGCCCAAAATTGCAGCCGCGTCGATCAATGCCATGTATCCGCTCGGTTTCCAAGCCGTGTCGGAGCCTGCCCGCGACTTTGCGGTGGACGCGCAGGTGGTGGGTACCCAACTCGTCTATACCCGCAATTTCCAGGTCTATTCCTTCCTGGTCATGGATTTGAACCATATCTTCAACCTGGGATTGCGGTCCTTTCCCAAATACAGCCGCCAGGAAATTCCCAAGATGGTGGTGTCGGCCAATGGAGAAGCGCTCAATACCATCGTCGGTAAGCTGGCTTACCTGGTGGGAAAGGTGGATGAAGTCGATGACGTCACCACTACCCCTCCCATGGTGATTAATTGCACGGGGCCGAACCGAGTGATGGTGCGTAAGGCGGACTGCGTTTTCCTGAAGCTGGCTACCGACGACCTGTCCATGCTCGTCATCGCCGTTGTCCAACAGGTGTAACGGTCGGAAGAGGAGATGGAAGTGGAACGGACCGTTGTCATCGTGGACGATTCCCAGTTCATTGTGGATATGCTCAGCGGCGTCTTCACAGACAAGCTGGGGTTCCGGGTGGTGGCTACCGGAACCAACGGCATCCAGGCGGTCGCGCTGTACAAGCAGCATAGGCCCAACCTCATGACCATCGATTTCACCATGCCGGTCAAGGATGGGAAGGCCGCGTTGAAGGAAATTTTAGCCGAACATCCCGAGGCGCATATCCTGATAGTCACGTCGCAGATGGGTCCGCAGATAGTCGAGTGCCTCAAGCTGGGGGCCGCCGGCTATGTGGAAAAGCCTCTCGAGTTTGACAATCCGCAGTACGTGGAGGAGTTCACCGCGATCGTGAATGGCGCCGCGCCTCCTTAGCAGGTGGTGAATCACTCCGCGCAAATATAGCGCGTTGCATTGATTAGGTAGCAGCCCATCCGCGTTATTGCCCTCGCCGCGGTACTCGCCGAACCGCGAGCGGTTCGGACGTACCGCTTCTCTGGCGGCTTAGCGGCTGGGGACACGGCTATGTTACCTACTCCGCCTGCTCCCTAATCAATGCAACGCACTATACCTATTCCCTATTCGAGAATCCGGTCCACGCTGCCCAGGTTTTCCCGGCCCACTCCCGCAATCTTGTGCGCTTGGGGCAGGTTCACGACCTTGATGATGGAGAGAGGTTGGCGAACCTTTCCGTCCGGAGCTGCGAATCCAGCAGTCGAAAGCTCCACCACAATCTCTGCCAACTGCCGTCCCAGTTCCGTATGATCCGGGAGCACCGCCAAGGTGCCGAAGCCCAAACCGGGCTGCGCCAGGGCCTCTACGCCGACGATGACGGGTTTCCGGTATCGGTTAAGCATCGGAATCCAAACATCCCGCAGCAGCGCAGCCGTCAGCAGCGCATTGTCATTGGGAACCCATAGGGCATCCACCTGCTCTTCCTCGAAAAGCGTTCGCAGGCCTTTCCGGATGGCCTTCCCGAAATTCTCCTCCTGGTTTTTAAGTACGACGGCCGTCAGCGCAATGCCTTCCTGCCGGCAGTACTCCTTGTTCCCGGCCACGAAATCGCTCAGGAAATCCCGGTGGATGATCCCGATTTTGGGGAGGGGCCGTTTCAGGATGTCCCTCAGGTTCACGGCGGAAGTCAGGATGGGGATTTCATACGCGATGCCCGTGGCCAGTTTCAGTCCGACGATTTCATGATCCAGGGAAGCGGCCATCAGGGAGATGGACGGGACCGGCGGAACGGAATCCGGAAGGGAGGCTTGATAGCTCTTATAAAGATTAATGATGCGATTGTCCATCAGGATGACGAGCCGCGGGGCGGTCCGCCGAATCGGTTCGGCCATGGCCTGGATGCCCGCGCCGGGCGCGAGGGTTTGCTGTCCAATAGTGAAATCCTCTCCGATTTCCCGGCCCATCCCGCGTATCACGGCGTCGTAATCCCCGCCTTCTGGGCGAAAGACCAACACGGGGTCCTTGGCGCAGGCAGTCGCAACCAGGAAAAGCCAGAGTGAAAGAAACGAGCCGCTCAGTCCCATTTCACGTCTCCGAGAAGCTTCCGCACCTCCGCGTCCATGGCCTTGAGGGCCTGTATCGCCTTGGGTGCCTCCGCGCCTTTGCGGATCGCCAGGCAAATCGTTCCGGCGCCGGCGCCGGGAATCGGAGTGACGACGAATTTCAATTGCGAGACGCCGCGGAAATAGTCCACCTGAGCTTGGGTCACGAGAATTCCTGACGCCATTCCGAAGGTGAGCAAGGGCAAGAGGTCTTCGACCTTGGCCACGGTCTTGAGCGTCGGGGCGGATGGAAACATGCCGGCGACGAATTTTTGCATCCCCTTGCGTCCGAGGAAGTCGACCATGCCGATTTTGCTGCCTGCGATTTGGGTGGGGTCGAGCGCCTTCTCCACGCTCATGATGAAAAATGGTTCCTGGGACTCGCCCTTACGCTTGCCGATGACGGTCACCCGATAACCTTCCAGGTTTGCGATCACTTCCGGGAGGGACAGGATGGCGTCCGGCGGTTTGGCCTTCACGCCATCCTCGAAGTCGGCGAAGCTGCCGAAGGCGGTCACGTCCAAGCCCGGCCCTGAGCTCGAGATCTCCTTTTGGAGGATATGCGGCCGCACGGTGGTGGGAAAGAAAACGAATAGGCTTTCGGAGGCCTGGGCCTTGGCGCCCCCGACCCAGCCCAGGAAAAACGCGGTGATGACGACCCATACAGTCATGAACCCACTGTATCATAGCCGCGCCTGGCATTGCAATTCCGTGGCGGTCGGCGGCATTTAGGATTCGAAGTCCGCCGGTAACCGTAAAGTGATGCGTGTTCCCCGGCCCTTAAGCGTGGAGATGTCCACCGCGCCCCCCAAGGAGGTCGCCCAGGTGGCCACCGCGTCCATCCCCACGCCCAATCCGGAAAGCTCACCGCGTTGATCCCGCGTGGTCAAGCCCGGGAGCAGGATCAGGCCGGTTTTCTCCGCTTCCGTCATGGCGGCGACGCGCTCCGCTTGAATAGCTCCCAGGGCTATCGCCCGTTCCGTAACCTTGGCCGTATCGATTCCCTTTCCATCATCCTCGATGCGCACCGTGAGCCCTCCCTGGTCCCGCTCCAACGAGAGTTGGATGCTGCCCGCCTCCGGTTTCCCGGCCGCTATCCGTTCATCCCTAGTCTCCACGCCATGATCGAGCGCGTTCCGGAGCAGATGCACCAAAGGCTCGTCGAGCGCGGCCAGGATGCGAGGGGAAATTTCCAGAGCCTCAGGACTGACTTGAAGGTGGACGGTTTTTCCCAACCGGCCCGCCAAGCGCGAAAGCATGGCACGGTACCGTTGCCCGGGAACGGAGAAGCGGACGTGGTCCAGGGTCCGGCAGGCGCAAAGCAATTCCTCCAGGCGGTCACGCAGAATCGATTCGCGCTCGGAGACTAGGCCCGCCAGGGATTGCAGGCTCCGAATTTTGCGCTCCGGGATGGGAAGCGATGGTTCATCGCCTAGGCCCGAGAGCCGGCGGGCCAGGCTCTTGCCGCTTACGATGGCGGGCCGCAATTCCCGCTCCAGGATTTCGAGCAACTCGCCCGTGCGATTCGGCGTCGCGGCCGAGTCCCCGGAGCCGTCCGGAACGGCGGCCGGGTGGGAACGCATAGCGACCGCCACCAGCTCCGCCTTGCGGGCGGCGCGTTCCAGGGCCACGAACCCGTAGGTGGAGGCCGATCCCTTCAGCGTGTGCAAGTCGCGCAGAACTTCGGCCAGCTCCTCGGCGGGCGGCTGTTCCGCCCCCCATTTCCGGCATAGGGAGAGGAGGCGCGTTTCCTTCGTCTCCACGTCCCGCAGAAATTCCGGCACCAGGGTCGCATTATTTACGATGCCGAGAATAGCGCGGACCTCGTCTTCGTGATTCTCCTTCTCCGCCCGCATCAGGGCTTCGATGCGCCGGGTTTCGGTCACGTCCTGGACCAGGACCATCAGCTTCACGGGCTTGCCTTGCCGATCCAGCATGGGCTGGAATCCGATCTGGACGTAGCGCGTTTTGCCCAACTCTCCCGGAAGCGCGAGTTCAGCCAGCGGGCATAGACGAAGGATTTGCTTCCACTTCATCTTACCCTGGCGCATGCGGGTCAATTCCAGCCACTCCATCCATTCCCGAAGCCCGGTCTTGTCCAGGCGGAAAAGCTCCGCCATGCTGGTGCGGGCCACGTCTTCCACGCCTAAGATCGCGTTGGTGGTGGCGGCGTAGTCGGGATTCACCCGGCCGCCGTAATCGACCGTGAACAGGCCTTGCCCGATATTGTCCAGGATATCCCGGATCTCGCGGACCTTCTCTTCCACCATCTCATGCAGCCGTTCCGTGTACTCCTTGACCTTCCGCCGCATCACGTCGAAGTCGGCCGCCAGCAAGGCGATTTCATCCGTGCCGGATAGTTCCACCTCCTGATGGTAGTTCCCGCCCGCAATGGCATTGGCCGCCCGCTGCAGGCCCTCTATGGGCCGGGTCAGGCGCGTCGCGAATCGCTGCGAAACCAGGAAGGCCAGGGAGGCGGATAACAGGTTCAAGAACAAGACCGCGACAAGGGTACGGATCAGGGCTTGGCGGGACAAACGGGCCGCGTCGGAGATGGCTTGGTTCATCCTGGCGGTAGAGAGACCATATCTTATGGTGCCGACTTTTTCGCCATCCACCAGGATGGGCGCGGCGAACTCGAGGATTTCCACCCCACCATGGATCAGCGTCTTATGGTTTTCTCCGGTCAGGCCGGCGGCCCAGAGACTGGCCGAGTCGTCCAGGCTTCTTGGTTCCTTGATTTGCCCTCCGGGGTTGTCGGAGTTGGCCATCACCCAGGGTTGCCTGCCGGCATCCATGAACACGCCATAGACCACGTCGGGATTTCGGGCCACGGTTGTGGAAACCAGATCGGCGACCGCCCGGAAGGCATTGTCCTCCGCCATCCGGGGCAAGACCAGAGAATGGTCGGCGATCAAGTTCCGGCCTTTTTCCATCAGCTCGGACCGGATTTCCGCGACCGTGTTGTCGCGTTGGCGGACTGCCAGCGATGTGAGGATCCACAGCATGGCCGCCAACAAGCCCGCCTGGGAGACCGCGAGCACCGTCAGGGAACTACGGAGGAGTTTTCTCCGGATGGTTTGGGGAGGTTTTATGTCCATGGATGCTTTTCCGCGGGAAGGCTCCCGGCTGGGAGATTATATCAAGCGGATACAGACATCACAACCAGAGTGCACAGCGCTGCGCCGTGCAACGCCGCGCCGCGCCGTGCCGTGCCGTGCAACGCCGCGCCGTGACGGGCGGCCGACTTGACTTTTTTTACCTCCAGTCGGTACGATGGCATCGCTGGAGGTGCTATCATGCGAAATCCCTTTACCTTTACATTTACCAAGTGGATCAAAGCGTGCATACTGGGACTCGCACTCGCGACCTGTGCCATATTCGGCGAAGATAAAAAGTCGGCGGCGGACGAGAGCCCGCTTGGACTTTCCCTCAACGCGCTCCTATCCATGCATCTGACCACGGGCTCGTTCCTCGATCTGGATCTGGCCAATTCTCCGTTCAGCATGACCATCATCGAAAGGCGGCAAATCGAGAATTCCGGCGCCCGCCATCTCAGCGAACTCCTGGAAATCTACGTGCCGGGATTCCAGTACATGTTCAACAAGTGGAACGGCGTCATCTGGGGCATGCGCGGCATCGCCAACGATCGGAACTCGAAGTTCATCTTCCTGGTCAACGGCCATAAGCTCAACAGTCAATCCGTCGACGGCGCGGTCACCGAATTGACCCTCGGGCTGCTTGGCGACGTGGAGCGGGTGGAAGTGCTCCGCGGGCCTGCGGGATTAGTGTACGGATCGGGAGCCATCGCCGGCATCGTCAACGTGGTGACCAAGGATCCGGAAGGGAGTCGGACGACCCTCCAAGGCGGGGCCGGAAGCTGGGGTGATGAAGAGGTTGAGGCCCAAGTCCAGGCCGAACCCGCCGAGGATCAGGAATTGCTTTTCTCCTTTGGCGCCCGGAGGTCGGACGGATTGGGCCAGCGCCAATCACGGCTCTATGCGCGATCCATGTGGCCCTTCCCGTCCTGGTTGGACCTGGGCAATCCCAACGGGGTTCCCGCCGACGGGAGCGCCTGGTCCACGCCGGGGAATTACCGCTTAAGCGGGGATTGGCGCTGGGGCCGGCTGCATTGGTATTCCCGCTTCACCCATGAGGTGGACGATGCCGGAGCTTTCTTCATCCAGGATCCCTGGCCCGACATCGTCGGCGCTCCCGACTCCACCGCGCCCGATCGCCTGGTGGACGGAAAAAACGTGAAGTACAACGACCCCTTCTGGTCCCAGACGGAATCCTGGGGAACCAACCGGCGCCAATATCTCCATGACGCCCTCATGTCGGAGCTTTCCTATACGCATCCGATCGGAGAGGATGAGCTGGAATTCCGCCTGGGCGCGGACGATTACACCCAAAGGGTACAGATGGAATCCCGGACCGGTTACGAGAAGGACTTGCCGGCCAATCCGACGCCGTTCGTTGATGAAACCTTCGGGGAGCGGCGGTATACCTTGAGCTCGAAATACCTGCTGGGCCGCATCCCCAAGCTGCAAGCCGCCTTGGGCACCGAGTTGCGCTTGGATGATCTCGGTGACGATATGGAAGGCAGGAACGCCTGGAACGAGAATCCCGATCATCCGGTCATCACCTCCATCCTTTATGGGAACGGAGCCGTCTATGCCGAAGGATTCTACCGCTACAGCGGAAGCTTGGGATTCGATTTGGGCGCGCGTTACGATATTCACACGCGCACGGCCCAGTTCGGCGGCGTGATCAGCCCCAAGGCCGCCGTGATTTTCACGCCCGTTCCGGGGCATACCGTGAAAGCGGTAATCCAAAGCTCTTCCAACAACGGCACCGTGGATAATTACGAGTATAATCTGGGCCTGTACGACGACGCCGGGAAGGTGTCGACCCAAGACCACATGGCGCGCACGGACGTCGCGCCTGCCAGCCCCAACGATATCATCAGGGGGGCGCCCACCCTGGGAACCCTCCACGATCTCCGGCCGGAGCGCATCTATTCCGCCGAACTCCTTTCAATCCACACCTTCGGCGACGTATTCACCATCCAGCCTTCCATCTCCTACAATTACGTGTCGGACCTCTTCGCCTGGGCGCAGCCCCTTTTGCGCGTGGTCAATGCCGGCGTCTACCGGTTCGTCAACGTGGACCTGGAGACCACCCTGCGCTTGCGCAAGGTCACCTTAGGATTCAACCATACCTACCAGGTGCCGGTGGGGACGGATCCCTCCGCCGCCGCCGTCCGTTATACCCGGCCGTATTATGATCAGAATGGCGTCTGGTACGATTCCACGCTGGTGAACGGAAAATGGCAATACCATCTCGTCCCCTCCAAGACCCGCATGGATACGGTGGTCGTCAATCCCGTCTTCGAGCAGGTCACGCACGATGGAAAAAACTTCCTCAGCCTGGCGACCAACGTTTCCAAGGTCCAGGTCGATTACAGCCCTTGGCCCTGGCTCACTTTGCATACCGACGCGCGGATTTTCTGGGGCCTGCCCGGCCGGGACAGCATCTACACCCAGGATGAAAAACTGGGCTTCAATTCCTTGGGCATCCAAAGCGACGCCATGACCAAATGGAACGCGAGCATCCACTTCCGCCTGCCGGGAAAGTTTCGCCTCTCGCTCCACGTTTACGACATACTCGGCGTGGATAACGGGACGACCGGCGATAACTCGTTGGCCATCCACACCTTGCGCTGGCATCAGATGGGTACCGTTGATCAGAAAGATTTGTATTCCGTCGATCAGCGATCCTATGCGGCCCGCGTCGAGAAGGCCTTCTGAGGGGGGACGGCTTCCAGGACCCAGTCTACCAGGCTCCGGAACAAATGCCGGAGACGTCGTCATTTTACAAATGTCCGCCTACTGGGTTCCCCACTTTTCCGCCCGCAAAATGGTTCCGAAATCCCCTGCGGCCCACCCATGCATGGAGTCCAAAAAGAATATCGAAAACAAGGTATGCTCCGCGCCTTTTTCCGGGGCCCAAGTCAGCCCGCCGTCCGTCGTTTTAAAAATGGCCCCGAAGTCTCCGGCTACCCAGCCCGTTTTTGCATTGAGGAAGTAAACCGATAAAATCCCCTGGGCCGTTGTGCCGCTGATATCGGACCAAGTTGCGCCGCCATCCGCCGTTTTAATGATGGTGCCATTCCCGCCGGCGGCGTAACCGATGGAGGCCGTGGGGAAAAAGGTCGTATACAATTTGCTTTTGGTACCCGACTTGAGTTCGGCCCAGGTTTTTCCGCCATCCGTTGTCTTCAGAATCAATCCATCATCGCCCACGGCGTATCCTGTATTCGCCTCAGGGAAATGCATTGCGTTCATTTGCAAATCCACCGTCGTATCCGAATTTCGGATGGCCCATGACTCTCCTCCGTCCGATGTGCAGAGTACCATGGATTGCATCCCCGCGGCGCAACCGTGCAGCGCGTCACGGAATTGAATGGATGAGATCAGGCGGGTCGTGCCGCCATCCAAAGGCAGCCAAGTGGCGCCACCGTCCCGGGTTTTTAAAATCGTACCGTTGTCCCCGACCGTCCATCCCGTATCCGCATTGAGAAAAAATACCGAAAGGAGGCCGTAATCCACTCCGCTGGATTCGGCTTTCCACGACGTTCCCCCATCGATGGATTTTAAAATGGATCCACCGCCGCCAACGACATAACCCGTATTCTGGTTGGCAAAAAAAATGGATTTGAATCCGGATGGGATGATTCCGCTATCCTGAACGACCCAGACGTTCGGCGGATCGACAGCAGGCTTTTCACCGCTTTCAAATAGGCACGCGGTCATCAGAAAGGTGGATATCAGGAGAGAACAGATCTTCCCCATGAATAATTTGATGAGAACGCGGCGCGTGATTGTTTTAAATGATGAATGGCTGTTCATGCGTACGACTCGGAACGAAAAAATAACCCCAGGTTTTACCAACAATTATTGCGTAACTTGAATATACCTCTCGCCCGGAAATTTCATGTGTCAAATTTTTTAGGACCTGATTTCCAGCAATGTCCAGGTCAGGCGCCGGCCCAAAGCGATGCGTCGCGTCAAGTGAAATCCAGCGCGTGCGTGTACCACGTGATATTATTTGGACTCTCGTTTTCTGTTCTGGCCCTGGCCGCAGCCTCGTCCTCGGCGGAATCGACATGGTCCGGACGCAAAATGGCGGTGCGGTTTGGCGCGCCATTTCCTTCGGCACGGCCTGGTCTTTATTTTCCATCGCCTTCCAGGGAACGGACACGGGCTATGTTACCGGCGACGGCGGAGTGATTTTAAAAACCATGGATGGCGGTTCCCATTGGTCAGCCTTGTCCACCCATACCACGCAGGCCATGCTAGCCACGCATTTTCATTCCGAGCAGGTCTACGCTTTCGGCATGCAATCCGTAATCCTGCGTTCGACAAACGGAGGTCTGGATTGGTCCGCATCCGATAATGGATTGAACACCTTTTTAGACCGTTACGATTTCCCGGCCAAGGATACCGGTTATGCGATCGGCATGGACGCGGGGGTATACCGTTCCACGGATGGGGGACTATCCTGGTCCAAGCTTCCCACCGGGCTTCTCCCGACGCAATTAGTTAATCTCAGTTTTTCATCCCTGTCTTTTTATAACTCGCGAGTGGGATATATTGTCGGTAAAAACGGCCTTATCCTCAAGACCATCAATGGCGGCGCGCAGTGGAGCGTTGCCAATCCGACTCCGGTGGCCGTGGAGTTGAACGGGGTTTTCTTCACCGACCGGGATACGGGCTTTGCCGCGGGCACATACGGTTCCGTGCTCAAGACCGTGGATGGCGGGGAAACCTGGTCGCTCAAAAAAACCGGCACCACCGAAGATTTGCATGTCATCCAATTCCCGACGTCCCGCATTGGGTATGTGATCGGTCATTCCGGCTTGATCTCGAAAACGGTGGACGCGGGCGAGAGCTGGACCGCGCTCCCGTCCGGGCTTGGGATGGAATTGAACGGGGTGTTTTTCCCCAACGGTCCGGATACCGGATACGTTTCATCCTCCAACGGCGACATCGTGAAAACCATGGATGGCGGGGCGACTTGGGTGTCGCAGTTCAGCGGGCTCACCAGTCGTTTGATGTATTTGCAATGTTTGGATACGCGCACCTGCTTTGTCGTGGGCGATATGGGGCAAGCGCGGAAAACCGTCGATGGAGGCAAAACGTGGATTCCTATGATCATTCCCGGATTGAAAAATCTGAACGCCATCTCCTTTCCTTCCCGGGATACGGGCTACGTGGTAGGGGCGGATGGATTGGTTTGCAGGACCGAAAACGGCGGTGGGTCCTGGCAAGCCTTGAACAGCGGGACCTCGGAGGAATTGCGCGGGGTATTTTTCCGCACGCCCCAATCCGGATATGCCGTAGGCACGGGAGGAATCATTCTTGCCACTGAGGACGGCGGAAGCAGTTGGCGGCGCGAGGCCAGCGGCACCTCGATTCCCTTGGAATCCGTGTTCATGGTTAACTCGGATGTTACGGTGGTGGTGGGAAACAACGGCGTCATCCTGAAGAAGTCCCCGGCGGCTCCCGGATCGATACGCCCGCGCGAATTTTTTCGACATCCTGTTTGGAACAACCGGAAACGCGGCGCGGGATGGAACGGCGCACCGCCTATTTTCAATAGCGAAAATTTCTACTTCGACGCCATGGGGCGAATTTTTTTGGGAACCCGAACCAAACTCCGGACCCATTAGTTTTTAAGATTGGGCATACACGGCATGAAGCATCGGATTTGGACGGCGGTTTATTTATGGTTCGGCTTCCCGGCCTTGACCTGCGCGGCTTTAACCGCCATTACCACTTTAACCGCCTTTGCCGCCCTGGCCGCTTTACCTGCTCTGGGTTCCACCGACTTTGCCTATTTCAATCCGACCGACACTGCTTCCATCCCCAAAACCATTTCCGCGACGGGTTTCTATTCCAATCTTGCCCGCAAAATTCCGGCGTCCAATGCCTTGCCCTTCGAAATCAACGCCGCGCTCTGGTCCGACGGGGCCTGGAAACAGAGGTGGATAATTCTACCGCGCGGAAAGTCGATTCCCTACGTGGATACCTCCGATTTTTTCGACTACCCGGATAGCACGGTATTCGTCAAGAATTTTTGGTTGGAGCGCAACGAAGGCGATACAACTTCGCGCGTGCTTTGGGAAACCCGCCTCCTGATCAAGCATGCCGATGCGAGCGCGGCCCAACATGACTGGTACGGATTTTCCTACCGCTGGGACAGCGCGCAAACCGATGCTCATCTGGTTTCTCCCGACCTCGACGAGTACGGATTATTTTTTTACAGCGACAACCATGGTCGGCGCACTTATAAAAAATGGCGTTTTCCTTCCACCGGCTGCAATATCTGCCATCTGAACGGAACCGGCACGGCACCTACGGGAACGGCATCCCCGGGAACGACGTTGCACGCGCGGTCCGTATTGGGTTTTTATCCCGCGCAATTGAAGCGTCCATTGCCGTCGAACCCGAAAGAAAACCAGGTGGCTGATCTTTTCCGTCGCGGCATTTTCACCGGCGGGTTGCCCGATTCGACATCCCTGGAACGGAGGTTTCACGGCATCGGCGATCCAATTCCATCGGGGTTGTCGTCGTCGGAAAGATTCGCCGTCATCGACACCCTGGCGCGCTCCTACCTGGCCGCGAATTGTTCCGGTTGCCACGGTTTTCGCGGCATCGCCAACAACGCCATCGGGATCGCGCGGGTCAACTTCGACTTCTTCCGGTTTTCGCCCGCCATCGAGTTCGCCCATTTCCCTACCCAGACTTTTTTTCTGAACGACACGACAAGTTTTTCCGCAACCCTGTCGCCCTACGGACGCGCCGCCTTCGTTCGGGCCGTCGTCCAGGCGGGATTGGATACTGCCGCGGGACATACCTGGCATATGGAGCTTCCGCCCCATTCCGGAGATCCCATGCAGACGATAGTGCCGGCCTTGCTTTATCCCGGATATCCCGCGGTATCGGAATTGTTGTATCGCCAATCGCGCCGGTCCGCCGCCTGGGTGGATTCAGCCAATCTCCGCCGTAACCTGCCGGTTAACACGGCCCCGGGTGATACTTCGTCCACGTCCGCTTTTAGTTGGGTTTACGCGGCGCCTTGGGGTTCGCGGGAATGGGAAGATTCCCTCGCGAGCCATGGATGGACCATCGATTCCATCTTCGCCGCGACCGGCCAATATTCCGGCCATGGCCATTATTTCTTCTACCGTGCTCCGGAACAAATGCCGGAGTTGGGCACCTATGTGGCCGATACCGTCGCCCTGAAAATTCTCGGCGAATGGGTGCGGAATTATCAGCCCGCGACGCGGATCCAGCCCATATCACGTCCAACCCAGGAAGTCCCTAGACTGCGTGGTCGCGCTTTGTTCCTGCCACGCGCTTGGTCCGGTCGCCTGTCGATGTCGAATCTGCAGGGGCGGAAATACACGTTGCAAGCCGCAACGAACGGGACCGTTCTGCTTCCCGCGTCAGCCCAAGCCGGAGTTTATTTTTTCCGGATGGGAATCCATGCTTTCACCCTCGCGTTGTATTGACCGCTTGCGAATAACACTCGAAATTGAAATTGAAATTGAAAAAAATTTGCGCGGATCGACGCGGGCTTCGGCGCCTACCGAGCTTCGCTTCGGTAGGCTTGTCGCGGTAGTCGGCCCGCGATCTAACTTTTTCCGGATTGTAACCTAGTCAAATAAACTGCTGTTTGGTTTTTTAATACGTTCCGAATTTTTTCGACGATGGTTCGCATCCAACAAAAACCTATTTACTCCATGGAAATGGAGGTCGAAAATGAGCACCATTCAATTTATTTCAACATGCGCAGTTATCGTCATTGCCATGTCGTTCTTGGTTATTTATACCATGCAACAATTCGTGCATATGGGCAAGGACACGGATCATTACTCAACATTTCCGTTGAAATTTTTTCGAAAGTCTAAATACTTCAAAACCAAAAGACATCCCATTCCGATTCACAATAAAATTAAAAAGGTCGATAAACCGAATTGAAGTCTTAAGGCTTCCCGCTATTTTCGTTATGGCGGCTGGAGTTCGCAAGGCCACGCGTCGATCTTATCGATGGGTAAAACAATTGTTTTTACCCATCAGCCTAAAGAAACCGCATTGGCCGATTTCGCATAAAAAGCTATCATCCACGCCCTGCCATGCCCGGAAGGCTCGCAGCCATTGCCTGGGAGTCCTATGTCGAAAATACTTTTCACCGATCTGCCCCTGTCCCGCGAAGTGCTGAAAAGCATCGAGGAGATGGGCTTCGAAACCGCCACTACCATCCAGGGCGAAGCCATTCCGCCCATCATGGAAGGTCGCGACGTGATTGGCCAATCCTCCACTGGAACGGGCAAGACCATTGCCTTCGCGGTACCGGCCGTAGAGAAAATCGACGGTTCCAGCCCCGTTACCCAGGCGCTCATACTTTGCCCCACGCGCGAATTGTGCATCCAGGTGGCCGAGCAGGTCGGCAAGCTGGGCAAGCATACCAAGGGATTGCGCGCGCTACCGATTTACGGCGGGCAGGCTTACGATCGGCAATTGTTCGGGTTGAAGCGCGGGGCGCAAATCGTCATCGGCACGCCGGGCCGCCTCATCGATCATTTGGAGCGCGGCTCGTTGAAACTCGACCAAGTCAAACTCGTGGTGCTGGACGAGGCCGACGAAATGTTGGACATGGGCTTCCAGGAAGACATGGATAAAATCCTGGAAAGCGTTCCCGAGGATCGCCAGACTTTGCTTTTTTCCGCCACCATGCAGCCGGGCATCCGCCGCCTGGCGCAACGTTATTTGAAAAATCCCCTGTCCATCAAATCGACTCCGGAGAACCTGGCCGTTCCTGCCATCGAACAGGCCTATATGGAAGTGCGCGGAGCGTTGAAACTGGAAGCGCTGGCCCGCGTGCTCGATTTCCATCGCGTGAAACTCGGCATCGTGTTCTGCAATACCCGCATCGGCGTGGACGAATTGGTGCAGCATTTACAGGCGCGCGGCTACTCGGCGGAAGGCTTGCACGGCGAGCATAAGCAGGCCATGCGCGATCGTATCATGGCGCGTTTCCGCAGCCGGGCCGTGGAGATTCTCGTCGCCACCGACGTGGCGGCGCGCGGCATCGACGTGAAAGACATTGAGATGGTGGTCAATTACGATTTGCCCAAGGACGAGGAAGACTACGTCCATCGCATCGGCAGAACGGGTCGGGCGGGGAAGAGCGGTTTGGCCTTGAGCTTCGCGTCGGGCAAGGATATTTTCCGTCTTCGCAATATCGAACGCTTTTCCAAAGCCAAGATTCCGCGCCGCGCGGTGCCGACTCTGGACCAGGTGGAAGCGGCCCAGCATTCCGTGGTTCTCGACAAGGTGCGCGAGACCCTGGCAGCCGGCGGATTGGAACGCTACGCAACTTTGGTCGACACCCTTTCGGAAGGTGAAATCACGGCTTCCGACGTAGCCTGCGCGTTACTCAAGCTGGCGTTGCCGGACGCGCCCGCGCGCACGACCAAGGGCGACGACGCCTTCCATGCGGCCGGTACTTTTGAAAAAAAGGGCGGCTATGACCAGCGCGGCAAGCCCAGCCGCGCGGATTTCGATCGCGAAGGTTTCGAACGCAGCGCGCCCGAGCGCGGTGGCAGTGATCGTGGCGATCGCGGCGAACGTCCCGCCAAGGGCGGCAAGCCGTTCAAGGGCCGCGAGGCGCATACGGGCCCGGACACACGACTTTTCTCCGGTGGCATTCCCGCGCAGGTATTCTTAAGCGTCGGCCGCTTGCAAGGCGTTCGTCCCAAGGATATCCTCGGGGCCATGGCAGGCGAAACGGGATTGCCGGGCACCGCCTTCGGCAGCATCGACGTGCAATCCAAGCATACCTTGGTGGAAGTACCGGAGAATCAATTGGACATGATCCTGGACAAGCTCAAGAAGGTGCGCATCAAAGGCGTTCCGGTTAAAGCCCGGCGGTCAGAGTTCTAGTTGTGCTGGAGGGTGAAACCTCACCCTCCAAAATTGCCTGCACCGTAGGGATGTCCAAGGCTTAAACGTCCGTCTCTCGCGGGCGGAAACGCGTGATTCCCGTCGTAATGAATCTACGGCTCTTCTGGAATCAATTCGAAATCCAACGTCATTAATATTCATGATTTCCACCCTTTGAAAGGCATGAATAATGAACAAAGTAACCCGCACCGGAATCCTCGCCGCCGCGCTGGCTTCGACATTCGCATTGCAAACGACCTACGCGGCCGACCGTGACCGTGACGATGACAATCGGGACGGCGATGGCGCCCAACTGACGTTCTCCACCGTCGGCGATTCCCGTCAAGACGACGTGGCCCCGGACTCCACGCTGATGCCGCTTTCCGGCCAAGACTCCATTTGGCTGCAAAGCACCAAGGCCTGGTCGCGCATCATGCGTTCCGTGCAATCCGCGCGATCCAATCTCCTGGTTTTCAACGGCGACATGATCATGGGTTATGGCAACACCGGTTTGCCCTCTAATGTTTCCACCGTGGACGCCATCGTCAAGTCCGACCTCGTGAAAACCTACCGCCAATACGCCTTCTGGCGCGGCATGGTGGCCAACTTGATGGAAACGGGAACCTACGTGGTACCCGTGGCCGGCAATCATGAGGTGGAATACAAGGCTGGAGGCAAGAAAGCCTTGGCCGTGAATGAAAACGCCTGGCGCGCCAATATGAGCGACCTGATCCTGGATAATAACCGGTTCATTGATCTGTTCGGCGAATTGCCGACCAATGAAGAAGTCGGCGACACGCGCAACCTGTTCGACGCGCTCCCCACCGATCAAAGCAAGCTGACCTACAGCTTCGATTTCCGCGGTTCGCATTTCGCAATCGTCAATACGGATCCCACCGGCAAGGATTCTCACGCGCCCACCCACTGGCTGGCCGCCGATTTGTACAACGCCAAAGCCCGCGGCCTGAAGCACATGTTCGTATTCGGCCACAAGCCCGCCTTCACCTATTTTTTCGGCACCGTAATCCCAGTACCTCCCGCGTTACCCTTGCCCAGCAAGCTGTCCGGCTTGGACGTGGACGCCTCCGCCCGCGACGCCTTTTGGGACGTGATTGAAACCTACAAGGCCACCTATTTCTGCGGCCATGAGCATATTTACAACGTTTCCCAGCCTCGCGGCAAAGCCTACCAAGTCATGGTGGGCTCGGGCGGATCGCCTTTCGAAGCCTCCTCGCCTTCCGCCGCGACCTTGGCCGCGACCGACCGCTATTATGCCTGGGCCAACGTAGAGGTGAAGAAGAACGGCAAGGTGAAGATGAAAACCTACGGATTCAACGATCATTTCGCCCCGACCAAATTGCTGAACGAAATCGAATTGCCTTAGAAATTTCCGTTCGGCGCCGGGACGCCTGTCCCGCGCTCGGACTAGGGTAACGAAAACGTTACCCTACGCGTTTGCTTAGCGCACCCACTTCTCAAATTCCGTTTTGATTCCCCTCCGTCACCATGATGTCCCGTTCGGAATAGGATGTGGTTTTGTTTTTTGCGGTGAAACTCTCCGTCCGGGTTCCAGCTTCGGGAACTATAATATTGTAGGAAATCCGGACCCGATTGCAGACCGGAGGAGTCCGAAACCATTTCTTCACAAAGGTATTTCATGACTCGAATCATTCAACTTTCCCTTGCCATCGCAATGTTATGTCTGGGAACGGCTTTGGCCGACTCGTCCCAACCCTGGAATAATCCGACGGGGAGCACATTGCCTACCGGCTGCCAGCACCTCACCTATTACAGCGCTGCGAACAATACGACCATTGGCTACATCGTTTACCTTCCGCCGGACTATACCACCAATACCAGCGCCCGTTACCCGGTCGTTTATTCTTTCCACGGGATGGGCGGCAATGAATGGGGCAATGTCCCCTATGCTTCCGTACTGCAAACCCATATCGTTTCCAAAACCATCAATCCCATGATCATGGTGTTCGTGAGCGGCAGGGGTAACAGCTTCTACGCCGATTCGAAGGATGGCAGCGTCAAATGCGAGACCAGCGTCATCAAGGAATTGATTCCCCATATCGATTCCACCCTGCGTACCTTGCCGGATCGGGGGCATCGCGCCGTCAACGGTATTTCCATGGGCGGATTCGGATCCTTGATGATGGCGTTCAAACATTATGAACTATTCGGCCACGCGGCCTCGGACATCGCCGCGCTCGTGAACTGGGATACCCTCAGCGCGCAGCAATTCGACCAATCGATTCCGACCCAGATTTTCGGCGGAGATTCGGCCTATTTCAACCGGAATTATTATCCGTTCACCTTCGTGAAGCAAAACGCGGATTCGCTCAAGGCCATGGGCATGAAGGTGCATATGGCGGACAATCCCAACGATGTCACCATGGGACCGCTTTACAGCTACAACGTAACCATGCGAAATCTTTTGAAGTCGAAAGGCATTCCCGTGGAATTCGATTCCGCCGCCGGCTCCGGCCATGTCGCTGATTTTAACGGGGCTTCCGGATTGGCCATTCTTAAATTCCATTCCGACAATTTTGCCGCCGCAGATTCCGCAGCGGTGTCGGTGTTATCGAACTCATTCGGCATTCCGGGGAAAAAGAACAGATCGGTTTCCTTCCACCGGATCAGCGCGATGGAGACGTTTGTCATTCCAGCGGCCTGGCAAGGGATTACCAATACTGTCGGGATTTATTCACTTCAGGGCAGGGAATTGGGGCGCTTGGGCATCAAGGCCGTTGCGATCCTAGACGGAGTAGATTTGAAAAATCGCTTCGGTTCGGAAATGTTCTTGGTAAAACCGATCTCGATTACCGAGTAACCTATCGATCCGCAGCCATCATCCCTCGGGACGAAAAAAAAGGCGCGCCGCCAGTAGACTGGGACGCGCCATGCCGGAAACCGGGACTCCGAAAGCCTTGCGAGACTCAAGGCTGGGAAGATTACCCGTGTAAGGGTGTTTCCCAATCGTCGCCCGCCGTGATTCCGCCTTCATTCCAGGTCCATTCGATTTTCTGGTAGGTGAACGCCACTTCTTCATATTCCGCGAATTTCATCAATTCCGGGTTCTTGTTATTGAGCATGCGAAAGTCGATGGACGCGATGTTGGCATTGGTCAATTTCACCGTATAATGCTGCTTCTCCGTGCCCGTGGCGGAGGGCTGGAAGAATTGCAACTCCCAATCGGTCAGATTTTCGTTGTTGACCAGAACGTTATACAGGAGGGGCGTGGACTTGTCCAACTCCTTGGTGATGACGAAAGGCTTGTGCATACGCTTGCCGGTGGGCAAGCCCGAGGCGGCGTCGCGCGGGGAGATGATTTCATGCGATACTGCGATGACGGCGATTTTGCCCTCGCGGCCCTTTTGGGTCACGGAGCCCTTGATTTCGCCTTGTTTCTGTCCCTTGAGCTTGAGGTATGCGTTCAGTGCCATGATACTTTTCCTTTATTGGTGAGTGAGAGAACCCTTACTTCCGCGGTCCCTTACCGCTTCCGTTTCGCATGCATATAAGTTAAACCTTTTGTTTTTTGGATTCTGTGAGGCTGCTCACACCCATGGCAAGAGTGTGATGAATGATCCCCAAGGCGGGAGTGCGACGGAGGCGGAACCACTCCTGAGGGCGGTATCATTATGCCCAGAGGGGCAAGATCTTCGAATACGCCCGCCCCTCCGAACCCATTCACGGACCCTCCCGTATTGATATGCCAGAGGCATACCGAGGATGGGTCGCTGTCGGGAAGGTTGCCGTTCACGGTCACCGAGCTGGTCACTTCGAAAAAAAATTTTCCGCTCACGACGTTGGGGGACACCGCCGAAAAATTCATGGAAGTAGTTACAAGTATCACAAGGAAGTCGTTGTATAATTTCCCCGAAGCCCCGGCGATATCGATGGCCGAACCCTTGTTGATGCTCGTTTCGAAACCGGCGCTGGATTGAAATTGCACTCCGCCGCCGAAATAGACGTCGTCCGACACATCCACGGGTTGATCGACGTTGCGGGCCTCGCCGGCCATGAACCAGGCGTATTTCGCCGTCACGGAAGGCACGGCCGCGATGCCGCCCAATTGCCCGCCGTCAGTCCGGCCTGGGCCGCCATGGTGGCGCTGCGCGCCTGGTAATAACCTCCTGTCGTCGACGCCTGGTTTTTGACCCGCTGCAAGAGAAAGGCTCCGCCCACCAGGGAAATGAGTATGACCAGGACGACCGTGGCCGTCGCGTATCCGTTTTGTCCGCCTTCTCAGCCTTCTCCGCCTAGGCGCTCGTTTTGCGGAACCATCGATAGCTTGGGAAGCATTTTCCGGAATGTCATGGAATCCTTCCTTTTCACGGTCCGTTGTTGGGAGTCGGGATGATTTCGTCCAAAAGGCTTCGGCCCTTGCCATCGGTGAAATTCAAGCTGGCGTTCGCCAAGGTCATGGTATCGGAATGCGCCCCGAACATGGGGTTGGGCGAGCCTACCAGCAAATAAATGCGGACGGCCCGCGTTGACTTTTTTTGGAGCAAAGTAGGCGCTGCGGCCCAGGTTAAATCACCCTGGGAAATTTCACTGAACGCGATTTTTGACAAGTACAACTTCCCGGCGGACGAACAGATCACAGCCTCCAAGGAACCCAGCCCGGCCACGAAACCGGCATCGCCGAAACCTTGGAACTCGAATGCGTATCTTCTGGCGGTACTGGTGGAAAACGGCGAGGTCGCTTGCCAAAAGGTTAACGCGCCCGCCGCGTCCAGCTTGGGGCGCAAAAAAGTGAGCGTGTCGAATAACGTTCCGTCCCGGTGATTGAATGATGAAGAGTCGCTCGGAAGATAACTGGCCTGGGAGAGAATCGTATCCGTGAAAACGCCTGGAGCCGTCGCATAGAAGAGATGTTTAAGTCCCAAATTTCGAAGGTCGCGTCCCATCACCTGCACGGCTTCCTCGACTTCTCCGTACATGCGCCCCGATTCACTGCTTTTGGAAACGCCTTTTTGGACCGTGCCCAAGGAGCGCATCGCGAAGGCGATGAGCAGGGCTACGGGAATTTCCACCAGGGAGATGCCGCCTTGCTTCGCCGTTCCGTGGGTCGCGTTCATAGTAACCTCCAGGATCCGCCGTCCCAGATGAAGGCCTGTACCTGTTGGGAAGCCGTGGAACGGATCAGGCAAGCCGTCCAGCTTCCGGACAAGCCGGAAACCGGAATGGTTCCGCCCGACGGACCAGCCGACGGAGGGCTTTTGGCCGCGTCGAAGAGGATTCCCGCCTGGATGTTTTTTTTGATCGCGATGGAACGGCATAGTTGCACGAAGACGAGTTGGGATTGAATGTCTCCCTGCAGGGACTTTTGTTTCAGGAAGCCGCTCAGACGCCCAATTCCCAGTCCGGTTAATAGGGCCGCGACGAGAATAACAAACACTATCTGAATCAGTGAATATCCCGCCTAGTTCGGCGGAATAGTGGTTTCCGTTCGGAGGACTGGAGTTCCCTAGTCAGATTTTACCATACAGCGCGCTCTCGACCCATTTGAAGCCGATGCGCTCTTGTTCCAGTCGCAAATTATTTTGCATTCTGTTCTGCTGCAAATCCGCATACAAGGAATTCTCTTCCGGTGTCAACCGGACCAGTGCCGCCCTTGAGGGGCTGTGCTCCTCAACCCAGAAGTCCCGGTGGGCCATCATGGTTTCGCGATCCATGAGGATGGAACGGCATTTTGGAAAGGCCATCCGCAGCCGATCGAGGATCGCAAAGCCATGGGTATCGATATCCCCCCAGTAGTAGATTTCGACCTGACGCAGCCAGGCAATGGCGGAAAGAGACTCGACCCCGTAGCCCAAACCGAAAAGGACCAGGCTCCCTTCCAGGAGCGGGAAGGCGAGGCCGTTGATGTCGTTCTCGGTGATGAATACCCGTTTCACCGGCAAGCAAAGCGATGCGACCTGGTCCAACGGCGCGGACACGTCCGAAAGTCCCTGGATTTTCAACTGGGGATCCAGGATGCGAAATCGGATCAAAGTCGGTTTGGAAAGAAAGCCGAATTTAGCCGCGAAGCTTTTCCGTCCCTCACCGGGCAAGCCGGTAGTGGTCTCGGCCCCGTCGGTTATCGTGCGGACGGACCCGTCCGGGATCGTGCGGACGGACCCGTCCGTCATTGCGCGGAACAGCTCGGTCAGGATTCCCTCGCAGGACTCAACGAACTTGGTGTCGACTCCGGACAGGTCCATTTGGCGGACATAGATTTCCGGGCGCGGGTTTTGACGTAACCATTGCAGGACGGCCAACAGGCGCGGCCATTTCTCCGCCTGATCGAGCAGCTTCATCGGCTTCGCGATCATCCATGTCCCAAGCTCCGGAATTTTTTCCAACGTCAGGGCCGAAAGGGATCGGAACAGCGCCGCCTCGCGGATTTTTCCGATCAGGCGCAAGGCATCGTCTTCTGTGAGGAAGGTCACTGACGTCGGCAGACTGTTCTTGCCGATGTGCCGGTTGTTGATTTCCGTGGAGACGATCTCGTATCCGAATCCCCTGGTAGCCTTCGCCCCCGCTTCCAGCTCCTGAATCCAACGCCGCGCTTCCTCGAAGCGGCTGGACAAATCTTCGGGACCGGGATGCGCGAGTGAAAAGGAAATCGGGAACAGTGGCTCACCTTTGAGATTTGCAGCCAGCCAGCGACCGCTCTCCCATAGTCTCCGGACTTTCGCCTGAATGTCGGAGGGCGTTGTCCAGGGCATGTGCTTCAGCGGGTCCAAGCCGCTTTCTCGGCCCGGTATTCCGCGATGGTCAGGTTTCGCAAAAGCGATATCCGGCCGTCTTCGTTATGGACGAACCCCACGTTGGAAACATACGGTTCGATGATATGGATCTTTTGCAACGGCGTCACAATCAACAGTTGCAAGCCCAGGCTTTTGAAAAGGTCCAACCCAAAGCGCGCCGATTCATCCGACCCGCGCCCGAACGCCTCGTCGATCACCACGAAGCGGAAAGAACGGGAACGGGCTTCCCGGGATTCCATGCCTTCCAGACCGAACTGGTAGGCCAAGCTCGCGGCCAGGATGGTGTAGGCCAGCTTCTCTTTTTGACCGCCGGATTTGCCTCCGGAATCAGCATAATGCTCCTGCTCGCGATCGTTCTCGCGCCACCGTTCGGAAGCGGAGAAGACGAACCAATTCCGGACATCCGTGACCTTTCCCCGCCAGCGTTGGTCCAGCTCTCCGGTGCCTTCCCGGCCGCGGAATCGTTCGATGATTTGCCGCACCTGGTGGAACTTGGCTTCGGAATACGCCTCGTCCCCGGATCCAGTCAAGGCGCCTTCGGTGCAGGCGCGCAGTTCCTGTTGGAAACTCCTCACTTCCGGATCGGGAGTCGGTTCGGCCTCAAGCAAAATGTATCGTCCGGGATTGTAGTCGATCTCGCGCAGGGAGCGGTTGATGATGTCGATACGCTCCTTGATGAGCTGTCGTTCACGGTGTAACTGGGATTGGAAATTGGCGACTTCACGGATGGTATTCTCGTTCAGGAGTCGTTTGAATTCGTTTTCAAAGCGGGGCAAATCGTCGGACCGCAGCCCTTGCAGCATGGCGACGTATTCGCCCGCCGATTCGACGCGGGCATCCGCTTCCTTCGTCTCCAACGGATAATCCCGGCGGTAGGACTCCATGGCGGCTACGATTTTTTCGGTGAGCCGGGAAATCTTTTTCTCCTCATTGTCAATCCGCCCCTGCAGCCATTCGCGGATTTCCTTCTCCTTGTTGTCGCACGACTCCACGGTGAAGACGGCATCGGCCAGTTCCACTTTGCGCATGGCATCGAGGATGGGGAAATCCCTGGACCGGGACGCTGCCGGCAGGGAATCGAGAATCACGGTGCATTCCTTTGCGGCATCTGCGGCCAGGGTTCGCTTGAGTCGGGTTTCCGTTAAACCGTCCTTCGCCTTGTCCAAATCCTTCTGGATAGCTTTGAGATTTTCCTCGACGGCGGTCAACTGCGCTTGCAATGTGCGCAGGGTATCGGATTCCGCCTCCAGCGCGTTTCTCGCTTCATCCAAACGGGCGATCTCAAGCGCCAATGGCTTCCAGTCCAAATCACGGAACTCGTCGAATACCATGAGCTGCTGGATTTTTTCCAGCCGGGTCCGCAAGGTTTTCTGCTCCGCATAGAGCGTTGAATTCCTGTCCGCCAATCCGGCCATGGATTTTTCCAGAATCTTGACTCGGACTTCGAGGGCGGCGATTTTCGCCTCATTGGTCCAGCCCAGTACGTATTTCGAGCGATCCCCGAGAGCCGAGCGATCGTCTTTTTCATGCCGCTCTCCCGTCGCCTTTATCTGACCCGCTCGGGTGATGGCCTTGGGCGTGCGTCGGAATTCTTCCAGTGTCTCGCAGCAAACATGATCGTATCGTCGGGTGATTTCCCCGTCCAGCCAGTCGTAAAAATCCGAGTCGGGCTTAATGGCCAACTTCTGCGCCAAGGTACCCGGTTCAGGCGAACGTCGTGTCGTCGCTGAGGATTCGCGCACCCGGAAATACACCAGCCGGTTTTTGAGGTTGGTTCGCTCCACCCATTGGCTCACTTCGGAATACAGATGATCCGGAACCAGCAGGGATTGGCCGAACCCGTGCAAAAGCCTTTCGATGGCTCCCTCCCAGGCCTCCTCGCCTTCCCGTACCTTGATCAGTTCTCCGATAAAGGGGATCTCCTCATCTTCGCATCCCAGGGTGCGGCCGAGTTCCCCGCGCAAGGCAAGCATGTGCGAGGGCAGGTTGGATCGCCGGCTCCGCAAGGAAACCAGTTCCTGAGTAAGCGATTGATGCTCATCTTTAAACCCTTTCAGCTCGAATCCGATTTCCTTACTCTCATTTTGGATGTCCGCTTCGCGCTCCTCGCAGGCTTGGCTTTCCGTAACGGCTGCGTTACGGTTGGCCAGAAAGGCGTCCAGATCTCCCGCTGCGGGCAGAGAGGCTGCTTCCGCCAAGGCCGCATATCGATCTGACTTCCGTCTGCGTTCCTCTTTCAGCGTTTGCTGCGCGGCAATCTCCGCTTTCAATCGTTCCAGGCGGTCGCCTCCGTTTTCGGCGATGGACTGTTTGATGTCGTCCCGCTCCCGGTTCAAGTTGTCACGACGGGCCGTGAAACCCTCCACGCGCAAGCCCAGCTTGACCGTTTCGCCGTCCAGGATTTCCAGACGCCGGGCCAGCAGTTCCCCCTTGATGCCGGCCATCCACGGCCGCAAAGATTCGCGACAGGCCCTGAGGCCCTGGATACCAGTTGTGAGTTCGACATGGCGACCGCAGTCCTCGACCAGCGGGGCCAGCCTTTCGATTTGCGCCTTGGCCCGGAGCACGGACTCATGCGCCCGGTGCAAATCATCGAAATGCGCGATGAGCGCTTCGATGCGCGGTTCCACGGGAAAGGCTTCCAGCATATGCTGCCTGACGAAATCCGTGAGGTTGCCGACGGACTTCATGGAAACGGTCTGATTAAAAAGATCCAATGCTTGTTCGTTCTCGATGCCGAAGCGGCGCCGGAAAGCGGCGGAATAGGCGGCGAAGGAATCGTGAACCTCAACTCCCGGTGTCCGGCGGATGCGCTTCCGCAGTTCTCCCAGATCCTTGCCGAATCCCGAGAAATGTTCCTGGATGGAAAGGGCTCCGTCCGCGACCACGAAAAGGCGGGCGGGTTGGCCGTCCGAATCCTTCATCCAGAACACCTGGGCCAAGGTCACGTATTGCGACAACCCCGCATTGAAGAACCGGCCCAGTATGACCGAATAGGAATTATGGTCGCGCAGGGCAACGGGCTTGGCGGATAAACCAGCTTCGCCGCGTTCACTTTTATAATATCCGAGCACATAGGTCCGCAAGGTCCGCTCGCGGTTTTCGGCCCCGGCGGCTTTGTTGAAAACGATTTTCTGGGATGGCACCAGGAGGGTCGTGACCGCATCGACCAAGGTCGATTTTCCTGAACCGATGTCGCCGGTGAGCAGTGCGTTTTCACCTCCGAGACCCAGGGACCATACACGCTTGTGAAAAGTGCCCCAGTTGTAAACTTCCAAACCGTGCAGCCGGAACCCGGCCTTGGCCTTTTCCGGCGCGAAATCCATTACCGGTTCCGAAGACGATTCTGATCCGGTTTCCGGCGTGCTCATCCTGTGATTTCCTTTTCGTCATTCGCGATTTCAACGCCATGACTCCGGTATCCGGCGAGCCGAGATTCGAAATCTTGCAGCCACTGGGCATCCACGAAGGAAGTCAGAATGCGTCCCACTTCATAACGCTCCTCGCTGCCGCGCAGGCGGCGCAGGAATCCCAGGTCCGCTATTTTCGAAATGTTCCCGGCGATGCGATCCGACAGGCGGGCCGAGTTTGGGTTGTCCGCGAAAAAGGTCCGCACCAAATCGATGATTTCCTCCCGGCCCAGGATGAGTCGGACATCACCGCTTTGCGCATCCGACTCCGCCAACTTTTTCCGAATCAGGGCAAGCAGCAAGCTGACCGGATAGCTCAACTGCCTCCGCTGCACGAGCCGAGGCAAATCCGGCTCACCCTCCCGAGTCGGCTTCTGGCGGAGGAACGCATACCCTTCGGCCTCGTCCAGGATAAGTTCCAACCCAAGTACTTCCAGGTGTTCCCGGACCCGGGCCTGAAGTCCCAACAGCGCTTGCCAGAGCGGCGGATCCGTTTCCATATAGGTCACGCCCTTCATCAAGGTGATGAGGACCAAGGACAGGTTGTGATTGCGATCGAGGGTTTGCATGGGTTCGCGGCTATCTGTGATTATCTGTGGAAGGTGACGAAGGGCAAAACTGCCTCGCGGGTTGTCCCTGCGGCATCGGTCCAAGCCAATGATTGGTGGGCGGTGTCATCGATGACGGCTCCGCGATCTTCCGCAGCCAGGCTGAGATAGGCGATGACTTCGGAAAGGCCGAGTTCCAAGGGGAAGGCTGCGACGAGTTCTTCCAGCGTGATCTGGCTTTTCGCCTGCAACAGCTTGCGGATACGCGCTTTCAGCGCTTCCTTATCGACGTACTTCCGGTCGAATAAAGCATCCGCCGCGAAGGCGCCGTCGCCCGATTGCAGATCCCCATCCAGGATCATCGGCTTCAAGGGAAGCGAGTACAACGGTCGGTCCAGGGAAATGCCCACGGTCGGCGCCGGTTCGTCGATCTCCATCCAATCGCCTGCGGGAGGCATGTCGCGCACGGCAACGGCATGCTGCTCGATGCTTTTCAGGAGTTGCATGATCCTGCGGTTTTCCAGGGCCGCCTGATCGTCCAGGTAACGCCGGAGTTGCGAGGAGAGCCGGGCGACGGTCCGTTGGGCTTGTTCGCCCGCCTGGAGCCAATCGAAATGCACTTTGAGGAGACGGCGGTCCGGTCGTAGCTCCTCGACCGGGGGCAGGGCGAGTACGGTTTCGAGCAGGGATGTCAACTCCTCTTGACGGGCCGGCGACATGAGGAAGTCCCAGAAAGCCTGAAAGCTGCGGCCCTGATCCGAATCGCGGATGGCATCGCTCGCGCCGAACACGTCTTGCAGCAAGGATCCTTTGCTGCCGTCCCAGGTGGCTATCCGGTCGCGGACGCTGCGATCGAGATCACGGAAGTTTTGTTCTACCTCCCGAAAATCCCCCAGCAGGCCGCGGGCGGTGGCGGCCATCTGAAGAAAGCGGTCCCTCACCTGCGTCGGTTCCATCACGCTCATGCGACCTTCCCGGATGCTGCGGATATCTTCATCTATCCGGTCCCGCCGTTTTTCCAGTTCCGCGATGCGGGTTTCCGGATCTTCTTGTGTGCCTTCGGCCAATTGCCGCAGCAATTCGAAAACGGTCATCAGCCGGGACTCCGTCCCTACGAATTGCTTTTGGCTAAGACCCATCACCCATTCGATGGCCTTTTCGGTCGCGGGTGTCAGGTCGAAATGCGGCTCGTCGCCTTCCGGCGGATAATACTTCCGCAGCCAAGCCCGGCCGCTCGATGACCAATCGTCCAGGTATTCTTTTGCCGACCGTTTGAAAGCCTCTCCGCCCTTCCGTTCCCGTAAGTGAAAGAGATGGTCTTCCAGGCGCGTCAGAATCTCCTGCTCCGGAAGGCTTCGCACATTCGGTTCAATAAAGGCGCGATGTAAAAACCCGACGATGAAGGGAGCATGATCGGCCGCCAGCAGACGCCAAGCGGGATGAACCCGCCTGAGGCTTTCTAGGGAATCGTACGCAAGCGCGAAATCGGCCATGGCGTAAATATAGACATGAGGCTGGTCGATTTCCCATCGATCCGCCTGCTGACTTGTTGGCTCACGTGAACCTCTATCTAAACCTCAGCCGTTCCGCCGCAACGCTTTGAGATAGACCACGATGTCATCCAGATCCGCCTTCGGCACAACCTCATCGGTGATTGCGGGCATGGCCCCCAAACCGTGGCGCACCTGGAAGTCAATCAGGAATCCCGGCAAGGGCTTATTGTTCAAGGACGGCCCCAGGCCGGCATCCCCGCCCGGATGGCATTTGTCGCACCGGTTCATGTAAACAGTCTGGCCGTGGGCCACCTTGGGATCGGAAATATCCAAGCTGCCACGCAAAGGTTCGCTGCGCCGGCCCGAGCATGCCATCCCCAACCCCAGCGCGAGGGCGCAAGCCGTCATTCCGGTTCGGTTAAATCGTTTCATTTCTCTTCCTTCCAGATCCGCCAGATGACGCCGGTCCCGCGTTGCGACCTCGGGCCTTTGTCCGTAACGGCCATGATACCGAAGTCGACGATATACAGTGATGTTCCGGCGGGATCAAAGCGTAGGGAAACCGGCCGCTCCAGGCCTCCGGAGCCCAGCTGGGATGCGGGTCCCACGCCTTTGCGGTTGACGGCGAAATCCTCGGCCTGGCCGCGGGCCATATCGACCCGGGCCACCTTGAATCCCACCGGTTCCAGGACCTTGCCCACCGACGGGGCCATGTCGCCGAACTCAGCGACGAAAGCTTGGCCGAGATAGCCGAAGCCTTGGGACCTGGAAAAATCCAATCCGTCCGCAGAGGCATGTACCGGCAACACCGCGACGGGATCGGGTGGATCCGCTTGGGCCGCGACAGGAGGAGGCGTATGACTTGGGGAAGCTTGGGCGTGCAGCCAGGGATCCGGCGGATTGATAAGTACGCGTCGCGGCCGATCCCCGTGGGGCGGCGTGAACTCGGCATGGTCCAGGGATTTCCGTCCCGAATAGTCCGGCCATCCATACCACGATCCGGGCTTGACCTCCCAGAGCAATTCGCCTGCGCCCCAGATGGGCCGCGAACCGCGCTCGTCATAGCCGTTGTCGAGGGCGAAAAACCTTCCGTCGGGCGCGAAGGCCATGGCGAAAGGATTGCGGAAGCCCCAGGCTACAAGCTCGGGCTTGCCCCCGCGC
>JADGQO010000226.1 GCA_017881725.1 Fibrobacteria bacterium
AGAACCGGCCGCAATCGGCGTCCACGCGGTTCCACTCCGAGGGCGAAAAAGCCCGCCCGCCCGCATCGCCGAACCCCGAACGCGCGTAGGGACCGAAGCGAATCAACAGGTTGGCGCCCTCGGTTTTGTCCACGAAGCGGAAATGCATGTCCGGCAGCACGCTGGCCCACAGGGAAAGGCCCAGCCGAACCCCGCGCGCGATTTCGTCGGCGGGAAGTTTGCGTCCGAATTTGTCCACGGGCCAGGCTGCGAAGGTTTTGGGGTCATCGTCGAAATCGATGTAAACGCGCAAGTCCGCCAACGCGGTGACGGCCTTGGAGATTTCCGGAGGCGTAGGTATCCTATCAGTTACGGTATCGGTAAGGTTACCCTGGTGCAAGGCGGGGAGAATGGAAAATAGGAACGCCGCGGTGATCACCTGCATGGACGATAAACTAGTGCCTCGACTCCAAAATTGCGAAACGAAGGCGGCGAGGAATGGAGGCTCAGGGCAAAGCCCCAGCAAGGCTGGAGTACGCCCCAGCAGGGGTGGGGTGTGCCTTGGCGTGAATGGGGTGATGATTTGGTGGGTGAAAAGTGGCAATATGGCGGAAAAAACGGGGGAGTGAGGCTCGAATTGACGGGTTAGGAATCGGTAGGTCGAGGCTGGGAAAATTGGTTGTAGACGGAAAATGGGCTTCGATTTACCTAAAAGGTTATGCGCATCATTCATTTCATCCTGCTCTTGTCTGTTCTCTCCGAAGCCCGGAATTGGATGGGCCTCCGCCCACCGGCCCCAAAAAAAGACACGTCCCATGCCGTCATTGCGCCCGGTGCGGCCCCGGCTGCGTCCGTTGCGGTCTCGGACCAAGGTAACATCTCCGTTACCCCAAAGGCCGATTCCGTTTTCATCGATCGCCAGGTGCTGACCCTTCCCGCCGACGTCCAAGGCAATTACGTCGGCAACCTGGAAGAGGTGCAATGCTTCAATTGCGAATCGAACGTCGTCTCCTTCTTCATCGGCGATTCCGTGACGACCCGGAAATTCCTGTGGAAAATCCGCGACGTGGTCTGGAATGCCATCGAACGGCCCATCAAGGACAAGCGCGTGTTCGAATACAATAATCGCTGCTTCTATTTCGGATTCAACCCCGTCGATACCGTCTACGTGGCGGGGGAGCGGGTCGCGGTGAAGACGACGGAGATCAGTTGTTACCCCTACTTGCAGCGCAACGATGTGGGGCGCGTGTCGGAGATGCAGGAGCGGGAGCCGTAAATAAGCTCGATCCTTATTTGCTTTTTGATCCTCTTTGGAATCCCCGTTTGGGTAAATAAAATCGACTTCTATTTCTATGTCACGGAAAAAGGAATCCTCATATTGGAAAAAGGCATATGGTCCGGATCGGAAATACTGCAACCACCATTACTCAAAGACGGCGCTGACATTGATGAAGCCCCAGCTAAAAGCTGGAGTTCGTTGCTTAGCTAGTCCGAAGCTCCCCACCTCTATCGGCATAGCGTAATTCTTTGGGGTATCGACACCTGTGATCGCGCCAGACGAATGAAACCGGAGTCGGGCCGAGTTTGGTGTGAGTCAGAAGGGAGAAGACTTCGACGGAATAACCTGGCCCACAGGGAACGGCCCAGCCGAACGCCGCGCGCGATTTCGTCGGCGGGCAATTTACGGCCGAACTTGTCCAGGGGCCGGGCCGCGAAGGTTTTGGGGTCGTCGTCGAAATCGAGGTACACGCGCAAGCCTGCTAGCGCGGCCGCAACGGCCAAACGGGGAGCCTTGGAGATTTCCGGTGGCCTAGGTATCTTACCAGTTACAGTATCGGTGATGTTACCCAGGTGCGGGGCGGCCGGGGTTTCCGGAAAAGTCAGGAATGCGCGCGGGCGAAGGCCGGCAAACGATGTTGCGTCTCGGCCTGCACCAGGTTCATCAACCGGGCCATGGAGCCCAGGTCCATGTCATAGATATAGGCGCCCAAGGAAATGCCCACCAGCATGATATAGGTCAGCCGCTTGTTGCGGTTGATGCTGGAGCGAATGGGAAGGGCGCGTTTCATGCCGGGACCGGGCACGACCACCATGGTTTGGGCCAGCTTCCTTACCGTCCGTTGTTTGCTTCGGTTCCTCGCCAGCTTCTTGGCCATCTTATGGGCCAAGCGAATCCTGTCTCGGTCGATGGGTTCCATATTCAGCTCCGTCGTGGTCCGACCCGGCTCGTCGGGTAATCAATTCGTGGGGTCGGATGACTACATGATTGTACCGGTTCATAATCGCGGATGCAAAGATTCCGTACGACTTAGTACATGCGCCGCTTTAGGCCTTTGAATCCTGACCCTTGGTTATCCAAACATCGCCAAGAGAAGGTTGGGCCGGGACTTTAAAAATCGGTTCGGGAAAAGAAAAATCCGCCCGTGAAAACGCTAAGATGGACGCACTGCGGATAGCCTGAGGCGAAGCGGAGGCTCCGAGGGTAGGAAATAGGTGAAGGAAGCCACTGCCAGCCCGAACGAACGACCACTTTCGCCTCACTCTTGAGGATTTAACATACTGAATAAGTATGATGAAATTTTCCGGAAATATCCTCTTTAAATCCTCTTTAATTCTATAAAATCGCCACTTGATGCGACAAATTGGCGCGGTAGAGAAAAAAATGTCTTTTAATCATGGTTATTCACTAGGAATTAAAAGCGGCAATATTATATTTATCCTCCTATGCAAGACCAAGCGAATTCGCCTATCGGCAAAACTTCCGGCGACCTGGTGACTTCCAGCGCCGCGCAATACTGGAAAACCCAATTGTCTGCCCGCCTCGATCCGAAATGGCGCGAGGACATCGACAATTTCGAAACCGACATCCTGCTGAAGAAACGCGGCAAGATGGAAGACAAGCTGTTCGCCGAAACGCGCCTGCGCATGGGCGCCTATGGGCAGCGTTACGACAACGGCCATCGCCATGACGGCGTGGAAACGCGCGAGATTCCTTTTCCCAACGATTTGTTCAAAGGCCCCGAAACGCATTGGGACGCGCCCGGCATGGAGCGCATCAAGCTGCCCTGGGGCGGCATGACGCCCGAGCAACTGGAAGTGATGGCGGAACTGGGCGAGGAATATTCCGACGGTATCTTGCATGTTACCACGCGCCAGGACATCCAACTGCATTACATCCATATCGAAAATTGCCCCTCCATGTTCCGCCGCCTGGCGGCCGTGGGCATCACCACGCGCGAGGCCTGCGGCAATTCCGTCCGCAACGTCACAGCCTGCCCCATCGCCGGCGTCTGCCGCGACGAGGCCTTCGACATCACGGGCTACGCCAACGCCGTGTTCAAATACCTGCTGGGCCATCCCGACGTCCAGGACTTCGGGCGCAAATTCAAAATCGCGCTTTCCGGCTGCAAGCACAATCCCTGCGGCCTCACCAACATCCATGACCTCGGCCTCATCGCCGTGGCCAAGCCCCAACCGGACGGCACCGTGCGCCGCGGCTTCGAATATTACGTCGGCGGCGGCCTCGGGGCCGTGACCTACGACGCCAAGCTCTTCGCCGACTTCGTGCCGGAAGAGGAAGTGCTGGCGCTGACGCAAGCCGTGTGTCGCGTGTTCGCGCGCCTGGGCGAAAAAAAGAAGCGCCATCGCGCCCGCGTCAAGTTCCTGGTGGCCGATCTGGGCATCGACAAGTTCCGGGAATTGGTTTTGGAAGAACGCGCCAAGCTCCCGGTCGATCCGCGCTGGACGGATTTCCTGTCCACCTTGCCCAAGTTCGAGGAAAAACCCTTGCTACCCCTGCGGCCCCTGTCTCCCGCCGCGCAAGCCACGCGCCAAGCCGGTCAAGGCTCCGACGTCACCCTCGCCGCCACCGGCGACGCGACGTTCGACTTCTGGTGCCTGACCAACGCGTATCCGCAAAAACAAGACGGCTATGTTACCGTAACCGTCACGTTACCCCTGGGCGACATCACGTCCAACCAGGCCCGCGCCCTGGCCGACGTGGCCCGTAAGTACGTCAAGGACACCCTGCGCACTACGGTGGAGCAGAACATCGTCCTGCGTTGGGTCCGCGAAGAGGATTTGCAAAACCTGTACCGCGACCTCGCCGCCATCGATTTGGCCGAACCCGGCGCCGCGTCCATCGTGGACATCACCGCCTGCCCGGGCACCGACACCTGCAAACTGGGCGTCTCCAGCTCGCGCGGCCTCGCCGCCGAACTCCGCTCCCGCTTGGCGAAAAAAGCCGTGGAGCTCGATGAAAGCGTCCGCAACCTGCGCATCAAGATTTCCGGCTGCTTCAACTCCTGCGGCCAACAGCACATTTCCGACATCGGCTTCTTCGGCATCAGCCGCAACGTGGGCGGTTACATCGTCCCGCATTTCCAAATGGTGCTGGGTGGGCAATTCACCAACAACGGCGGCTCTTACGGGCTGGCCGTCGGCGGCATCGCCTCTAAAGCCATCCCGGCCGTGGTCGAACGCCTGGCCGACCTGTACTTGAAAGGCAAGCAAAAAGGCGAGGGCTTCCGCGCCTGGGTGGAGCGCACCGGCAAGGGCGCCATCATGCAAGGCGTCGCGGACGTTTCCGCCGTTCCGGCCTACGAAAAAGACCCCGAGTTCTACAAGGACTGGGGCAGCGTGCGCGAATACTCCGTGAAGGACAAGGGCATGGGCGAATGCGCCGGCGAAGTGGTTTCGCTGACGGAGTTCGGCCTCAAGGCCGCCGACCGCGAAGTGTTCGAGGCGCTCTTGAATTACGACACCAACGACATCGCGGCCGCGCATGCGCGCGCCTACAAGGCCATGCTGTACGCGGCCCAGGGCCTGATCAAAGCCTACAACATCGACATCTCCGAAGACCCGGAAGCCGTGATGGCGCAATTCAAGGAGCGCTTCTACGACACCCAGCTCTTCTTCGATCCCTCCGCGGGCCCGCGCTTCGCGCAATTCTATTTCCACGCCCACGAGGAGAAAGACAAAGCCATCGACAAGGAGAAGGCCCAGCGCCTGCTCCAAGAGGCCCAGCTCTTCATCGAAGCGTCACATAGCTGTTACCTGCGCATGAGCATGAACGCCGAGAAGAGCAAAACCGGCCTGTTGGCAAAATCCGCCCCGACCGCTTCGGTCGGCCCTGCCGCCACCAACGTTTCCAAGACCTGAGGATCCGATGAACCTGCAATACATCAACTGGAAACTGCACCTGGACAATCCCGCCGAGGCCGAGCCCGACGAATTCTTCAAGGTCTTGAACGATTGGATCCCCGGCGCGCCCGAAGTGTTCGTGGACGTGGCCGACTATAAGCATGTCCAAGACGGCCCCGTGGTCATCCTGGTCGGCCATTACGTGAACTACTCGCTCGATCATACCGGCCGCCGCCTCGGCCTGCTCTACGATTACAAGCAGCCCATGGACGGCGGCAACGCCGACAAGCTGCGTTCGACTTTGATCGGCGCGCTCCGCGTGGCCAAGCGCCTGCAAGACGAAAAAGGGTTCACCCACGCCCCCCGCTTCCAGGCCGGTGATCTGCGCTTCATCGTCAACAGCCGCGCCCTCGCGCCCAACACGCCCCAGACCTTGGCAGCTATAAAACCCGATCTCCTCGCGGTTCTGGAAAAAGCTTTTGGAGCCGGTGGTTTCACCTTCGAGCATCTCACCGATGCCCGCCAGCGTTTCATGGTGGACATCGTGGCCACGGGTTCGCCCACCCTCGAATCCGTCTTGCAGCGATTGACCTAGAGGCTAGGGGCTTAAAAGCATAAAAGCTTTCACACCTGAACGCCCGGATGTTCGAACGCGGAAAAAATCCAAGTGCTGGGCGGCCTTGGCGTCGCGGGGCAAGTCCTCCCGCCGCAATGCGGCGTCGCTCGGGTTTTTTCAAAGTCACCGCTCATTTGAATTGGAGGGGATCCCATGGAAACACTGCGAATCCTCAAGAGTTATCGACACTGGCTATGGGTTCTCCTGGCTTGCGTTTCGGCCTCACGTGGATTTTCGCAAGTTAAAACAAGCCGCTACGTTTTCGATCTTTTGGATTCGAATTTCATCATCAAGAAAAGAATTTCTTCGACTATCCGGTGCCAAAAATTACCTGACGCTTCGGCGCGTATGGATGCCCTGAATTCGATAATTGTTATGGGAAGCATAATCCCGATGGGATATATAAAATCGAACTCCCAACCCATCGGCGATGTTTGGCTGGGATATATCCCGCCGTCCGATCCGGGAGCAATAGTGTTTCTTTCGAACACCGACCCAGTTTACCCGCTATTAACCTTGCATTTAGACGGCATGTGCGGGGGATGTATCCACAGCTATGAAATTTTTGGAAACATTGAAACGCCGGCGGATCAAACCACACTGAAAAACAACGTGAAAATCTTGCAGTTGCAAAATGATTTTGGGCTGGGAGACTCTTTACTTGACTCGGAAAAAACCAGGATTGCGGAAAAAATAATCGACTTTTCGGATAACAATACTTCGGAGATATTTCCGATTTACACTTTAAAAATGAGAACCGAATTTCCCTCCGTCGAAGGCATCAAGTATATTTGTTATTCCTCCGTGGTGGATGGCTCGGTTATTTCGGCGATTGAAAAAACCAGAACGAAAATAATTACCATTAAAGTTGGTGATTCCGAAATCGACGCGTTAGGTAGGTCGGTGGAATCCTCGCCCCAAAATTTCAACACCCTGAAAAAGTTTATTTGGCAGCCGGGTCCGTAATCGCCCACGCCCACGCCCTCGCCTTCTCCTCCAGTAACTTCCGAGTTACCGAGGCCCGTCTCACGCGCCTGAACGACGCCATGGCCGTGATCCAGCGGGGTTAATTCCGGATTAATTCTTCAAACTCCGGCAAACTCCAGAGGCTGGAAAGCTCGCGATCACGACCCCACTTTTTAAGGTCGGCGGAATGAAGCGATTTCGCCTTTTGCAACCAAATCATCGCTTGCGCGGCGTCCCCTTTTAAGCAAAAGCATTCGGCCAGTCTCCAGCAAGCTTTGGGCGCCAGGCTGGGGGATTCCAAGGCTTTCTGGTAGTCGGGAATCGCGGCGTCGTATTGCCCCAGGGCTTTCCGGGAATTGCCTCTTTGCAGATACGCCAATAGCCTGTCTTCCTCATATTCATTGGGAGCCAGCAGCGACAGCGCCAGGGAATAGGCGGCAATGGCGCTGTCATATTGCTTCTTGTCGGCCAGCGCAACGCCTTTGCTGATTAACGCCAGCGTGTGCTTAGGTGAAAGGACCAGCGTGCTGTCGAAATCGGCGATCGCCTGATCGAGTTTCCCCGTTTTATAAAATGCCAATCCCCGCCCAAAGTAAGCGTTGGCGTAATGGATCGTCGGATCGTTTTCATAGGTTGAACTATCCAATTTGATGGCTGCGGAATAGTCCGAGATGGCTTGATCAAATCGGCCTAAATCCTTATAGGTCCCGGCGCGCTTGCTATAGGCATCGGCATTGGCGGGCTTGATTTTTATGGAAAGCGAGTAGTCTTTAAGCGCGGCCTCCGGATCCTTATGCAGGTCGCGGAGCACGCCCCGGTTCGTCAGCGCGCCGACAAAACCGCTGTCCAGCGAAATGGCCGCGGTGTATTGGGCCACCGCGCTGTCATACTGGTCCTGCAAATAGCGTTTCACATCTTGGATATGCTGGGCCTTGGCGAAAAAAGGAATCGACGCGCGCATGGAGTTGTAATACAGGGCCGTGCCCAAACCATTGTGGACTGCGGGACTGCGCGGGTTTACCGCGAGCGCGGAACGGTAAAATTGTACCGCGGAGTCAAACCGCCCGGAATTGAGGAACAGGTCTCCCATCCCCGCCAGGGCTTTCTCATTGGTCGGGCTATGCGCCAGCACTTTTCTATAGGCGGATAACGCTTCTGAATTCTGGCTGCCCTTTTTCAATTGATCGCCGCGTCGCAGCAAGGCGCTATCGTTCTCTAAAAACGAAACCTGATTTCCCGCTACGGATTTCGACGCCTGGGTCAGGGCGGCATTCACGGGATGCCTCCCAGGGACTCCTGCGGATTTGCTTCCGAGCGGCTTGGAGCGATTGATGCTTTTAACCACCGCCCGTGCGGGCTCGCCTTTGGGCGCGGCGGATGCCGGGCCAGGCTTTGTCGTTTTAGGGCGATGGAAATTGTTTGGTGGTTTCAAATACAAATCGACGGGATTCTCTGAACGTGCGGCGCCCGCAGCGGTTTCGAATCCCTTAAAAGACATCCCTCCCGTTGCGCGTCCATTTTGCATGGCGCCATTCGCCATCCCTGCGGAAGAGCGCAGCGCGAAGTATAAAACGAGCCCGCAGCAAAAACCGAAAAAAAGCGCCAACCGGAAGATGATGCGGGGACTGCCATCAGGCTCATTCAATAAATTTTCCATTCGAGCATCAACATATTAAGTTCTTCGCGGTCTCAGGCGGTGGTTGCCGACAACAACAACAACAATTGTCGCCTGGATTTCCGGTTTCCATCACCCGCTGGTTCGCCCCCTTGACGGCCACCCCGCCATTCCCAGGTTACCTCCTCAGCCGGCCCTTTCGACGCAAATGCGATATGGGTTACGACGTTTTCGGTTAGGCCCGGATTTGGAAAACGCGAATCGCTTGAATTCAGCGTCTGACGCGGACATGAGTCCGGGCATGGCCTTTGCGTTACCCGAACTGACGAAGAGAAATTCCTCTCCTCTTCCGTAACAACCTCTCTCATTTGCAACCACCTCCAGGAGGGTCTATGCGCAAGCATTATCAACAATTGGTTTCCGCCGGTTTTTTATCGGTTTGCATGACGGGCTTCATGACGGGCTTTGTAACGGGCTGCATGGAGGGACCGGCTGGTCCGTCCCTTTCCGGTTCGCTCACGGGTTACGTGACCTTGGTCGACGCCAATGGCAGCCAGCCTGCGCGTCGGGATAGCGTGCAGGTTACCCTACAAGGTTCCTCGCAAAAAGTTTTCACCGACAGTTCCGGGAAATGGACCTTGCCGGATTTGAAAACCGGAATCTATACCATCGCTTTCGAAAAAAACGGGTATGGCAAATCCGAATCCGTGCAATTGCAATTCACCGGAGGCAGCGATAAAAACCTGGGCACCGTTTTCCTATGCGCGCCGCCGTCATTTTCCGTTTCCAGCCTGGCCGCATTGGGCTTGTCCGGCGCCCGGAACGATTCCAACTCGGTTTACCTGGGTGTTACCCTGACCAAAACCGACATTACCGGGCCGTACCGGATTTACCTGGTGCTCGCTCCGGACACCAACCTCCCGGTCGCGCCGACACCGCGTTCAATGGGATCCTTCTTCACCACCAACTTCACGAACGGAGTGGACTCCACCGACATCCGCTTGACGCCGGCGAGCCTGGTCACATCCGGGTTCGCGCCCGGAGACACCATTTATGCCGCCGCCTACGCGGCCAACGCCGGAGGCAACAACAGCGGTTACCTGGACACCTTGACGGGAAAAACCCTGTTCACCAATGTTAATGGCGTTCGCGGCAACGTCGTTAAAATCGTCATCCCGAAGTTCACGGGAATGCCTTTGGCGGGCAGCCTCGGCGGTTCCGTGATTCTCGTGGACGTCAACGGGGATCAACATGTCCGGCGCGACAGCGTGCAGGTTTCCATCGGCGGCACGGGCCTCGTGGCCTCAACCGATGCCAACGGGGACTGGAGCATTCCGGGAGTCAAGAACGGCGCCTATACGGTGTCCTTCACCAAGACCGGATATGGATTGGTCAAGGCTAACGTGAATCAGGCCAACGGAACCGGCAAGAACATCGGCACGGTCTATCTCTGCAAGGCTCCGGCTTTTTCCGTCGGCGACCTTTCGCTGCTGTCCTATTCTTCGGCGCGGAACGATTCGGCCTCCGTCTATTTGGGGGCCAAGCTTTCGGACACGACGGTACAAGGCCTCTATCGGGTTTATTTGGTGTTGTCGCTGGATCCCAAGCTTTCGGCGGCCCCCAGTGAAAATGCGACGGACCTTTTCTTCAACGCCTATTTCCGGAAAGGCGTGAACAATGTGGATCTCCATTTGACGCCGGCCATCCTGGCGAACGCGGGTTTCCAATCCGGGGACACCCTGTATGCCGAAGCCTTTACCGCCAATGCCGGCGGCATCAACAGCAGCTATCCCGATTCCTCCACCGGAAAGCCCGTGTACACCAATCTCAACCCCAAGGGTTCCAACAGTTTGAAGTTCGTCGTTCCCTGAAAAATGCAGGGAATCATACACATGAGAATCCAAGCCCCCGGAATCCTTCGGGGGCATTTTCCGCTCGCAGCCATTCGTTAAGCTATTGAAAAGCATGAACGCGAAGGAAACGCCGACTTATCCTTGAGGCGGGACCATGAACCTGAAATGTTGAATGCGGATTCATTACTCGGCGATTGGACCGCCATGCAAAATTGTCACAAATAACCTGGGCCAAAAAGGGCGGTTTCCCAGGTTCCCGATTTAATTCTTCCTCGCCAACCGATGATTGGGGTTGATCGTTTTACGCTTGAACAAATTGGAAAGAGAGGCTTTTATGAAGGTACTCCCGCTTATGTTTTTGGCTTTTCCCTTGATGTGCCTGGGACAAACCAACGATCTCTTCGGACCGGCCGCGCAGGGAAACCTGGAGTTGGTCAAGACCTTGATTCAAAAAGGCGCGGATGTGAATGCCCGGGACAAAGACGAGGATGATTATACTCCCTTGATGATGGCCGCCAGGGAAGGACATCTGGACGTGGTCAAGTACCTCCTGGAACATGGCGCCAAACTTAACGCCCAGGGAACGAACGGATCCTCGGCCTTGATGGAGGCCGTCTGGGAAGAGCATCCGGATATCGCCAAATTCCTCATCGCCAAAGGCGCGGACGTCAATGCGCAAATACCGGGTCACAACACCGTCTACACCGTCGCGGTGCTGAAGCATGAGGACGAAATCGTCAAGATATTGAAAAGCATGGGCGCAAAGGAAACGCCGACTTTTCCTTGAGGCGCTTTCTATCTGGACAAGTCTTCCTGGCTCCCGGCGGAAAAAATCCAAGTGCTGGGCGGCCTTGGCGTCGCGGGGCGAGTCTTCCCGCCGCAATGCGGCGTCGCTCGGGTTTTTCTATGCTTTAATCTTTTCCCATGCCCGCAAAATCGTTCCCTAACGCCCTATACCTGTTCGCGGCCTTTGCCTGCCTGGCTCCCGCGCATGCCTTGGATCAGAGGGATAGCATTTCCCTCTTCCGATATACCCAACCGGTCCGCATGGAACTTCTCTTATCTCCAGAGGGTCCCGGCGCCTCACTTTTGAACCCAGCCCGCTTGGCGGATGGGGAACGAGGGTACGCGCAACTAGGCACCCAGAAAGCCGGGAAATCCCAGGGAAGCGATTTCTCGTTGGGCGGAAGGTTTTTGCAGCGCTTTTACCTAGGCGCCTTCTTCACGGGAGCCGGCGAGACGTTCGACTTCACCAGTGCCGTCATCCTCGATAACCGGTTCGGCTTCCAGGCGGCCTATCGCTGGCCTTTGGATCCCGAGGGCAAGGGGCACGTTTCCATCGGCCTCACGGATACCTATCGTCAGGTCAACCTGATGAACACGTTCAAGTCAACCCGTTTCACGCCGGACGTAGGCATGGTCTACGTTCCTTCCACGTATCCGGGAGGATGGAAACTGGAATTTGGTTGGGCCGCCCGGGATCTGCGCGCCTTCGATGGGATGGCGCCCGTTATCGATTCCGATCCCCAGTCCAACGCCCATACCCACGTCGATTTCGCGCCTTGGTTGACGACCGGTAGCTTTAGCGCATCCTCTCCCGCCGGGCGCTGGAGCTTTTTCTCGGAAGCCGCCGCCGGGGCGCGCTACGCACCTGCCTATTTCGACAAACTGTTAGCCGGATGGGACGCGGGGGTAACACGTGTGTACCTCCCGCGCATCGGCGCAAGCTACCATCCCCTGCCGCCCATCACGGTGGGCTTGGAACGCGTCTGGGGACGATACTGGGCTGTGAATACGACCGTGGGAACCGGGAACTGGCTCCCCTTCCGCTGCGAAGCGGATTTCCGGTCGGTATACGGACCCTATCTGCAATACCTCAACCCTGATCGCAAGGGTTGGTCGCTGGCCTGGAACCTGAAAGTCATTTGGTAGCCGGGTCTATTTCATAAGCAGGTTGTCGATGTTGCCGCCGCTGGATCCAATGGCCACGGCGTCCACCTTGTTGCTGCCGGCTTTGAGCGCAGCGTTGAGAGTCACGTATTCCACGTCTGCCACGATCCCGTGGGCGGGAAGGCCAGGCCGGCATTCACCGTTACCCCGTTCACGACGATCTTCAAGGGCCGGGAAGCGGCGCTGCCGTTGGCATATCGGAACGTGAGGCTATAGCTTTTTGCCGACGCTGCGGTCACGGTCCACTCCACGAAGTCCCCTGTCAGATTGATGTAATCCGCGAAGCCCGTTCCCGTGTAACCGGAATAGTTTTTGGCGACGACGGGCCCAGAGAGCAAAGCGTTTTCCGCTTCGTAGCGAACCGAATCGGGTTGCGGTTTGGTCACATGCAAAATCGCGGAGGCGCTGGTCACGCTGCCGGCGGCGTTGCGGACGATGACGCGGTAGCTGCTGCTGTCCATGGTGGAGTCGGCGGGCGTGTGGTGTACGGATCTCCTGGAGATAACCAACCTCATGCGGGAATTGGATCGGCTGCATGGTCCTTTCCATTCCACGGTCGGGCATTCCTTCGGCGGCGTCTGCGCCTTGTTCGCCGCCGCTACGGGTCTGCGCACGTCCTCCCTGATCCTCTTCAGCACGCCGTCTTCCTTCGAGGGGATATTCGAAAAGTTTTGTACTACGCTCGGGATTCGCGGCGACCTTCGGGCTCGGTTCCGGGCCAATATCGATTCCCGTTTCCGAGGCCGGGAAGAAGATGTTTGGAAACGTTTTTCCGCCGACACGAACATCGCCCGCCTGGAAATCCCAACCTTAATCATTCATGATCGCAACGACTCCGTAGTCCCCTGCGAGGAGGCGCTGGAACTGCGTGAAGCGGGGCGCAAAGCGGATTTGCTTTTGACCGAGGGATTCGGGCATAGCGGGATTCTTCGTAGTCCCGAGGCGGTGCAAAAGTGCCTCGACTTCTGGTCAGAGCCGAAGGCCCCGGAATTCGCCGGCCGCAGCGAATTAAAAAAGCGGGGGGTTTGATCCGGACCTTTAAGGCAGCCTGCCGTCGTCGTCTTCCATCAGTGGAACCAAGCCTTTTTCCAACCCGCTTTGCCAGGACAGATTGCGAAGGATGTACTCGCGCGCCGCGCTGCCCATGGCTTCCACGCGGGCCGGGTCGCCCAGCAGCGATGTCAAGGCGGCCTGGAATTCCTCCGGCGATTCGGCCACGCACAAATCGCGGCCGTCCTCGGCGTGGATTCCGCCCATCGCTTTGCGGGCCACCACCACGGCCTTGCCGCAGGCCATGGCTTCCAATACCTTGTTCTGCATTCCCCGCGCGATGCGCAGGGGCACGACCACCACGTGCGCCTTGGCCTGTTCCGCGCGCATGTCCTCGACGAAGCCCGTCACCTCCACGCCCTCCAAGCGGGCCAGGGCCTTGACCTTCTGGGTGGGGTTGCTCCCCGCGATGACGAAATGCGCGCCCGGAAATTTCCGCCGCACGCCGGGCAACACTTCGCGCGCGAACCACACGACGCCTTCCTCGTTGGGAAAATAATCCATGGCTCCGGTAAACAGGATACGGCCGGTAATACTGCCCGTTCTGCCCGCTCCCGGAGCCGCCGCTGCGGAAGCCGCCGTGCCGGAAGCCGCCGCTCCGGATCCCGCCGGGCTGAAGAATTCCGTGTCCACGCCGTTGCCGAGGGCGACCAAGCGACCCTCGCCGCCCAGGGTTTTGAAAATGTCCAGCTCCGCCGGAGTGATGAACACCGCCGCCAGCGCCGCGCGGGCGGCCTCCTTCTCGAAGGCCAACAGCCGCCGAGCCTCCAGGCGGTAGAACCAGCCCGAGTAGAAAGGGAGCCGGTCAGCATAATTGTCCCACTTGTAGGAGTCGACGTCGCAGAAGTCGATCACGGTGCGCGGCAACCACGCGGAGTCCGCGTACTGGGCCATCTGCCCGGAGAAGATGAAAATACGCGCGTAATCGTGCGCGGCGGTCAATTCGCGCACGCGGGCGCGCAGGCCGGGATGATCGTACAGGGCCACGCTCAAGGGCTCGCCGGTGAGAAACCCCCGTAACAGCCGGGTTACCTGGAGCAACGGGCCGCGCCGAAAGGCCGACACGCTGCGGCACATCTCGCGCAGCTTGGGCAAATATTTTTCATCTCCGGGTGCGTCCAGGAAGCAGACCAAATCCACTTCGTAGCGTTGGCACAGGAAGGCCAGCTCGTTGTAGGAGCGGATCTTGTCGCCCTTGTTGGGCGGGTAGGGAATGCGATGGGCCAGATAGAGCAGGCGCATCAGGGCAGGAAACGGTTCACGAGGGGTCCGGCGATTTTCGAGGTCCACAGCGGCTGGCGCGACCAGGCTTTGATGAACAGGGCCAGTTTCGGATTGGACGGATTCAGGGACGGCAACGCATGGCTGGTATGGAACAGGTATTGGAACGGCAAGGCGCGCGGCTCGAAACCCATGTTCTTCTTGAAGTCGAAGGAACCGCTGCCTCGGCGGCTCTTGCCGAAGTCGAAGGTCTTGCAGCCGCGTTTGAGCCCGTGGCACATGAGCGCGTAGTACATGTAATTGTTGGCGCCGGTGGGGTTGGATTCCGGCAGCGATCCGGAGAAATACGGATTGCACACGTCCTTGAAATAGAAGGTCATGACGCCGCATACCGCCCGGCCCTGATGCATGACAAAGAGGATATCGGCCTGGTCGCCCATGCGCTCCATGATGACGCGGAAATATTTTTTCGGGAAGACCGGCGTGCCGAGTTTTTTCAGGTTCACGGCGTGGAGATGCCAAAGCAAATCGTAATCGCGGTTGACGACGTAAGTCAATCCATGATTGGCCATGGCCTTGCGGACGGTGGCGCGCGACTTGCGCGGGATGGACTCCAAACAATCCGCTTCGGTGGCGCCCAGGGGTTTCGCGAATTGCACGTTGAGATCGGTGCCCGGAAGATCCAATCCCGTTTCGATGGTATTGCGCAGGCTGACCATCCCGGCCCCTTCGGCGCGCGCGGCTTCCAAACACGCTTCGCGTAATTGCAGGGCGGTCTCCGGACCGTCGCATAGCATGCCGCCGTAGGCCGTGTAGGGAAGGGAATACAGGTTTTTCTTCCCCGTCAATCCCCGGATGGCATACAGGCTCACCACCCCCCGTAACTTGCCGGTTTCCTCGACAGCGATGTGCCGGTAGGGCGCGCCGAAAGTCTTGACCAGGATGTCTTGCCACGCTTGGGCATGGAAGACCGTGCCGCCCGGATGGGCCTCGACGTAAGCGTCCCAGGCGGAAGAGTCCGATGCGTTTATCGGAGCGGCGGGTGTCCAGATTCGGATGCTCAAGGTTCCTCGGAGAAAATTCGAAAGGTAAAAGAAATAAATGCGTTTGGAATCGAAAAGGTAGGGAAAGGTAGGGAATCACATCGCCGCCGGAGCCGGCGGATTGTCCCGCATCCCGGTTTTTAATAGCTTTTAGCGCCGTCCACCGCAGGAACCAAGGAGCCCATTTGGGAAGCTTCATCGTCCCGATCCGCAGCCTCCGAGATTCGCATTTCCGTTTTGCGTTAGTGGCCTTCCATCTCCTGCTAACCCTTTTAGCCCTGAGCGCCGCTCCTAGACTCTGCGCCGAAGAGGTTGGTCCCTCCGACGGCAATGCCCGCTTCGTTCCGGGCGAAGCGCTGACTTTGTCCGTGGCGCTCGATACCACGGCGTTCCTGAACGGCAGCTACCCCATCGATTCCGCCGGCTTCACCTACCTGCCCGTGCTGGGCCGCATCGAAGTGGGCGGACGCACACGGGATGATTTTGAAGCCTTCCTCGGCCAGAAGCTCTCCAATTACTTAAAGGACACCCACGTCAAAGCCGAACCGGCCATTCGCATGACCTGGCTGGGTTATTGGGTGAAGGCGGGGCAATATTACGCGAACCCCAATACCACGGTCTGGGAGGCCGTTCGCCAGGCGGGAGGCATCGCCGGCGAGCGCAATATCGACAAAATCGTGATCAAGCGCGGCGAGCAGAACATCGAGATGCATTTCCTGGACGAGTACTCGCGTGGCCGCACTTTGGCCAAGGCGGGCTTCAAATCCGGCGACATCGTCATCATTCCCGTGCCGCGCGACAATACCGGTGGCTGGTATTGGTTCAAGGAAATCCTGGGCGTGACGGCGCAATTGGCTACGGTCCTCAGCGGAGTCCTGTCGTTGTACCTGACCTACACGCTCGTCAACAAATAACGGGAATCTACAGATGAAAAAAGTTTTGCTCGTGTGCGGCGCACGCCCGAATTTCATGAAGATCGCGCCCATCATGTCCGCCATCACGCGCTCGGGTAAGCTTTCGCCCTACCTGGTGCATACCGGTCAGCATTACGACGAGAAAATGTCCAAATCCTTTTTCGATCTGCTGCGCATCCCGGAGCCGGACATCGATTTGGGCGTGGGCTCCGGCAGCCACGCGGAACAAACCGCCAAGGTCATGGTCGAATTCGAAAAGGTGTGCCTAAAGGAAAAACCGGATCTCGTGGTCGTGGTCGGGGACGTGAACTCCACCATGGCCTGCACTATCGTAGCGAAGAAGCTTTTCATTCCTGTGGCCCACGTGGAAGCGGGCCTGCGCTCCTTCGACATGCGCATGCCGGAAGAAATCAACCGCATGGTGACCGATTCGATTTGCGATCTTTTCTTCATCACCGATCCGGAAGGCGACCGCAACCTGCGCAAGTCGGGAATCGATCCCAAGGACATCCATTTCGCCGGCAACGTCATGATCGACACCTTGCTGTCCAACCGGGAAACGGCCCAAGCGAATCCCATCCTTAAGGATTTGGGCGTCCAACCCGGCCAGTACTGCCTGCTTACCTTGCATCGGCCTTCCAACGTCGACGATCCCGAAGCCCTGGGCCGCCTTCTGAACGCTCTGGGCCGCATCCAGGAAAAGATCCGCATCGTCTTCCCGGCGCATCCCCGCACGCTCAAGATGATGGAAAAGTTCGGCCTCCTGGAAAAGTTCCAGGCGATGAAAAACATTTCCGTGCGCGAGCCCTCCGATTATCATCAGACCCTGTGCCTCAACATGAATTCCCGCTTCGTCCTCACCGACTCCGGCGGCCTGCAAGAAGAGACCACCGTGCTCGGCATCCCGTGCATCACCCTGCGCGAGAACACCGAGCGGCCCGTCACCGTGGTCGAAGGCACCAACGAAGTGGTCGGCACCGATCCGGAAAAAATCCTCGCGGCCGTCGAACGCGTGCTGGCGGGCGAATGGAAAAAGGGCGGCAAACCCCATGGCTGGGACGGCAAGGCCGGCGAACGCATCGTGGCGGTTTTGGAAAATTACCTCGGGGCGTAGGGCACCCGCCTAGGTAACTCACAAGTTACTGCGCCGCCCGGTAGGGCGTCGTTATCGGCGCTTCGCCGCGTCGTTCGCGAATACCCGCCCCCGGTGAATATTCGAACGCTCCCGCGGCCAGTGTGCCCGGCATGTTGATGAACGTGCCGCCGCTCGGGCGGTCGTTCACGGAG